>JAJZSA010000003.1 GCA_021822115.1 Pseudomonadota bacterium
AAACACATCTACAGCATCATCAACAAGATGCGCCGCAAGCAACTGGCCTTCGAGGATCTGTACGACGTGCGCGCGGTGCGCATCCTGGTGGACGACATCGAGCAATGCTATGCCGCGCTGTCGGTGGTGCACGAACTGTGGCTGCCGATCCAGAAAGAGTTCGACGACTACATCGCACGCCCCAAGCCCAACGGCTACCGCTCGCTGCACACCGCCGTGCTCGGTCCGCGCCGTCTGCCGGTGGAGGTGCAGATCCGCACGCAGCAGATGCACCACGATTCCGAACTCGGCGTGGCCGCGCACTGGCGCTACAAGGAGAACAAGGGCAGCGAGAGCGGACTGGACGAGAAGGTGGCCTGGCTGCGCCAGGTGCTGGCATGGAAGGCCGAAATGGCCGACAGCGGCGAGATGCAGGAACAGTTCAAGAACGAACTTCTGCAAGACCGCGTGTATGTATTGACCCCGCAAGGCAAGGTGATCGACCTGCCGCGCGGCGCGACCCCGGTGGATTTCGCCTACGTGCTGCATACCAACCTCGGTCACCGCACACGCGGCGCCAAGGTGGACGGCAGCATCGTGCCACTCAAATACAAATTGCAGACCGGCCAGCGCGTGGAGATCCTCACCGCAAAACAGGGCGGCCCCAGTCGCGACTGGGCCAACCCCCAGCTCGGCTATCTGAAGAGCGCGCGTTCGCGCGCCAAGGTGCGCCACTGGTTCGCCGAACAGAACCTGGACGACAGCATCGCGCAGGGACGCGCCCTGCTGGAACGCGAACTGCACCGCATCGGCGTGAGCGACATCAATCAGGAGAAGCTGGCGCAGCAGTTGCGCTACAGCAAGCTGGACGACCTGCTCGCCGCACTGGGCCGCGATGAGTTGAAGCCGGCGCGCATCGCCGCCGCCTTACAGCAGGAAGCGCCCGCCAAAGTCCTGCCGCAAAAAAGCGCCGCGCAAAAGAATGCGCCGCGCTCTGGCGCCGGCGGCGTGCTGATCGAAGGCGTGGGCGGGCTGACGGTACGCATGGCGAAATGCTGCAAGCCGGAAGCGCCGGATCACATCGTGGGTTACACCACCCGCCTCGGCATCACCTTGCACCGCGCGGATTGCGCTTTCGTGCAACGCATCCCGCAGGAAAAGCGCGACCGTCTGCTGGATGCCAAGTGGCGCTGAAGCTCACGCGCAGAAACGCCTGAGCATCTGCGCATCGAACGGCCAGCCCAACTCGCTACCATCCGCCAGCCGGCGCAACACCGGGATGCGCGTGCCGTAACGTTCCAGCAACGCATCGTCATCCACGATGTCCTGATGTTCGGCGACGATGCCGAGCTGCGCGAGCAAGGCTTGCGCCTGCTCGCACAGATGGCAATGCGAAGTGCCGTAGAGCACGTAAGCCATCAGTAGTCGGTATAGCCTTTGGCGCCCGGCGTATAGAACGTGGCAGGATCGACCGGCGTCCATGCGCCACCGCTTTGCAACTTGCTCACCAGATCCGGGTTGGAGATGAACGGACGGCCGAAGGCAACCAGATCCCCCTTCTGCGCATCGAGATCGGCATTGGCACGCGCCGCATCGTATCCGCCGGAGAGGATGTACTTACCCTTGAAGTTGGCGCGTATCTTGGCCTTCAATTCCGGGCTGACTTCGGGGGCGCCCATCGAGCTGTGATCGACGATGTGGATGTACACCAGACCGATCTCGTTCAACGCCTCGACCAGGCGCAGATACAGCGCGTCCATCTTGGCATCCGGCCGCATGTCGTTGAACACGCCATAGGGCGAGATGCGCATGCCGATGCGCTCGGCGCCGATGGCGGCGGCGCTGGCCTTGGCCACTTCCACCGCAAAACGGATGCGGTTCTCCACGCTGCCGCCCCACTGGTCGTCGCGCTGGTTGCTGGCCGTGTTGAGGAACTGGTCGATGAGATAACCGTTCGCGGCGTGCAGCTCCACGCCATCGAAACCGGCGTCGATGGCGTTCCTGGCTGCCTGCGCATATTCGGCGATGGTCGCCGCGATCTCGTCTTCCGTCATCGCGGCCGGCACCGGGTAGGGCTGCATGCCCTGGCTATCGGTCCACACCTCGCCCGACATGGCGATGGCAGAAGGCGCCAGGATCTTGCTGCCGGCTGGCATGTTGGCGGCATGGCTGACGCGGCCGGTGTGCATCAGTTGCACATAGGTCTTGCCGCCCTTGGCATGCACGGCATCGTTCACCCGTTTCCAACCCGCCACCTGCTGCGCGCTGAACAAGCCCGGGAGGCGCGCATAGCCGAGGCCGTTGGGAGAAGGCGAGACACCTTCGCTGATGAGCAGCCCGGCAGCGGCACGCTGCGCGTAATACTGCTCCATCAGTTCGTTCGGCACGTTACCGATGGCGCGACTGCGTGTCATCGGCGCCATCACGATGCGATTGCCCAACTGCAATTTTCCCAGGCTGGTCGGGGTGAACAATGTCTGTGTCATGCGTTTTCCTTATCTTTGATTGCGTATTTCATGCTCATTGCTTGATGGCTTCGACCGGCAGGGTCAGCGTGACCTCGTCGCTGACGTAAGGCACGTTCTTGCCCATGTTGAAGTCGGAGCGCTTCACCTGCGCAGTGGCGGTCACCCCGCAGGCGTCCTTCTTCACCATCGGGTGTGGCATGCACAGGAAGGATTCCACCTTCAGCGTCACCGGCTTGGTCACGCCCTTGATGGTCAGTTTGCCTTCCACTTCGGCGACCTTGTCGCCGTCGAACTTCACCTTGTCCGATTTGAAAGTGATGGTCGGATACTTGGCGGTGTCGAAGTAGTCCTCGCCCTGGATATGCTCGTTGAACAGGGGGTAACCGGTATTCACCGATTTCGCGTCGATGGTCACATCGACGCTGCCTTTGTGCTTTGCGCGATCCAGCGTGATGGTGCCGGCGATCTTGTCGAAGCGGCTGAGCTGCATGGAATAGCCGAAGTGGCTATACGAGAAACGCGGCATGCTGTGCGTGGGCTCGATGTTGTAGGTCTCCGGTGCAGCAAGAGCGGCGGCAGAGAACAGGGTGGCGAACAATGCGGTAGCGGTGCGTTTCATGGCTTTCTCCTTGGTGGTGGTTGGATGCTGCATGCTTACTTGTGCGTCGCAGGCTGCACGACGATATGGAAACGGATATGTATCTCATCGGCGACGGCGCTGACGTCCGCCCACTCGCCGGTGCCGATGGCGTAGTCCAGGCGCTTGATGTCCAGCGCGCCTTCGAACACGCCGCGCGCACCACTTGTCTGGAAGCTGACCGGCACTTGCACCGGCTGCGTATGTCCCTTGATGGTGAGTTTGCCGCTGGCGAGATAGCGCGCGCCGCCCAGTGCCTGCATACCGGTGGCGACGAAGCTGGCGCGCGGATGCGACTTGGCGTCGAACCACACGGCGCCCAGCACTTCGCCATTCGCCTCGGCCGATCCGGTATCGATGCTGGCGATGTCGATATCGATCTGCGCACGGGCTTGTGCCAGCCGCGCCGGATCGAAGTGCACCTGCGCCTGGAACTTGCCGAAGCTGCCGTCCATCGGCACACCCATCTGCGTGTAGGCGAATTGCACCCGACTCTCGCCCGGTAGCACCTGACCGTATTCCATGGCCTGCGCCATACCGCTGGACAGCAACATCAACATCGTCACGAATAATCTGCGCATCGTAGTGTCCTCCTTACGCAAAGCGGCCGCTGCGGTAATCGTCCAGTGCCTGATGGATCTCTTCCTGCGTATTCATCACGAAAGGACCGTATTGCACGATGGGTTCGTTGAGCGGTTTGCCTGCGATCAGGATCAGGCGCGCCCCTTCGTTGGCCACGATGCACACACCATCGGCCTCTTGAGCATTGCTCAAGATGCCCATGCGCTGCGCCGGTACCATCGTCTCTCCCACTTGCACCGCGCCGCGATACACATAGATGAACGCATTGTGCGTTGCCGGTATCTCAGTGGAGAAGTGCGCACCCGGCGGCAAGTGGATATCCAGATACAACGGCGCGGTGACTTCGCGCGTCATCGCACCGGCCACACCGTTGCTCTCTCCCGCGATGACACGCACCGTCACGCCCTCGGGCGAGGTGTACTCGGGGATCTCCGACGCGGCGAAATCGCGGTACCAGGGCGCCGCCATCTTGTTCGCCGCTGGCAGATTGAGCCACAGCTGGAAACCTTCCATCAGACCATCCTCCTGCTCCGGGATCTCGGAATGGATGGCACCGCGCCCGGCGATCATCCATTGCATGCCGCCGTTCTCCAGCAAGCCTTCATGGCCGGCGCTGTCGCGATGGCGCATGCGTCCGGCCAGCATGTAGGTGATGGTCTCGAAGCCGCGATGCGGATGGTCGGGAAAACCGGCGATGTAATCGTCCGGATCGTCGCTGCCGAACGCGTCCAGCATCAGGAACGGATCCAGACGGAGTTGCAGCCTGCCGGTCAACACACGCGTCAGCGTCACCCCCGCACCATCGGATGTCTGTACGCCCTGCACCACCGCTTCCACGGTGCGGGAGCGCGTCAATGTCTCGGTAGCAGTCATGGTCGACCTCATAGTTGAGTTATTTGCTAGGCATCATATTGATGGCCACGTACTGGATAAAGCCCACTTTGCGAGATAGACTGTTCCACAAATGGAACAAAAGAACCTATCCGCCGACGATATGCTGCTGTTCGCCACCATCGCCGACCAGGCGAGTCTGGTGCGCGCCGCCGCCGTGCTCGCCATGCCCAAAGCCACTGTCTCGCGCCGCCTGGGCAAGCTGGAAGAACGGCTCGGCCAACGTCTGCTCATCCGTACCACTCGCCGCCTCACCCTCACCGAATTCGGACAGGAGTTCCTCGACCACTGCCGGCGCGTCACGGAAGAGATCACCGCCACTCAGGATTTCGTGCGCAGCCGCGATGCCCAGCCGCGCGGCAAGCTGCGGGTATCCATGCCGGAAGACTATGCGCGGCGCACCCTGTCGCGCGCACTGGCCACCTTCGCCGCCAGCTATCCCGAGATCGAACTGGAGCTCGACCTCAGTTCACGCCTGGTCGACCTGATCGGCGAACGTTTCGACCTCGCCATCCGCATGGGCGAACTCGCCGACGATTCCACGCTGGTCGCGCGCAAACTGGACGTGCAGCACATCGCGCTCTACGCCAGCCCGATCTACCTCGCGCTGCACCCGGCCCCGCAGCATCCCGACGAGCTGCATCGCCACACCTCGATACGCATGCTAGACCGCAATGGACAGGCACAGGGCTGGCGCCTCTCGCGCGGCAAGGAAACCTGGGCAAGCGTGCCGCCCGGGCGCATGACCCTCAACTCCATCAGCGTCATCCAGCAACTACTGCTGGACGGTGCCGGCATCGGCATGCTGCCGGAACCATTCGCCGAAGAAGATGTACGCCAGAAAAGGCTGGTACGCATCCTGCCCGACTGGCACTTCCCCTCGGTCACCGCCTGGGCGGTGATGCCCATGCGCCGCTTCACACCGACCAAGACGCGGGTGTTCCTGGAACACCTGGCGCAAGCGCTGAAAGATTGATACGCAGAACGAACAAAAGCCCCGCATCGCTGCGAGGCTTCGTTTTTATGGTGGGCCCTCCCGGACTTGAACCGGGGACCAAAGGATTATGAGCCAACCCGACTTAATAGGGATGCGCGTTTAATCAATGCCTTGCATCACTCGCAATGAATGCAGGACAGCCACAGGAAGCGCATAAACATTGAGCGGTGTTTTTAACGTGGTTACGTTCTAGCTACAGAGGGGGTCAAATGAAAATATTTCGCGTGGTGATTTTGGGATGGAGCAGGGTCTTGTCTTTTTTGCTTCGTTGGATGGTGCGTCTACACGTTCCGTCGGTGGTATTCGAGTTCGTATGCCTGTTGTTGTTTGTAAGGCCTACGGCGCGCCTTATGGGGCGATTTTTAGTGCCTTGTACTGGCGGTCGATGAGCGCCCAGGGCGTACCTCTGCACAGACATGCGCCGCCAGCCCGAGAGGGGTGGCGGGGTTTCGTGTGTCGTTTACAAGAGCATGTAGGAGCGTTTAGGCGGGTCGTCCCCGCCTGCGACGATGCGAGTGCGTCTAACTCGTTGCATAAGTCTCACAATGGGTTCGCGGGTTCGTTGCGCCGCCGCGGTCTGGCGGGCCGGACTTGTACGGCACGGCGGGCCGCGCGAAGCGCGGCCGCTTAACTTGTAATACGGATACTTGAGAACCACGCAGCATGAAACGCAAGTTCGGTGCTGATTCGGAGATTATTGATAGATCAGGTTTGAAAGTATCAGCAGAAAAAAGTTGAGCCAGCAGGACGGCAATCCTCTGGCTCTGTCTCGGAAGTCATATTTGAAAGGAGCATTCCAAGATGGGAAGGACATTACGTCAACGTTGGGACACAGTCAATGACTGCCCCTCAACTGCGCCAATTAATAGAACGCTGGAAGAAAAGCGGCGTAGGCAGGCTGAGGCCGTGCCGATTCCAGAATTTTGGGCGAAGGTGGTTCGACTTCCGCACGGACAAACTGAAGTCAGCGTTACACCTGCCAACAAGACAGCAATCATTAATCTTCGCATGGGGTTCAATCCCCTCCTTGACTGTCCGCGTAAACAGCGGACGCCAGAGGAACAAGCGGAACGCGATAAAGAAAACCGTGCGCGCGCAACAAAAAAAGCGCGGCAAAATGTCCGGTATCTGGTCAAGTCTATTGCTGCCGACCACATGCTTACATTTAGCTATCGTGAGAATGTGACGGATCGTGCAAAGGTGGCCGCAGACTGGAAAAGATTTGTTCGACTGTTCAGGAAGCGTCATCCTGATTGGCGTTATGTCACAGTTCGAGAGATCCAGGAGCGCGGCTCTTTTCATTTACATGTTGCCGTATCTGGAAAACAGGATATACGCTGGCTTTTGCGTTGTTGGTTGATTGCCATAGGACAGCCATTAGAGGATGTAAATACGTGGCTTGTAGGTGGCGCAAAACTCGCGGAAAGGTCTTTAGGTGCTGTTAATGTACAGGCTCCTAATCGGCGTTGGGGTGGCACACAGAGACAGTGGAAGCGCGACAAGCTGGCTGGTTATCTAACCAAATATATTGGAAAGGAGTTTGAAGAGTCCGAAAAGTACTCTAAGAAGTATTGGCACTCGGACAATTGTGAGCACCCGATAGTTGAGCGATTCTGGTTGCGTGCAAAGGGGTTCGCGCAAGCCGTAGCAGAAGCTCATGACATAGTTTATTTTACTGGCGCAACCTCCATGAGCATGTGGGGCGATCATGCAGCGGGTGTTATTTGGATTACGGGAGAGACTGCGCGTGATAGATTGGGGCAGTGCTCGAGCGGCAATATAGATGTAAATTTTGCTGATTAAATGAGGGGGAAATATGCAATTCGAAGTTTGCTTTCTAAATGATCTGGATGATGAGTCTGAAGATTTCGATGCTCAGTTTATCGAAGCTCCTTCGTGGTTAATGGCACTACAAAAAGCTGAAGCGATGGCTCTTGCTAAGAAGAAGTATCTTGCCCAGTTGGTTCGACTTGAGTAGACATATTTCGCATTTTCTTGGCGCGAATTTTTTCTTCAACGCGATATGCCTTTCGGTAAGCTTCGCGCCTAAATGTTGATGAGGATAGATTTGGCACATTGTCTAGCCATTCTTGCACCTCGTTTTCGGTAACTGGAATCTCGTCAAATAAATACATCGGGGAAAGTGAGGAATTGAGATGGTTGGTCTTAAATATTTTTCAATATACCCGTGTCTGCCTATACGCGCACCATCCAGCCTTTTTTACCAGGATGAAAAGAATGAATTGTGTTTAAGTTCGAATGTTCGCCTTTGTGGAATGGCTAGGATGGCGCATATCGATTCCAGGCAATTAGCAGAACAGTTTGTTGAAGCTTGTTTACCAACTCTTCAAAAGCGCTACGGAAATGAAACAACTCTAGAAATTTTTGAGTGCATGGCCTCTGCAACCGATAGTCTTAAAGAGCGCATTAAGGTTGATTCGGAGATCATTCGCAAACGTATCGCCACTAATAATTTTTCCCCAAACAAAGCGCCTTGATAATTGTTCTACGTGCTGTTGACACGCTTTAGTGTGTCGCATATATTTCATGCAGCCCGTAAAAGCACGGGTTGCCATTGAGCCTTAAGCGCCTGTTTTTCGTTTATTCATTTATTAAACGTAGGTTGCTAAGGCTCTTTTTCATTGTCCGGCTACCTACAAATATTTTGAGGTTGGCCATGTCGGAAAACATTCACTCACAAGAAGCGACTCTTTCTCTCGAAGAGGCAGCCAAGTTTTTACACCTTCATCCTGTAACGCTTCAACGTAAAGCGAGGCGTGGCGATGTACCAGCAGCCAAGCCCGGTAAACGCTGGGTATTCCTTGAAAGTTCCCTAGTTGAATTTTTGCGCGCACAATACTCATCGCGAGTGATGCAGGGCGCACATGATGAGGTGAAGTTATGTCGCTCTACAAACGGAAAGATTCTTCAGTCTGGTGGGTCAAGCTCCATCACGCCGGAAAAATCATACAGAAAAGCTCTGGGACTCCCGACAAGCTAAAGGCTCAGGAATATCACGATAGACTTCGTGCGTCCCTCTGGGAGCAGCAACGCTTGGGGGTTCGCCCGCGTTTTTCTTGGGAGCAGGCCGCAGGTCGTTGGCTCGACGAGACATCACATAAAGCAACTCATCATCAGGACATCGCAAAGCTCCGCTGGTTGCATCCGTATTTGGGTAGTCTGATGCTAGATGAAATCACTCTAGACGTTATTACTCGTCTACGTGAGGCACGTCTCAAAGATGTTGGTCGTTCGACCACTAATCGTTACCTCGCATTGATTCGGGCAATCCTTAAGCGTGCGGTAGATGAATGGGAGTGGCTGGATAGATCTCCCAAAGTGAAATTATTTAAGGAAGCCCAGGGGCGCATTCGCTTTATTACCCCTGAGCAGGTGCGGCGGTTGCTGCATGAGCTTCCTTCTCATCAACGCGATATGGTTCTCTTTGCGTTACTGACTGGTTTAAGGCAATCCAATGTGGTTAAGTTGGAGTGGCCTCAAGTTAATTTGGAACTCGGGCACATGTGGGTTAATTCTTCGGATTCTAAAAACCGCAAACCGATTTCTGTCCCCTTAAACCGAGAGGCGTTAGCCGTTTTGCATAGGCAGCTTGGTAAGCATCCAGCGCGTGTTTTTACTTTCGCGGGCAAGCCGATTTCAAACGCTAATACTCGGGCTTGGCGCAATGCTTTGCGGCGCGCCGGGATTGATGATTTTCGCTGGCATGATCTGCGCCACACATGGGCAAGCTGGCATCGGATGAATGGGACTCCTACGCATGAACTGCAACAACTGGGCGGCTGGAAAACTGGTGCGATGGTTGAGCGCTATGCGCATCTTGCTCCCGACCACCTTGCTGCTGCGGCCTCTAGGCTTGATTCAATCGATATTGGTTACGATTCGGCTACGTTGCCAGAAAAAGAAAAAAGGCCTACGATGCCGTAGGCCTTAGTCCTATTTGGTGGGCCCTCCCGGACTTGAACCGGGGACCAAAGGATTATGAGTCCTCTGCTCTAACCAACTGAGCTAAGGGCCCGTGGGGTTTAGCTGTCGCCGTCGAGGAAGCTCTTCAGTTTCTCGGAACGAGACGGGTGGCGCAGCTTGCGCAGAGCCTTGGCCTCGATCTGACGGATACGCTCACGCGTGACGTCGAACTGCTTGCCGACCTCTTCCAGCGTGTGGTCGGTGTTCATCTCGATGCCGAAGCGCATGCGCAGCACCTTGGCTTCGCGCGGGGTGAGGCTGTCCAGCACGTCCTTGGTGGCGTTGCGCAGGCTGTCGAATACGGCGGCATCGACCGGCGCCAGCGAGTTAGCGTCTTCGATGAAGTCGCCCAGATGCGAGTCATCGTCGTCGCCCACCGGGGTCTCCATGGAGATGGGTTCCTTGGCGATCTTGAGGATCTTGCGGATCTTGTCTTCCGGCATATCCATCTTCTCGGCCAGCGTGGCTGCATCGGGCTCCACACCGGTCTCCTGCATGATCTGGCGCGAGATGCGGTTCATCTTGTTGATGGTCTCGATCATGTGCACCGGGATGCGGATGGTGCGCGCCTGGTCGGCGATGGAGCGGGTGATGGCCTGGCGGATCCACCATGTCGCATAGGTCGAGAACTTGTAGCCGCGGCGGTATTCGAACTTGTCCACCGCCTTCATCAGACCGATGTTGCCTTCCTGGATCAGGTCGAGGAACTGCAGGCCGCGGTTGGTGTATTTCTTGGCGATGGAGATCACCAGACGCAGGTTGGCCTCGATCATGTCGCGCTTGGCGCGACGAGCCTTGGCTTCGCCATTGGTCATCTGACGGTTGATCTCCTTCAGGTCGGCGATGGGGATGCCCACGCGCTGCTGCAAGGTGATCATCTGCTGTTGCTGGTCCACGATGGCGGCTTCGTTACGCGCCAGTGTTTCGCTATACGGTTTCTTGGCCGACACTTCGCGCTGCACCCACTCCAGGTTCAGCTCGTTGCTCGGGAACGATTTGATGAAGTGCGGGCGTGGCATGTGCGACTTGGTGACGCACAGTTCCTGAATGGCGCGCTCGCAAGTGCGCACGTCTTCCACCATCTTGCGCATGGTGTCGCACAGCGCATCCACTTGCTTGGCGGAGAAGCGGAACTCCATCAACGCATCGGAGATCTGCTGTTGCAGCTTGTCGTATTGCTTGCTGCGGTAGCCGTATTTCTCGTAGGCCTTGCCCATCTTGGTGAACAAGTCGCCGATGACGGCAAAGCGGGCGAGCGCGTCTTCCTTCAGTTGCGCGAGGTTGGCAGCGGCCACAGCAGCAGCGGCTTCTTCATCACCGTCGCCGTCGTCGTCGTCGCCGGTATCGTCGTCGCCGTCGCTCTCTTCGTCGCTGTCACCCTCATCGTCGTCGTCGCTGCCGATCTTGGCTTCGTCCTCGCCGTCGACGAAACCGTCGATCAGTTCGTCGATGCGCATCTCGTCTCTGGCCACCTTCTCGGCCAGCGCGAGGATCTCGGCGATGGTGGCAGGACAGGCCGAGATGGCCTGGATCATGTGCTTGAGACCGTCTTCGATACGCTTGGCGATCTCGATCTCGTCGTTGCGCGTCAACAGATTGACCACGCCCATCTCGCGCATGTACATGCGCACCGGATCGGTGGTGCGACCGAATTCGGAATCGACGGTGGAGATGGCGGCTTCCGCTTCTGCGGCGGCGTCTTCATCGGCCACCGGGGTAGCAGCCTCGCTCATCACCATCGATTCTGCATCGGGTGCCACATCGCACACGGTGATGCCCAGGTCGTTGATCATGCTGACCACGCCTTCGACTTGCTCGACCTCGAGCATGTCCGGCAGATGGTCGTTGATCTCGGCATAGGTCAGGTAGCCACGCTCCTTGCCCAGCAGGATCAGCGCCTTCAGGCGCGTGCGACGCTCTTCGATGTCTTGCGGGTTGTCGCCGCTCTTGGTCGGCGCGTCGCCAGACTTGGCCTTGACTGCAACGCTCTTGGCCGGCACCTCGATCAGGCTCTCATCGACCTGCTTGCTGGTCGCTGCCTTCTTCTTGGCAGCAGGGGTTGTGGTAGTGGTGGTGGTTTTCTTTTTTTGCTGAGTCGCCATGCTCGGTTCCCAGAAATTGATGGATATTGCCCGTGACCGTCGGGTCGGTCACAAAAGGGCGCGGATTATAGCAGATTCCCACAAATTTTCCGAAGGTTAGCTGCACTAGCACTGTGCGGCGCCACCTGCAATTTGCGTGCCTGCCCATGCTGCCGATGCAGCATCACTGCTTGAACTGCCTGCGCTGCTCGAACAATTCCTTGTAGCGCAGCTGTTCGGCTGCGCTCATCTGGCGCAAGCCCTTGGCTTCCAATTGCGCGATCTCGGCCTCGACCGCGTCGCGTCGCATCTTGAACAGCACCCCCTCGAACTCGGCGCGCGCATCGAAATCATCGCCCAGCTGCAAGCTCTCCGCCTGCGCCCGCGTGATGGGTCCGGCATGCGCCGTGCCCAGGAAATGTTGACTCAGGGCAGCAGTGCTGGCTTCTTCCGCCGACTCCTGCAACCAGTCGGCAATGGCCAGGATGGCCGCGCCCTCTTCGCCGTCAAAGAGCGCACCGGAAGGCAATTCGCGCGCCAGTGCAGGCGCCATCACCAACGCACGCAGGAGCAGCCGCAACATGGAAGGCGTGCTGCGCGCCGCTTTCTTCGGTGCCGCGCGCGGGGCTGCCGCCACCGGCTTGACCGACCATAACGCTTCCAGTTCGGCTTGGGTAACTCCGGCCAGATTGGCGATCTCCTTGCGCAGCAACAATGCGGTGGTCGGCGCGGTGATCGCCGTCACCAGCGGCTGCGCCTTTTGCAACAAAGCACTCTTGCCTTCCTGCGTATGCAGATCCACCTGCGCGGTCAGTTCGCGCAACAGATAACCGGACAAGGTGAGCGAATCTCCCAGTGCTTCTTCAAATGCTTCGCGTCCGAACTCGCGGATATAGGTATCGGGGTCATGCTCTTCCGGCAGGAACAGGAAGCCGATGCGCTTGCCATCCTGCAACTGCGGCAGCGCATTCTCCAGCGCACGCCACGCCGCTTTCTGACCGGCGCGGTCGCCATCGAAACAGAACACGATCTGCTCGCTCATGCGCAGCAGCTTCTGCACATGGAACGGCGTCGTGGCGGTTCCCAGCGTAGCGACGGCAAATTCCACACCATGCTGTGCCAGCGCGACGACATCCATGTAGCCTTCGACCACCACCACGCATTGCTGCGCGCGGATGGCTTTCTGCGCCTGATACAGGCCGTACAGTTCGTGACCTTTCTCGAACAGTTTGGTCTCTGGCGAGTTGAGGTATTTCGGTTCGCCCTTGTCCAGCACGCGCCCGCCGAAACCGATGACCTGTCCGCGCACATTGACGATGGGGAACATGATGCGATCACGAAAGCGGTCGTAACGCTTCCCCCCCTCGCCTTCGATCACCATGCCGGTGTCGACCAGTGCAGCGTCCTGATAGTTCGGTACAGCCGCCTTCAGTGGCTGCCAGTCGTCCGGCGCATAGCCCAGACCGAAGCGCGCCGCCACTTCACCGGACAGGCCGCGCCGCTTGAGATATTCGATGGCACGCGGATATTGCTTGAGCTGTTCGCGATAGAAGCGGGTCACCGTCTGCATCAGTTCGTACAGGTCGGGCGCGACTTTCTGTTGCGGTACGTTCGAAGTCTCGCGCGGCACTTCCAGGCCGATGCCCTTGGCCAAGTCTTCCACCGCTTCCACGAAACCCATGCCGGTGTGTTCCATCACGAAGCCGATGGCCGTGCCATGCGCGCCGCAACCGAAGCAGTGATAGAACTGCTTGCTCTGGCTGACGGTGAACGACGGGGACTTCTCGTTATGGAAAGGACAGCAGGCGACGTAGTTGGCGCCGGCTTTCTTGAGCGGGACATAGCGGTCGACCACGTCCACGATGTCGAGACGGTTGAGCAGATCCTGAATGAAGCTTTTTGGAATCACCGCTACCCTCGCTCAACAAGTGTCATTCGCGCCCGGCGACGCCGGGCGGGCAACTTACTTGGACAGGCGCGCCTTGACCTGGCCGGACACCTTGCCGAAATCGGCGCGACCGGCCAATTGCGGCTTGAGGATGCCCATCACCTTGCCCATATCCTGCGCACCGGCTGCACCGCAGGCGGCGATGGCCTGTTCGATGGCGGCGGCGATCTCCGCCTCGCTCATCTGCTGCGGCATATAGGTCTGCAGCACACCGATCTCGAACTTCTCGGCATCGGCCAACTCCTGACGGCCGGCAGCTTCGTACTGGGCGATGGAGTCGCGACGCTGCTTGAGCATCTTGTCGATGATGGCCAGCACGTCGGCGTCGGTCAGCTCGATGCGCTCGTCGACTTCCTTCTGTTTGATGGCGGCCAACAGCAGACGGATCGCGCCGAGACGTGCCGTCTCCTTGGCGCGCATCGCGGCTTTCATGTCGTCGTTGATGTGTTGTTTCAGGCTCATGATGAAATACAAAACGCCGCAATCCCGGAAGATTGCGGCGTCAGGTCAGACATGGATCAGTACAGCTTCGGCGGCAGGGTCTGGCTGCGCAGGCGCTTGTAGTGGCGCTTCACGGCAGCAGCCAGCTTGCGCTTGCGCTCGGCTGTCGGCTTCTCGTAGAACTCACGAGCGCGCAGGTCAGTCAGCAGACCGGTCTTTTCCACGGCACGCTTGAAACGGCGCATCGCCACTTCGAACGGCTCATTCTCTTTAACACGTACGGTTGTCATGGACAAACTACCTTTAACCAAAAAATCGAGGGCGCGATTCTACCGAAGTCGCCCGCCCGGCACAACCGCTATTTAAGCGACCGTGACCCGACCGAATTTGCGCTTGCCGACCTGGGCCACCACCACACTGCCAGCCTTGACCTGCAACCCCTTGTCACTGACCTTCTCGCCATCCAGCTTGACCCCGCCTTGCTCGATCATGCGCATGGCCTCGGAAGTGCTGGCGACCAGATTGGCCTGTTTGAGCAGATGGGCGATGCCGATGGCGCCGTCGCTCGCCTGCACGGTGAGCTCGGGCATGTCGTCGGGCAACACACCTTTCTGGAAACGCGCCTCGAATTCCGCCAGCGCATCCTCGGCGGCCTTCTGCGTATGGAAGCGCGCCACGATCTCCTGCGCCAGCATCACCTTGATGTCGCGCGGGTTGCGTCCGTTCGCCACCTCGTCCTTGAAGTTGGCGATCTGCGCCAGGCTGCGGAACGACAACAAGTCATAGTAACGCCACATCAGGTCGTCGGAGATGGACATGATCTTGCCGAACATGTCGGACGGCGTATCGGTGATACCGACATAGTTGCCCAACGACTTGGACATCTTGTTGACGCCATCCAGCCCCTCCAGCAGCGGCATGGTGAGCACGCACTGCGGCGCCTGTCCATGATGCTTCTGCAACTCGCGCCCCATCAGCAGGTTGAACTTCTGGTCGGTGCCGCCCAGCTCGAGGTCGGCCTTGAGTGCGACGGAATCGTAACCCTGCACCAGCGGATAGACGAATTCGTGGATGGCGATGGGCTGGTTGTTCTTGTAACGCTTGGAGAAGTCATCGCGCTCCAGCATCTGCGCCACGGTATGCGTGGCTGCCAGCCGGATCAGGTCGACCGCACTGAACTTGTCCATCCAGGCCGAGTTGAACACCACCTCGGTCTTGTCCGGATCGAGCACCTTGAACACCTGATCGCGATAGCTTTGCGCATTGGCCTGCACCTGCTCGCGCGACAGTGGCGGACGCGTGGCGTTCTTGCCAGTGGGATCGCCGATCATGCCGGTGAAATCGCCGATCAGGAACAGCGCGTGATGGCCGAGGTCCTGTAACTGGCGCATCTTGTTGAGCAGCACGGTATGGCCCAGATGCAGGTCGGGCGCCGTCGGGTCGAACCCCGCCTTGATGCGCAAGGGGCGGGTCTGCTCCAGTTTCTTGATCAGCTCCGCTTCGATCAGCAGCTCGTCGCTGCCGCGTTTGATCTGATTGAGGATTTCCTGTTGACTCATGTCGCGATACCGCTTGTCTGTCGCTCGCCCGGACCGCCGGGCGGATTTTGAGGGGGTGGTGCTTTCTGTTAAAGTGGCGCCCCGGATCAACCCCGTGCCGTCATTTGAAGCCACGGGATACCGCCGCCGAGGAAGCGCGCATGTTACCGCAAAACACCCTGCTGCACGCGCACAAGATGAAGTTGCGCTGGTTCGTCGTCCTGTCCACCCTGCCTTTGCTCGGGGTGGTGACGGCGTTCGGCATCATGCCGCAGGACGATGCGCTGAGCGCTGCCGCGCACCCGGTGATCGAGGAGATCGAACTGCCGCTGCAAGCCGCAGCCTCGGCCGATCCTTCCATCTTCTGGCGCACCGAGCGCGTGCAGCGCGGCGACACCGTGAGCGAATTGCTGCACCGCATGAACGTGCAGGACGAAAAAGCCGACGAGTTCTTGCGTCGCGCGGCAGCCAGCCGCTCCTTCCGCCAATTGCGCACCGGCACCACCGTGCAGGCCGAGACCGACGAGGCACATCACCTGCTGGCCCTGCGCTATACCGACAATGAAGGCAACCTGGTGGTGGTCAGCGCCGAGGACGATGGCTTCAAGACCGAGTTCCAGTCGGCCGTGGCGGAACGCCGCGTGTTCGTGCAGACCGGAGAGATCAGCAACAGCCTGTATGGCGCTACCGATGAGGCCGGCTTGCCCGACGCCATCGCCAACCAGATGGTGGAGATCTTCGGCGGCGACATCGACTTCCACCGCGACCTGCGCCGAGGTGACCGCTTCAGTGTGATCTACGATGCGCCTTACGTGAACGGCGAACCGGTGCGCGGCAGTCGCATCCTGGCGGCCGAATTCATCAACCACGGCCGCACCTTCCGCGCCTTCTACTTCCAGAATTCCAGCTTCGGTGGCGATTATTTCTCGCCCGACGGCAAAAGCATGCACAAGGCCTTCCTGCGTTCGCCCATCGAGTTTTCGCGCGTCAGCTCCGGCTTCAGCCGGGCACGCTACCACCCGGTACTGAACGAGTGGCGCGCCCACAAAGGCGTGGACTACGCCGCGCCCACCGGCACCAAGGTGCGCGTCACTGCGGATGGCGTGGTCTCCTTTGTCGGCCGCAAGGGCGGCTATGGCAACGTCATCGTGATCAACCATCAGGGACATTACCAGACGGTGTATGGCCATCTGTCACGTTTTGCCGCCGGCCTGCATCGCGGCCAGCATGTCAGCCAGGGCGAAACCATCGGCTTTGTCGGCAAGACCGGCTTGGCCACCGGCCCGCATCTGCATTACGAATTCAAGATCGACGGCGTCCAGCGCGACCCGCTCAAGGTCGCACTGCCTGACGGCAAACCGATCAGCGAAGCACAACGCACCGCTTTCCTGGAAACCACAGGCGAGCTGGATGCCCGCCTGTCCCTGCTGCGCAACACCCGCATCGCCAAACTCGATTAAGTGGAAGCGCCCGAGCACTACATCGGCATCATGTCCGGCACCAGCCTGGATGGCATCGATGCCGTGCTGGTGGCATTCGATGGGCACAGTCCGCAACAGCTCGCCAGTCACTACCAACCTTATCCAGACAGCCTGAAGCACGAGCTGCTGGCACTGCACACGCCCAGCCACGATGAACTGCATCGTGCCCAGCTGACCGCACTCCAGCTCGCCCGCGCCTATGCCGAAGCCTCGCAGGACCTGCTACGACAAGCCGGATTCGACGCTGCACAAGTGACGGCCATCGGCTGCCACGGCCAGACCATCCGCCACCGGCCGGAACATGGTTACACCCTGCAATTGAATCAACCCGCTCTGCTCGCCGAACTGACCGGCATCCCGGTGGTGAGCGATTTCCGCAGCCGCGACCTTGCGGCGGGAGGACAGGGCGCCCCCTTGGTGCCGGCCTTCCATGACCGCATGTTGCGCCATCCTGCGCGGCATCGCGTCATCCTCAACATCGGCGGCATCGCCAACCTGACCGACCTCGCCCCGGGCAAGGACACGACTGGTTTCGACAGCGGCCCCGGCAACCTGCTGCTGGACGCCTGGATCGCCAAACATCAGAACAAAGCTTATGACGCGGACGGCGCCTGGGCCGCTAGCGGACAAGCCATTCCAGCATTGTTGCAACGCCTGCTGGCTGAACCCTTCTTCGCGATCACCCCACCCAAGAGTACCGGGCGCGACCTGTTCAACCTCGCCTGGCTGAGCAGACATCTGCACGGCGACGAGGCACCCGCCGACGTGCAAGCCACCTTACTGGCATTAAGTGTGGAAAGCATCGCTGCCGCCCTGCAACGCTTCTGCCCCGGCGCACAGGAGCTCTACCTTTGCGGCGGCGGCGCGCACAACCAGGCGCTGGTGCACGGCTTGGCACAACGTCTGCCGCAACTGCACATCGCCCTCACCGAAACACTGGGCATCGCCGCCGACTGGATGGAGGCCGTCGCCTTCGCCTGGCTGGCACGCCAGGCGATGCACGGCCAGCCAGGCAACCTGCCTGCGGTGACCGGTGCGCATCATGCGCGCGTACTGGGCACCATCAGCCCAGCCTGAAAACAGAACGGGGCGCTTGCGCGCCCCGTCCATGCCACTCTTACCAACTGCCTGCGCAGGTCAGACCGAGAACGAAGAGCCGCAACCGCAGGTAGTGGTCGCATTCGGGTTCTTGATGACGAACTGGGAACCTTCCAGACCTTCGGTGTAGTCGATCTCGGCGCCGACCAGATACTGGAAGCTCATCGGATCGATCAGCAGCTGCACGCCGTTCTTGTTCATCACGGTGTCGTCTTCATTGACGACTTCGTCGAAGGTGAAGCCGTACTGGAAGCCTGAGCAGCCGCCACCGGTGACGAACACGCGCAGCTTCAGTTCGGCATTGCCCTCTTCCTCGATCAGTTGCTTCACCTTGTTGGCCGCGCTGTCGGTGAACAGCAACGGGTCTTGCATATCGGTCACGGTATTCATGTCCACCCTCCTGTCTATCACTTGGATTCCGTGCCACTCACCTTGAGCGACACGACTTTTTCCGATGCCTCATTGATGTGCACCAGCTTTCCTTCAACGATCGCGCCCAACTGGATCTCCAGCGTCTTGTAGCGCACATCGCCAATGACCTTGGCCTTGCTCTGTAGTTCCAGATACTCGGAAGCCTGCACCGGACCGGTCACCATGCCGTTCACCACCAGATGGGTGACGCTGATCTCGCCATCCACACGCGCATGCTCGCTGAGCACCAGCGTGCTGGCCTTGGATGGATCGGCGATCACGCTGCCGGTGACTTCACCATCCACGCGCAAACCGCCGCTGAAATGGATGTCGCCGCTGACCTTGGTGCCGAGGCCGATCAGCGAATCGATGCGACTCTGCGGTTTACTGTGTTTGTTGAACATTGTTGTCACGACTCCGTTATGAAAGCAGTACCGTCTGGGTCACCTTGGGCTCCTGCATCCCCTTTTCGTACACGCGGATCTCCACACTATCGATGTGCACATCGTCCGGCAGGCGGAAGGTGCGCTCCACGCGCTGGTAATACTTGAAGTTCAGCTTTTGCGCGTCGACCTCGGCAGACTCGCGGGCGGGGAATTGTAACACCACTTTCTGCCCGCCCTGATCGCCGTTGACCACGATCTGCAAGTCGCCCTGGAACACCCCCCCGCGGCGCTGCACGCCCTGCACCAGCAGCATGCGGCAATGATATTCGCCCGGCAGGGTGCCCGGTTCCAGCTTGAGACTGTGGATGGACAGATCGGCATCGCGTCCCGCAGTGAGCGGCAGGTTCTGGAAGAAGGCCAGATCCTCGCGCAGACGCATGTTCTCATCATGCAGGGAATTCACCTGCTCCTGCACCTCGTCCGCCGCCGCCTGCTGGATCTGCATCTGTCGTTCATAGACGGCGATGCGATTCACCTGTTCGGCATTCTCCTGCTCCAGCTGCGCCACCCGGTCACTCAACTCGGCGATGCGCTGCTCCGCCTCACCGCGATGGAAGCCTGCCAAGGCCAGGCCGGCATCGTACGACCACCACGCCAGATAGCCGACCACCAGCAGCAACTGCACCATCAGCGCCCAGCGCAGATACCACGGCACATGCGGCCGCACGGCCAAGCGCGGCGCAGAGATGCTGAAGCGGCGTCTCAATTTACGGATCATGGCACGCCCCTCAAGGCAACAACGGGACCAGATCGATACCCGTGGTTTCCGGCAGACCGAACAGCAGATTCATGTTCTGCACCGCCTGCCCGGCCGCCCCCTTGACCAGGTTGTCGATCACCGACAACACCACCACGGTATCCCCGCCCTGCGGGCGATGCACCGCGATCCGGCAGATATTGGAAGAACGCACCGAGCGCGTCTCCGGCATGGCGCCCGCTGGCATCACGTCCACGAAACGCTCCCCGGCATAACGTTGTTCGAACAACGCCTGCAGATCCACATCGCGAGTGAGCTTGGCATACAGCGTGGCATGTATGCCGCGGATCAACGGTGTCAGATGCGGCACGAAGGTCAGCCCCACAGGCTGACTGGATACGTTGCTCAAGCCCTGCCGGATCTCGGGCAGATGACGATGCCCGGCTACGCCATAGGCCTTGAAATTGTCGGCCGCCTCGGAGAACAGGGTATGCACCTCGGCCTTGCGCCCGGCACCGGACACGCCGGACTTGGCATCGGCGATGAGCGAGCCGGCATCCACTACGCCCGCTTCGATCAGCGGGATGAAGCCGAGCTGTACGGCGGTGGGATAGCAGCCGGGATTGGCGATCAGACGCGCCTGCCTGATCTTGTCGCGATTCACCTCCGGCAAACCATATACCGCCTCGGCCACCAGATCGGGACAGGCATGGCTCATGCCGTACCATCTCTCCCACTCGGCAACATCCTTGATGCGGAAATCGGCTGCCAGATCGATCACCTTCACGCCAGCGTCCAGCAAGGCGCGCGTCTGCTGCATGGCGATGCCATTGGGCGTGGCGAAGAACACCACATCGCACTGCTCCAGATGCGCTGCATCGGGATGCGAGAACGGCAGGTCGACGCGTCCGCGCAGGCTGGGGAACATCTGGCTGACCGGCATGCCAGCCTCGGCGCGCGAAGTGATCGTGCGCAGCTCGACCTGCGGATGCGCCGCCAGCAGCCGCAGCAACTCGACGCCCGTATAACCTGTGCCCCCAACGATGCCGACCTTGATCACATTCACCTCCAGAAAAGTGGCGGAATGATAAATGAAAAAGCCGCCCAAAGGCGGCTTTTCCGGACTGCAACAAGCTTAACGCTTGGAGAATTGCTTACGGCGACGGGCCTTGCGCAGACCGACCTTCTTACGCTCGACCTCGCGCGCATCGCGGGTCACCAGACCGGCTTTGCTCAGCACCGGCTTCAGCGATGCATCGTAGTCGATCAGGGCACGGGTGATGCCGTGACGCACAGCACCGGCTTGACCGGATTCGCCACCGCCACACACGTTCACCAGGATGTCGAACTTGCCGGTCATCTCGGTCAGTTCCAGCGGCTGACGCACGACCATACGGCCGGTCTCGCGGGAGAAGAACACATCCAGCGGCTTGTCGTTGACAACGATGTCGCCCTTACCAGGCTTGATGAACACACGTGCCACCGCGCTCTTGCGACGGCCGGTTCCGTAGTTATAAGTCACGCTCATGATTAGGCCTTCAACAGATCGACGGGTTTGGGTTGCTGTGCGCTGTGCGGATGGGTCGCACCGGCGTACACCTTCAGCTTGCTCAGCATCGCGTAGCCCAGCGGGCCCTTCGGCAGCATGCCGCGCACGGCCTTCTGCAGCACGCGCTGCGGATGACGCTGTTGCAGCTTGATGAAGTTGGTCTCGTAGATACCGCCCGGATAGGTGGAGTGGCGATAATACATCTTGTCCTGGGCCTTGTTGCCGGTCACGCGCAGCTTGTCTGCGTTCACGACCACCACGAAGTCACCGGTGTCGACGTGCGGCGTATAGATGGCCTTGTGCTTGCCGCGCAGGCGAGCAGCGATCTGGCTGGCCAGACGGCCCAGCACCTTGTCTGCCGCATCGACCAGGATCCAGTCGTGCTGGACTTCTTGGGGCTTGGCGGAAAATGTTTTCATGGCATTTCCTAAATACAAAAATTGGTAACGGACTGCGAAGGGCGCGCATTCTATGCGAGACCCGCACACCTGTCAAACATCAATTCAAATCCCCGGTTTCGAAGGCGGCGCGCATACGTAGCGCCTTGTCCGGCACATCGCTGATCAGCACATCCACGCCCAGCGCCAAGGCACGCTCGATCTCGGCATCGCTATCGCAAGTATAGACGGCGACAGCCTTGCCGCGTCCGCGCAGTAGATCGACCATATCCATATCCAGGGTGGATATCTCCACGCACAACCCATGCAGGAAGGGACAATCATCCAGTGCGCGGCGTGCGTCCGCCACCGTGTGCTCGGGTTCGAGATTGAACACCAGCGGGAAGGTGGGCGCGAGCTCGTGCGCATACACCATGCTATCCAGATGGAAGGAGGAGGCCAGCACCCGCCCATCGGCCGCCCCTGCCGCCGCCAGCGTCAAACGCACCTTGGCCTGCTGGCGCGTGCGCGATTCCCAGTCCCGGTTCTTGATCTCCAGCAACAAGCGGCAACGCGAGCGATATGCAGCAACGAAATCCTGCAATGCCATCGGCCCTTCAGTCGCACCTCCGGAGAAGTGCGCGGCAAAATCAAGTGCCTGCAATTCCCGCCAGTTGTAATCATCGATACGCCGATCCGGCAGCCCCAGCTTCCTCAGGTCGCGGTCATGCCACAACACCGCTACTTCGTCGCGCGTGAGCTGGATGTCCGTCTCGATGCCATCGATCGGCCATTCCAGTGCGCGCTCGAAAGCCGTGCGCGTATTCTCGGCCGCCACGCGATTCGCGCCACGATGGGCATATATCAGAGTGCGCTGCATCATAGTCCTTCCAGGAAGTGCGCCAATGAAGCTTCCAGCGCCGCATAGTGGGGGTTGTACATCAGGCGCCGCATCATGCCGTGCGCCAGATACGCCGGCAAGGTCTCGCCCTGCCACACCGGCGCATCCGCCGCCATGCAACGCTCGAAGCATGCTGCATCTGCCGCATAGTGCAGACAGTTCGCATAGCTGCCAGCCTGACCATAATGCGCATCCTCCGGCGCCACGACGACGGCGGTATGCGCACTGGACCGGATATGCCGCTCCGGCAGCGCGCCGCACACCCACTCGACCCCCGGGGCCGCAACCTCGTGCAAGGCATACCACACCAGATGACGCGACGCAGTGGACGTGGCCTGCATGAAATCCCAAGTGGCCTGCGCCTGCACCGTGGCGTCGTCGGCACTCGCTGCGGCGAATACCGGAATATCGGGCGCTCGCGCCGGTAGCGCATGGGTCAGGGCATGCATCTGGGCCGCCGCATTCATGCAGAACGATTCGTATTTATAAAGGTCGCGATCCTGCAACACGTGCAGCCACCCCATACGTGGCCACAGCCTGCGGCCACGATGCAGCAACCCCGCCCAGCGGGCCAAACCGCTCACCGCCAGCGCTGGCGAAAACAGGAACAGCCCGCGTACCCGCGCATCCAGCGCGGCATGTCGCACACTCAAGGCAGCCCCCGCAGAGAAACCGCCCAGATAGAGCTCATCCACTTGCTGTGCCATACAAGCTGCCGCCCACGCCACAGTCTCCGCCCAATCCTGCCAACGCACCTCCAACAAGTCGCCCGGTTGGGTCCCATGGCCGGGCAACAACGGCACCATCACGCGGAATCCCTGCCGTTGGAAGAAGCGCGCCAGATAGCGCATGTGGTAAGGCGAATCGCTCAAGCCGTGCGTCAATACGATGCCGCGCCGTCGCCCTGTCACGACCTCAGGCAACAATTCGAAGGGGGCATTGCCGAACACGATATGCTCCGCCTCGGCCTTGCCAGCATGGACGTGCCGCAACATCGCCTGCGTCTGATCGATATATTCAGGGAAAGACGAGCCCTGCGCCGCAAAGCGCGAATTCAAGCCGGACGGCCGGTGCCGCACCTGCAAAGTGACGTTGCCTCGGGAATACATGGCGCGCATTGTAACCGCGCCACGCTGGTCGGCATGCCAAGCGCTGGCGTATCATGCGCCCTCACTTTCAAGGCATTCACCATGTCCTGGTTCCTGACCAACCTGATCAGCGCCTTCCTGCTACCACCACTCAACCTGCTGCTGGTCGCCGGCATCGGCCTTTTGCTATGGCACAAACACCCCCGTATCGCCCGAGGCTTGGTCATCGCCAGCTTCGCCGCCCTGTGGCTACTCTCCACACCCTATGTGGCTGAAGGGCTGTTGCACACGCTGGAAGGTCAGCCCTATAACCGTAGCAACGAAGCGGCCGACGCCATAGTGATCCTTGGTGGCGGCCAACGTTTCGACGCCATCGAATACGGCGGCAACACTGTCAGCCAGGACACCCTGGAACGCCTGCGCTATGGCGCAGCCCTCCATCGCAAGACCGGCAAGCCCATTTTGGTCAGCGGCGGCGCACCGCAAGGCGGCAGCGCCGAGGCCCAACTCATGCAGCAGGTACTGGAACAGGAATTCCACATCCCGGTGCGCTGGGTCGAGCCCGGCTCCGACAACACGCAACAGAATGCCGAACAAAGCCAGCACCTGCTCGCCGCAGCCGGCATCACCCGCGTCTACCTGGTGACCCAGGCCTGGCACATGCCACGCGCCATCGCCGCCTTTGAACGTACCGGCATGCAAGTCGTCCCCGCCCCTACCGCATGGACCACGCGCCACCACACCACATTGCTGACTTTTTTGCCCGATGGTCGCGCACTGCGTAAAAGCTACTTCTTCATGCACGAGGTCATCGGCATGCTCTGGTATAAGCTAAAATCCTGACATCGAACTTTCCTGCGAGGTGACACATGAAGGCACGCATCAAATGGGTGGAAGAAGTCTCCTTCCTGGGCGAGACCGAAAGCGGCCACGCCGTCCTGATGGATGGCCCGCCGGCGGGCGGCGGCCGCAATCTGGGACCGCGCCCGATGGAGATGCTGCTGATCGGTACTGGCGCCTGCACCGCCTATGACGTGGTGCACATCCTCAAGAAAGGCCGCCATCCCATCACCGACTGCGTGGTGAATATCGAGGCCGAACGCGCCGACAATGATCCCAAGGTATTCACCAAGATCCATCTGCACTTCGTGGTCACCGGCAAAGACCTGAAACGCGATGCCGTGGCGCGCGCCATCGAGCTCTCCGCCACCAAGTACTGCTCGGCATCCATCATGCTGGGCGCCACCGCCAGCATCACACACGACTTCGAACTGACCGAAAGCTAAAACGAAAAAGCCCCCTGCCCGCTACCGGACAGGGGGCTGATATGAAAGACTCAGACCCAGTAGACGGTCTTGGTCATCACCTTGGACATGCCGCGCATCGCCAGCTTCACCGGCAAGGGCAGCTCCGCCGCGCCGAGCGCCACTGCCATGTCCGAATGCCCCACCTCGTCCACATACATCTGCTGCGCCACCGCCCGGCTCTTGGCATCCTGCGGCGGCAAACCTGCCAGATGACTCTGTAAGTGCGCCCCGACCTGACGCTCGGTCTCGGCCAGGAAGCCCAAGTTCCACTTATCGCCCAACGCCCCCGCCACTGCACCGATGGCCAAAGATCCGGTGTACCAGAGCGGATTGAGCAGACTCAAGCGCCCCCCCAGTTCGTGCACGCGGTGCGAGGTCCAAGCCAGATGCTCGGTCTCTTCCCACGCAGCCTGGTTCAGTTTCTCCTGCACCAGCGGATCGCGCGCCGTCAGCGCCTGCCCCTGATACAAGGCCTGCGCACAGATCTCGCCCGTATGGTTGATACGCATCAGCGCCGCGGCATGCTTCTTCTCCGCCTCGCTCATCGGCGCATCCGGGATATCCGCATCTGGATAAGGGCGCGCGGTCGGCGCCTTGGCAAACAAGGTACGCAAGCCTTTATCGAACTCCACGATCAAAGTATCCAGATTAAGCATAACCACCTCCTGCCATGAAAACGTGCGTAAGGTTACTGGATTCCCGCCTGCGCGGGAATGACGGCAATAAAAAACGGGCATCCGAAGATGCCCGCTCTCATCCAAGCTGACTGTCAGGCCAGATCAGAACTTCTTGCGCAGACCAACAGCCAGAACGGTCGTGTCGGTAGTGGCAGCGGCACCTGCTTCTGTGCTGACCTTCTCGATCGCGCCATAAGCAGTCACGGTCTTGGACATGCCTTTCAGGAAAGCGATTGTGAAGGCAGATGTATTGTCCGCAGCAGCAGTGCTGTCCTTGGTGTTCTTGGCATAACCGAACACCAAGGTGCCGGGACCAACCGGAGCAACCACGCTAGCGTTGATCATCTTGTCAGAGTTGCCGCCCGATGCCTTGGTGGTCAGGTAGGTACCCATCACTTTGGCCGCACCCAGATCATAGGTAGCACCCAGACCGGTTTCAGTCACCGCAGCATAACCGGCGTTGTCATTGGCAGTACTCACATACACGCCACCAACAGACAGCGGGCCCTGATCGTAATTGACGGACAGCAGGTTGGCGGTAGTCACGTTACCGGTAGTTGCACCGTTGGTGACCAGAGTGGCAGTACCCGCCGCGTCGAACGTGTGATTGTAGGCAAATGTCAATCCGTTAATGTCCGGCGAGATATAAGCTACAGCACGCGGCGCACGCGAGGCGGTGGTGATGAACGCAGTCGGGTTGGCGGAAGTGTACGGATCCACGGCAGAACCGGCGAACGGCTGGTACTTGCCGGAGAAGTCATAGCCAGTGGTTTGCAGATAACCGGCAGCAACCGTACCGAAGTCACCGGCCACGGCCAGCATCTTTTGACGAGGGGAAGCCAAGGTAGAAGTAGCATCAGCCACATCCAGCTTGTATTCCAGCAGAGCGATAGCGGTCCAGCCATTGTCCAAGCCTTCGGTCGCCTTGACACCCAGACGGGAAGTGGACAGACCACCGGAGGTCAGGTTCATTTGGCTCTTCATGCCAGTCTTGGAAGTGTTGGTGATCGCTGCATCAACGATACCGTACACGGAGACATCGGCAGCGAATGCCGGAGCGGAGAAAGCAGCAGCAACAGCCAGTGCGATGATTTTCTTTTGCATGTGGAACTCCTCTAGTTATTAGGTTGGTTGCCATTAAGACGACGGTCAGCTACCACATTCGTCTGGCGCGCACCGTACTATTGCTTCCTTACGGGGTGCTTACGATGCAATAAATCCGCAACATCGCCCAGACTTCTGACTGCCAGCCCCAGAGCAGCGGGCCGGGGCGGATTCTGCCCCAGTTCCCGCATCGCAAATTGACCTGCATCAAAAATGGTTATTTTGTTGCCGAATTACAACAGAGGGCTTCAGACTATGCGAACACCTGCGCCAGTTCACGCCCCGGATCGGCGGCACGCATGAATGCTTCGCCAACCAGGAATGCATGCACCTGATGCTGGCGCATGAGCTGCACATCCTGCGCGGCGAGGATGCCGCTCTCAGTCACCACGATACGGTCTGACGGGATCTGCTCCAGCAAGCCCAAGGTGGTCTGCAGCGTAACCTCGAAGGTACGCAGGTTGCGGTTGTTGATGCCGATGAGCGGCGTCTCCAGTTGCAGGGCGATTTCCAGCTCCTTGCCGTCGTGCACCTCGACCAATACCGCCATGCCCAGCTTGTGCGCCAACGCCTCGAAGCTCTTCATCTGCCCCAAGGTCAGCGCGGAAGCGATCAGCAGGATGGCATCCGCACCCATGGCGCGCGCCTGGTAGATCTGATATTCGCTGACGATGAAATCCTTGCGCAGCACCGGCAGGTCGCACGCGGCGCGCGCCTGCTTCAGATATTCCGCGCTGCCCTGAAAGAACTGTTCGTCAGTCAACACCGACAAACAAGCTGCACCATGCTGCGCGTAACTGACCGCGATCTCGGCGGGACGGAAATCCGCGCGGATCACGCCTTTGCTGGGACTGGCTTTCTTGATCTCGGCGATCACGGCCGCCTGTCCTGCCGCGATCTTGGCGCGCAATGCACCCACAAAATCGCGCACCGGGGCAGCCTGCTCGGCTGCAGCCCGCATCGCAGGCAACGGTTGACGGGAAAGGGCGGCGGCGACTTCCTGCGCCTTGACCGCGAGTATCTTGTTGAGGATATCGGACATGCGGAGCTTCTTCAGAGATGAGGCGCGCATTCTAGCGCATGCGCAATGCTAAAATGCGCGCCACTCGCAATCCCGGGACCATCATGGAAGACATCAAGCAATACATGACCGGCGTGGGCCAAGCTGCCCGCGCAGCCTCACGCGTGATGGCCATGGCCGATACCAATGCCAAGAACCATGCGCTGGAGAACATCGCCACGGCCATCCTGCTGAACAGCGCAAAGATTCTTGAGGCCAATAACGTCGATGTGGTTGCCGCAAAGTTACGCGACCTCGACCCCGCCTCGGTGGATCGCCTCACGCTCACCGAGAAGACCATCAAGGGCATGGCCGAAGGTCTGCGCCAGATCGCCGCACTGCCTGACCCCATCGGCGAGATCAGCGACTTGAAGTTCCGCCCGTCCGGCATCCAGGTGGGCAAGATGCGCGTGCCGCTGGGCGTCATCGGCATCATCTACGAATCGCGCCCCAACGTGACGGCCGATGCGGCCGGTCTGTGCCTGAAATCCGGCAACGCCTGCATCCTGCGCGGCGGTTCCGAAGCCATCCATTCCAATCGCGCCATCGCCGCCTGCGTGCATCAAGGGCTGAAAGAGGCAGGTTTGCCGGAGACTGCCGTCCAGGTGGTGAATACCACCGACCGCGCCGCCGTAGGCGAGCTCATCACCATGAAGCAATATGTGGATGTGATCGTGCCGCGCGGTGGCAAGGGCCTGATCGAGCGCATCTCCAACGAGGCCAAAGTACCGGTCATCAAACATCTGGACGGCATCTGCCATGTGTATATCGACGACGAGGCCGATGTCGCCAAGGCCATCAAGATCGCCGACAACGCCAAGACCCATCGCTATGGCGTGTGCAATGCGATGGAGACCTTGCTGGTCAATGCCAGCATTGCCACCCAGGTATTGCCCGAATTGAGCACCATCTATCTGAAGAAGGGCGTGGAACTGCGTGGCGATGAAGCCGCACGCCGACTCGTCGCGCAGATGACGGCTGCCACCGAAGAGGATTGGCACACCGAATATCTGGCCCCGATCCTGAGCGTGCGCGTGGTCGCCAACGTCGATGAGGCGATCGACCACATCAACACCTACAGCTCACAACATACCGACAGCATCGTCACCGAGAACTACAGCAAGGCGATGCGTTTCCTGCGCGAGGTGGATTCCGCCAGCGTGATGGTGAACGCCTCCACACGTTTCGCCGACGGTTTCGAATACGGCCTGGGCGCAGAGATCGGCATCTCCACCGACAAGATCCACGCACGCGGCCCGGTCGGACTGGAAGGGCTGACCTCGCAGAAATACATCGTGCTCGGCAACGGGCAAATCCGCATCTAAAAAGAAAGAGAACATCATGAGCACTATCGAGATCAAGGTACCCGACATCGGCGGTTTCAAGGACGTCGCCATCATCGAGATCGGCGTCAAGGCAGGTGACAGCGTGGAACAAGAGCAGACACTGATCACGCTGGAGACCGACAAAGCGACCATGGACGTCCCCTCTCCCGCCGCTGGCGTGGTGAAGGAGGTGATGGTCAAGGTCGGTGACAAGGTCAGCGAAGGTTCGCTCATCCTGATGCTGGAAAGCAGCGCGGCAGCCCCGGCACCGGCCAAGGCGGCACCCGCACCCCAAGCCGCAGCACCTGCTGCTGCACCGCAAACTGCGCCGACAGCCGCGGCAGCCGTCACCCAAGGCGACCTGCACGCGCAAGTGGTGGTGCTGGGCGCCGGCCCCGGCGGCTACACCGCTGCGTTCCGTGCGGCCGATCTCGGCAAGCAGGTCATCCTGATCGAAAAGCACGCCACGCTGGGCGGCGTCTGCCTCAACGTGGGCTGCATCCCGTCCAAGGCACTGCTGCACGTATCCAAGGTGATCAACGAAGCCGAGGAGGTCAGCCATCACGGCGTGACCTTCGGCAAGCCGAAGATCGACATCGACCAGATCCGCAGCTGGAAAGAGAGCGTCATCGGCAAGCTCACCGGCGGCCTCGCCGGTCTGGCGAAACAGCGCAAGGTGCAAGTGGTGCGCGGCGTGGCGAAGTTCACCTCTCCCAACAGCCTGGAAGTGGAAACAGCCGAAGGCAAGAAGGTCGTCACCTTCGACAACTGCATCGTCGCGGCCGGCTCCAGCGTGGCGCGCATCCCCGGCTTCCCGTATGAGGACGAGCGCATCATCGACTCCACCGGCGCACTGGCACTGAAAGACGTGCCCAAGCGCATGCTGGTCATCGGCGGCGGCATCATCGGCCTGGAGATGGCGACGGTGTATGACGCACTGGGTGCGAAGATCTCTGTGGTCGAACTGATGGATCAACTGATGCCCGGCGCGGACAAGGACATGGTGAAGCCGCTGCACAACCGCATCGCCAAGCGTTACGAAGCCATCATGCTGAAGACCAAGGTCACCAAGATCGAGGCGCAGAAGAAAGGCCTGCTGGTCACCTTCGAGGGCGAACAGGCGCCGGCCGAACCGCAGTTGTACGACAAGGTGCTGATGGCCGTGGGCCGCCGCCCGAACGGCAAGATGATCGACGCCGAGAAAGCCGGCCTCATCGTCAACGAGCGCGGCTTCATCCCGGTCGACAAGCAGATGCGCACCAACGTGCCGCACATCTTTGCCATCGGCGACATCGTCGGCGACCCGATGCTGGCGCACAAGGCGGTGCACGAGGGCAAGGTCGCGGCCGAGAACATCGCCGGACACAAGGCCTTCTTCGAGCCGCTGACCATCCCGTCCGTTGCCTACACCGACCCGGAAGTGGCCTGGATGGGCCTCACCGAGACGCAAGCCAAGGCGCAAGGCATCGAATACGAGAAGGGCGTATTCCCGTGGGCCGCTTCCGGCCGTGCACTGTCCATCGCACGCGAGGAAGGCTCCACCAAGGTGCTGCTCGATCCGAAGAGCCGCCGCATCCTCGGCGCGGGCATCGTCGGCACCAACGCCGGCGAACTCATCGCCGAAGGGGTGCTGGCGCTGGAGATGGGGGCGGACATGGAAGACATCGGCCTCACCATCCACCCGCACCCGACCCTGTCGGAGACCTTCAACTTCGCGGCCGAGATGGCGGAAGGCACCATCACCGACCTGATGCCGCCGAAGAAGAAGTCGCATTAATTGGACGCGCTCGCCCAGGGGCTGAACAGCGACCTCAGCCTGTGGGGGGTATTCTTCGCCGCCTTCGTGGCGGCGACCCTGCTGCCGATCAGCTCCGAGGTGGTGCTGATCGGCGTGCTCCAATTGCACCCCGAACTGTTCTGGCCGGCAGTGCTGTTGGGCACACTCGGCAATACGCTGGGCGGTATGGTGAGCTTCGGCATGGGCTGGCTGCTGCCGATGACGCAGCAATTGAAGCATGTGGAGAAGGTGCGCCAGTACGGCCCACCCGCCCTGTTGCTCGCCTGGGCACCGGTGATCGGCGATGCGTTATGCCTGGCGGCTGGCTGGCTGCGTTTGAATCCCTGGCAGGCGGCGCTGTTCATGGCACTGGGCAAGTTCGCGCGCTACCTGTTCATCGCGCTCCTGCTCGAATGACTGCGTGCGACCGTTCGTCTGCCGCCGGGCAGCCGTTCGCGCCCATGACCATCTCCATCCCATTGCCTTTACCTAGAATCCTGCCTCGCAGGCTGCAATCGGGTCTTGCATGCGGATCGTTCTTCGAACTTCAAAAGGAAAAACAAACATGAGCGGAAACAAACTGGTCTTGGCGGCAGCGTTGGCATTGCCCCTGCTCTCTTCGACAGCCTGCCTGGCGGATGGCTTCACCGCGGCCGGCATCACTTACGGCTTGGACCATAACGGGGTGATCGGCTTCCGGGGGGAATACGACATCTCCTCCATGGTCGAGCGCAAACCGGTCAGCATCGTGGCTTACTACAAGAGCGCCTCGCAAACCTACTTCGGCGTCAGCGCCAACTCCTCGGCGCTCGGTTTCACCGCCAACTACAACCTGAACAAAGAGCTGGAAATCAAGAATCCCAAGCTGCAACCTTTTGTCGGTCTCGGCCTGGAACGCACCTCGTCGGAGGCGGTCACCCAGACGCTGGGCACCACCATCAAGGCCTCATCCAGTGCCATCGACCTGAGCTACAGCCTGGGCGCGAAATATGTCGTCAGCCGGGAACTCGATGTCTCGGGTTCGCTGGACTCCTTCGGCGGCCTGACGCTGGGAGCGAATTACAAGTTCTGAGCAGCCTGCCTGTACCGCAAACGGCCGAACCTGCGTTCGGCCGTTTTGCTTCAACCCATCACCAATACCATGAGGCAGCCAGCTGCCACTGCGCCGCGTTGCGCTTCTCGTAGTTGAGCCGCACATCGAAATCGCGGCTATCGCCGAAACGGTTCTCCCAACGTACGGTCGGCAGATGCCCGCAGGCACCGTCCAGATAACGGCGTTGCCCGATCTCCAGGCTGCTTTTCCATGCCGGTGCAGGCGCGACGATCATGCCCGCATTGAACGCCACGCCCAGGTTGCCCGACCCGGCATACGGCGTCTGCGTAAAGGCATCGGCCATCACGTATGCGACACTGCCTCCGGTCAGTGACATGGCACGACCGAGGCCGCCGGTGACTTGCCCCACCAGGCAATCCAGACACGCAAGATCGTGGCTATCCAGACCGAAGCGCAACCGCCAGGCCACACCGCCGTCGCCCGGCAACGGCGTCTCGGACAGGTTCATGTGCTCCAGCGCCACCACATCCAGCCGGCGCAGCCGCAAGGTCAGCCCGAAGCGCACCAGTTCCGCATCGAACATGCTCAATGTGGCATGCGCGATGCGTCCGTCATCGAGGGAAAGGCGATCGAAATAGGCGGGACGCAACTCCAGCGAGACGCCCTGCCCCAGCGTGCGGTTGTCCAGCACACCGAATCGCACCAGGTTGGGACGCGGCCCGACATGCGGCGGCGCGCTGTCAGCGCCGGACTGCGGAGCGGCGGGCGCCATGCGCGGCGGCAGGCGCATGCGTTCCAGCAACAGGGCGCGCCGGGCTTGTGCCGCAAAAGGATCGGCCGCATCGCGCACTCGACGGAACTCGGCATACTCGAGCAAGGCATCCACTACGCCGGTTCGGCCGCCGGCATCCAAAGCCGCGTATGCCGGCATCTCGAACGTACCCGGATGATCCACCCAATCCTGCAAGACCAGACGTTGCACCTCGTCCAGCTGGCGGTAACGGGCATGGAAACGATGCAGGCGCGACGGGATGAGCGAGACCTGACGCACCAACGGCCGCCCATCGCGCTGCACCTCCATCAGGCGATCGAACACCGTCCCCGGTGCCGACCAAGGCAAGTCTGAGTACAACAAGGGATCGTCCACCACCAGCCCCAGCAACTCCGCCATGCGATAGGCGCAATTCTCCTTGGCGAAGTAGTAATCGAAACGCGCGTGCAGCAGCTCCCAGCCATGCGCCGCGATACGCCGGACCTCGTCCGGCGTCAGTTCCAGCTGGTAGGCCCACATGTCGCGCAACTCATCCTCGGCATAGGAATGGTTGTGGCGATAGAACTGCACACTGGAGAACGCCGCCTCATAACCGCCGAAGATGCCCTTGGCCACATACAGCAAACCCGGTTCGCCTTCCGGCACGATGGCGCCGAAATTCAGGGTCTGGTCGAGCAGGCCGGCATCCGCCTGGCGGTCTCCGCTATCGAAACGCAACAACAGATGGCCGTAATACGAAGCCGGATTGCTGAAATAACCGGTCGCGAAGATCACGCTGAGCGAGGTGATCCCGCCATGTGCCGACCACGCCTCATAACGTGGGCAGCGCACTTCCTGCAAGGCGATGCCCTGCCCATCCAGACGTTCGCGCAGCCATTGGTAACGCGCCACGAAACGGCATTGCGCATGCGCATCCGGATCGACGCCTGGCGGCGCCAGCATGGCACGCAAGGTCGCATCGAATTCTGCCGCAGGATCTTGCATGCCCGCTGGCGACAGAAAGAATTCCGGGGACACGATATCGCTGCGCACCTGTCCCGACAGGGGGGCGGCGCGATAGTGCAACAGCTTGTGCCAATACGGATCCTGGGCCAGCTGCAACGCGTGCGCTTGCTGCGACAGCCGCAAATAGGCCGCCTCCTCCTCCGCCCAGGCCACAGGCTGGATGAGACAACCCAGTACGAAAAATAATGAAAGTAAACGAGGCATCAAACAAAAGAGCCTGTTGATCGACTCAACAGGCCCTCTCTGTTGCTGCAAGATTCAGCGGATCACAGCGCCTGGCACTGGGTCGCGAACTCGCGGGTCAGCTTGGCTTGCACCATGGCGTAGTAGTCCTGAGCCTTGGTCAGCGCATCCTTCTGCTGATAGCCGGCACTCTGCAAAGCCTGGGCGAAATCGGCACGCACCGAGCTCAGGATGCGGTCTTGCGCGGACTGATCGCAGCTCGCCAGGTTCAGCATCGCACGCACGTGCTGGCCATCACCTTGCACGGTCTCTTCTTCCAGGTTGGCGTAGGTGGTGCCGATGTACATCGCCATCTTCACACGCTTGCCCTCGCAGGTGTTCTTGGACAGACCGGCAGAAGTGACGGCCGTGGTACCCAGGTCCCAGATCACGTTGGAGATCACCGCACCGACCGGCGTACCCGGGAAGATCATGGCGCCGATACCGCAATCCACCCAAGGATTCACATCCGCCTTGGCCGACATCGGCGCAGCCAATGTCACCATCACACCCAGACCCGCCAACAACTTAGAGAGCAGCTTCATGTCCTAACCTTTCATAGAATTTAACTAATCATCACCGCCTACGACGGCAAGCAACTGTAACAAGGCGCACACCAGATGGGCAACCGGAAAAACGGCCTATATATCTTTACGGCTGCGCATAGCCCAGATCGCGCAGTGCGGCATAGACCCGCTCGGCGATCAGCGCATGACCTTGCGCATTCGGATGCACCTGGTCGCCCTTGAGCGTGGGATCCGACAGCACATCGGGGATGACATCTTCGATCAACGGCACCGCTTGTGCGGCAGCGACCTGGCGATAGAAGTCGGGTGCCGACAGGTTGCGCAGCACCGCGCCCGCCAGGCTGGGTTGCGGCGTCGCCAGCAACACCACGCCGGCATTGTCGATCTTGCACTTCACGATCGCCCGGGTGAGGTTCTGTTCCGTCTCGCTCACCGGCAGGTGGCGCAGCATGTCGTTGCCGCCCAGGGTGACCAGCACCAGTGCCGGATGGAACTCGTCGAGCAGGTCCGGCAGGCGTTGCAAGCCTTGCGCGCTGGTATCGCCGTTCACGCCACCGTTGATCACCTGCCAGCCGGTGCGCCTGGCCAGCAGCGCAGGCCAGGCCTGCTCGGTGGCGACGCCGGCACCCGCAGTCAAGCTGTCGCCCAGTGCCAGCACCACCGTGCCCGGCGGCAGCAGCGGGAAGCGTTCCGTCTCGCCGCAGGCGCTCAACATCAACACCAGCATCCACAGCAGCCAGCGCATCAGGCTGTTCCTTGCAGCATCGCCACGCCCCACGCCACACCGAAACCATTCACGTCAGCAGCGACGATGCCCAGTCCGCCTTCGCAACGGCAGGACGACAGGTCCACGTGCAACCACGGCGTGTCGTGCTCGACGAAGCGCTTGAGGAAGCGCGTCGCCAAAATGTGGTCGGCCTCGCCCGCCAGCGTGCACTGTTTGATGTCAGCCACCTTGGAATCCAGCTCGGCTTCGTAGTCCTCGTCCTGCGGAAAGGCGCACAGGCGCTCGCCGGTCTGCTTGCCGGTGTGCACCGCGCGTTGCGCCAGTTCGTCGCTGGTGGCGAACACGCCGGAATAGCGCGCACCCAGCGCGGTCGCCATACTGCCGGTGAGCGTGGCGAAGTCGATCATCAGGTCGGGTTTGGCGCGCGAGGCCAGCGTCAGCGTATCGGCCAGCACCATGCGCCCCTCGGCGTCGGTGTGGATGATCTCGATGTGCGTGCCGTTGAGCGCCTTCACGATGTCGTTCTGCTTGTAGGCCTTGGGGCTGATGTGGTTCTGCGCGATGGCCAGCCAGCAGTCGATGTTCACCGCCAGCTTCTGCTGCGTCGCAGCGAGCAGGATGCCCAACGCAACGGCCGAGCCGTTCATGTCCTCGTGCATGTTGTGCATGTAGCGCGAGGGCTTGAGATTGTGGCCGCCGGTATCGAAGCAGATGCCCTTGCCCACCAGCGCCACGGTCTGCTTCGCCTTCGGGTGCTTGTAAGTAAGGTGCACGATGGCCGCGTCCTCCGGATCGCTGCCCTGCCCCACCGCCACGAAGGCCCCCGCCCCCATCGCGCGCAGCTGCTTCATGTCGAACTCCTGGTATTTCCACTTGTTCGCCGTGGCCAGCTTCTTCACACGCTGGCGATAGATTCCCGGCGTCAACTGGTTCGGCGGCAGGATGGTCAGCTCGCGGCACAGCAGATTGCCCTCGGCCTGGGCACGCAGTGCATCGAACGGTTTGCGCTCCACGCTGCCGGCCAGCACGATCTTCTGCAACGCCTTGCGTTCGTCCTTCTTCTTATGCACCGGCAACAGTGCACTGTTCACCCACGCGCCATACACCGCCAGTTCCGCTGCGCGCTGTGCCACGGCGCCCGACACCGCGATGCCCAACACCAGCGGCTGCTCCTCCAGCAACAATTGCAGCGCCTTGCGTACCAGCACCTGCTGCGCATACGCATCCTTCTTGTCGTCCACCATCGCCCACACCACCAACCGGCCATCGGCAGCGTTGGCGGCGACCGGCGCTTTCGCCAGCTCTTCCGCTTTCATGGCACGGCGTTTCAACACCGCTGCCAGCAAATCACCATGGGCGACATCCTTGGGCAAGCTTTTGCCGGGTGGCAGCAACACCAGTTGGTGTGCAGCCGTGAGCGAGGAACGGGAAAAAGTCAGTTGAGCCAGCATCGTCACATCTTTCGGTTCATGGAAGAGTGGCGATTATACGGAGATTCACACAGCCTCCCGCTGCGCACGCTTCTCGTGCATGCACACCAGAATGGTGCATATCCAGGCACCGTCGCGATGCACATCCCCGTCAACCAAGCGCTTGCGGATGATGGCATGCAATTTGCACTTGCCTCGCCACCATAACTGCAAGATCGAGGTCGCGATGTTAAAGAGTCTGGAGATGCGCTTAAGCCCTGCGGAACGCCGCTGGCTGCCCTGGCTGGGAAAGACCGGCAAAATATCGATGCGCTGGGCCTGTTTCCTCAATCGCCATCGTCATGGGCTGCTGGAGCAGACCTTCGAAGGCATCGCCGCCAATCGCGTGAACATCCTGCGCAGCTGGGCGCACCAACAATGGGCTCAACTGGAGCATCTCGGTGATGAGCTGACGCACAGCTCGGTATGCCTGCAAGCGAGCCTGAACAAAGCCGCGCGCCAGGACTTCTCCGAACTGTTCGTCATCGACGCCGCGGGCAAGGTGCTGGCCTCCACCCACGCGCCGCACATCGGGCAGGCCGACCTGGCGCCGCGCGCAGTGGAACGCGGACGACAACAGCGTTTCCTGCACGGCCCCTATGTCGACCCCATGACCGAACGCATCGGCCCCTCCAGCTCGCGCTTCCATGATGGCGTGACGCTGATGTTCTACCTGCCGCTGCGACTGGCGGACGGCACCAGCGGCTGCCTGTGCGGCCGCGTGCCCAACGACGTGGTGGGCGACCTGATCCAGCGCGAGGCCGGACACATCTATCCGGACTCCGGCGACAACTACCTGTTCATGGTGCAGCCCACCTTCGAGCGCCAGATCAAGCCGGGCACCGCGTTGTCACGCTCACGCTTCGAGGATGACACCTTCAGTCTGGGCGACAACCTGAAGCGCGGCGTGCGCACCGCTTACGGTACGGTGCGCGTGCAGAAGCACACCGAACTCGAACTGATGTTCACCGACCCGGCCACCGGCGAACTGCACCCCGGCGTGCGCGAGACCATCGCCCACGGCCAGAACCTGTTCGTCACCTACCCCGGTTATGCCGACTATCGCCACATCCCGGTGGTGGGCAAGGGCGTCACCTTCCAGTTGCCCGGCTCGCCCGACACCTGGGGCATGATGTGCGAGGCCGACCTGGAAGAGGTGTACCGCTTCCGCTCCATCAACTTCCGCCTGATGCGCGTCTATCTCGGCGTGGTCATCACCACCTGGCTGGCCAGCCTGCTGCTCGGGCACGGCCTGCACCTGGGCACGGTGACCACCGAGGCGGTCAACCTCGGCCTGCTGGCGCTGGGCGCCGTACTGTTCTATCGCCTCGGCACGCAGCCGGTGGCACAACGCATCCGCACCATGGGCGGCATGATCCACAACATCGCGGAAGGCGGCGGCAACCTGGCACAACGCATCGAACGCGACACCGCCACCATGGATGAGCCGGCCATGCTCGGCATGTGGGTCAACAGCTTCATCGACACGCTGGACGGCACGGTGAGCCGCGTCATCGGCGGCATCTCCGAGATGGATGGCATCCAGCACCAGATGGCCGGCAAGAACCATGAGGCCACCGATGCCTCCATGCGTGTGCTGGAAGCGATCAACGACATCACGGAGTCGTTGCGCCAGCAACTCTCCGACATCGATACCGCCAGTCGCACCGCCGACGAGATCCGCGACGCCATGCAACAGGCGGTAGACGAAGCACAGGCGCAATTCGAACTGGTCTCCGGCCGCACGCAGGACATCCGCACCACCATCGACTCTTCCTCGCTCACCATCCGCTCGCTCAGCGACAGCACTACGCGCATCGGCCAGATCGTCACCGTCATCAACGAGATCGCCGACCAGACCAACCTGCTCGCGCTCAACGCCGCCATCGAGGCAGCACGCGCCGGTGAAGCAGGACGCGGCTTCTCCGTGGTCGCCGACGAGGTACGCAAACTATCCGAACGCACCGCACAAGCCACGCAAGAGATCGGCCGCATGATCGCCGCCGTGCAGACCCAGGCGCGGGAAGCGGTCGGCATCATGGAATCCGGCATGCGCGACATGGAAGAGAGCCTGCGCATGGCCGAACAGGCCGCCTCCGACAAGTCCGGCATGCAGCAGATCCTGGAACGCATGTTCGCCATCATCCAGGACATCTCGCACAGCACGCAACGCTACGGCCAGCGCGCGCAAGGCATCGCCCAGGTCACCGAGACCATGCGTCATGCCCTGGGTGAGCTCAACTTCAGCGCACGCCAGGCCCGCCAGACGGCCGGCCGCATCAAGACCCTGGCCGACCAGTTCCAGGTCAGCCCGCACTGAGTCACCGACATGAGCCCCACCCGCGAAAGCCAGTTCATCGAGTTCCAGTTACAAGCAGACGGCAACGGCCTCAGTACCAGCCATCGCGGACACACGCTGCGCAGTGCCTTCCAGCCCATCGTCAGCCTGGCGCACTGCCGCAGCGTAGGCTATGAAGCGCTGGTACGCGTGACCGACGCCGCCGGCCAGGCCGTGCCGCCGCCGGAACTGTTCGTCAACGCCACCACCGAAGCCGAACTGGTGCATCTCGACCGCCTGTGCCGCGCCTTGCATGTACACAACTTCGTACGCCAGGGCGGACAGGACAGCTGGCTGTTCCTCAATGTGCATCCCATCGTCAGCGTACGCGGCCGCCACTATGGCCGCTTCTTCGAAGAACTGCTCGCCAGCAGCGGACTGCCGCCGGAACGCGTGGTCATCGAGATCCTCGAAGACGGTCTGCTCGACGACCAGCAGCTCGCTGCCGCGGCCGAGTTCTATCGCGCCCGCGGCTGCCTGGTCGCGCTGGACGACTTCGGCATCGGCCATTCCAACTTCGGCCGCATCTGGCAGATCAAGCCGCACATCGTCAAACTCGACCGCTCCACGCTCACCTTCGCACGGCAGGACGCCACGGCACGCCGCGTCTTGCCGCGCCTGGTGAAACTACTGCACGAAGCCGGCTGTCTGGTGCTCATCGAAGGCATCGAGGATGAATACGAAGCCATGCTCGCCATGGAGAGCGATGCCGATCTCGCCCAAGGCTATTACTTCGCGCGCCCGGCGGCGCAACTCTCCCCACTGGAAGAAACGCGCGAGCGCATCCACCCCCTGTTCGCACACTACCGCACGCATCGCGCGCCGGTCTCCCACGACGAACGCCATGACCAGGCCATGCAGGCAGCCGTCGCCGAGGTCGCCAGCAACAACCGTCTCGACGGACCGACCGTCAGCCGCTTGTTGCAACTGCCCCATGCCGAGCGCTGCTACCTCATCGACCATGCCGGCCGCCAGATCGGCGACAGCCGTCTGGCCGACGACACGCGCGTGGTCGACCGTCGTTTCCAGCCGCTGGAACATGCCAGCGACGCGCTCTGGCTGCGCCGCTCCTACTGGCGGCGCGCGCTGCAACAGCACGGCACCGTACAAGCCACCCGCCCCTACCTGTCCGCCTCCAGCGGCGCACTGTGCGTCACCCTGTCCATCAGCTTCGGCGATCCGCAGCAGCCGCGCGTCCTGTGCCTGGACTTGCAGCACGACGACTCGCATCCCGACACGCCGACGTTCTGAAAAAGGACGCCCCCGCGCTGTGCTAGCATTACGCCCCTGCAAGGCGCCGCCCGGCGCCGCAACACAACGAGTCTTCCATGCGCCAATACCTCGACCTGATGCAGCACGTGCTGGAGCACGGCACCAAGAAATCCGACCGCACCGGCACCGGCACCACCAGCGTGTTCGGCTACCAGATGCGTTTCGACCTTGCCCAAGGTTTTCCGCTGGTCACCACCAAGAAGTGCCATCTGAAGTCCATCATCCATGAACTGCTGTGGTTCTTGCAGGGCAGCACCAACATCAAATACCTCAAGGACAACGGCGTTTCCATCTGGGACGAGTGGGCCAACGAGCAGGGCGAGCTGGGGCCGGTGTACGGCAAGCAGTGGCGTTCGTGGGTGACCATCGACGGGCGCGTGATCGACCAGATCAAGATCGCCGTCGACCAGATCAAGAACAACCCGGACTCACGCCGCATCATCGTCTCCGCCTGGAACGTGGGCGAGCTGGACAAGATGGCGCTCGCCCCCTGCCATGCCTTCTTCCAGTTCTACGTGGCGGACGGCAAGTTGTCCTGCCAGCTCTACCAGCGCAGTGCCGACATCTTCCTCGGCGTGCCGTTCAACATCGCCTCGTATGCGCTGCTGACCATGATGATGGCGCAGGTGTGCGGGCTGAAGTGCGGCGACTTCGTGCACACCTTCGGCGACGCGCACCTGTATTCCAACCACATGGAGCAGACCGCGCTGCAACTGTCGCGCGAACCGCGCCCGCTGCCGACCATGAAGATCAACCCGGAGGTGAAGGACATCTTCAGCTTCAAGTTCGAAGACTTCACGCTCGAAGGCTACAACCCGCATCCCGCCATCAAAGCCCCGGTCGCGGTATGAGCAAGCTGTCGTTAATTGTCGCCATGGCGCAGAACCGCACCATCGGCGTGAACAACACGCTGCCCTGGCGCTGCCCCGAAGACCTCAAGCACTTCAAGGCGCTGACCATGGGGCATCACATGATCATGGGGCGCAAGACCTTCGATTCCATCGGCAAACCCTTGCCGGGGCGCACCACGGTGGTGGTGACGCGCGACCGGAATCTGAAGATCGAAGGTTGTTTAATGGCGCATTCGATGGAGGATGCCATCAAGGCCTGTGCCGGTGACTCCGAGATATTCATCGTCGGCGGTGCCGAGCTGTATGCGCAGGCACTGCCACGGGTCGATACGATGTACATCACCGAGATCCAGCAGGACGTGGACGGTGACGCCCACTTCCCGGCCTTCGACCAGACGCAATGGCGCGAGGTGGCGCGTGATGTACGCCAGCAAGCAACCCCGCAACCGCTGGATTTCCATTTCGTAACCTACCGCCGCGCCTGACTATTCGACCGGCTCCCGCTGCGCCAGCAGGTAGAATGGCGCCCGCAACATAAAAAACACATAAGGATGCACTGGATAGGTCGTCGTTCCTGCTTCGGCGGGCGCGACCTGTCCGGTGGTCCATGACAACGACCTCGGTCGCCCAGGAGAGAGAGTTTGGAATCGCCGTTAGCGCTCGCCGCCCGCAAAGGGTTTTCGCCTGCCATCGCCATCGTGATCTGGCTGCTGGTGTGCTGGATCGGCACGACCTGGGTGATGGACTCTCGCTCCGCCAATCTGCTCGCCCTGCGCACGGATGAAGCACGCCAACAGCACGCCCAGCTGCAAAGTGAAGTCGCGCAGACCCTGGCCCATCTGCACAGCCTGCCCGCGCTGCTGGCCAAGGAACCGGAGATCGGCGCACCGCTGCAACAGCCCGGTCGTCGCGCCCTGCTTGCCAACGCGAACCGCCAACTGAAGCTCGCCGTGTCGATCATGAACGTGTCGGAAGCTTTCCTGCTCGACCACAACGGCCTGTGCATCGCCTCCAGCAACTGGGATGCAGCAGACAGCTTCGTCGGCACGCGTTATGCCGAGCGCGAATATTTCCGCAGTGCGGCACAAGGCAAGCCGGGTTACCAGTTCGCGGTCGGCAAGAAGACCGGCATCCCCGGGCTGTACTTCAGCGCCCCCGTGTCTCAGGACGGACGACTGCTGGGCGTGGCGGTGCTCAAGGTGAACCTGCCGGCCCTGACCAACTGGATCGCTTCGCCCGGCACGCTGATCAGCGACCATCACGGCGTGGTGATCCTGGCGACCGACCATGCGCTGGAGATGCACCACCTGCCCGGTTCCGACGTCATGGCGCTGCCGCCGAGCGTGCGCCTGAACCGCTATCAGCGCGACGAGATCCCGCCGCTGCCACTCAGCGTGAGCGACAAGGTGGCCGGCACCACGCTGTATCGGCTGGGCGACAGCGCCACCCCGCTGCAATGGCTGCACAGCGCCTCGCCGAACGGCGAGCTGCAACTCAACGAGCTGCAATCCAACCCCTCGCTGGCTCACCGCACGGCCGAACGCCTGCAGGTATTCCTGCTGGCCGCCGCGCTGGGTGTAGCACTCATCATGCTGGTGAAATACCGCATCGATGCCTGGCGCGAGCATGCGCAGGACGAGTTCCGCCTGCGCGACAGCGAGCAGCGCTACCACTTCCTGTTCGAGAACAATCCGCTGCCGATGTGGGTGTTCGACGAGAGGACGTTGCGTTTCCTGGAAGTGAACGACAGCGCGGTGGAACATTACGGCTACTCGCGCGAAGAGTTCGCACGGCTCACCTTGCGCGACATCCGCCCGGCGGAGGACGTGCCCCGGCTCGACCAGGCACTGAACAACACGGTCGGCCGCAAGGTGCGCACCCTCACGCAACACTACAAGAAGAACGGCGAACTGATCGAAGTGCTGATCAACGCCATGCCGATGGAATATCGCGGACAGCCGGCACGCATGGCATTGCTGGAAGACGTCACCGAACGTGTGCATGCGGAACGCCGCCTGCAACGGCAGCTCGTCTTCGCGCGCGCACTGAACGAGATCGCCCGCGTGGTGGTGGAACACAACACGCCCGCCGCGCTGCTGGAAGGCGTGGCCCAGCACATCGGCGACACGCTGGATTGCGACCGTGCGCTGATCTACGACGTCTCGTTCACCCGCCATGTGGCGGACGGCATGGCGGAATGGCTGAACCCGGCTCAGCCCGGGATCGTCTCCACCAAGGCCTGCTATCCGCTCGACATCTTCTATGCCGGGGCGGATGAGATCCGCCGCACGCGCCATCCGCTGATCAGTCATAGCGACGACATGGCGGCGGCCTTGCGCAGCGACGGTTCGGGCGAGTTGCTGCACGGCAAGATGATGATCGGCAGCCTGCTGTGGTATCCCGTCGCCTTCCATGACGACGGCTATTACCTGCTGACGCTGAACTACCTGTCGCCCTCGCGCCACTGGGATGCCGAGGAACTGGCCTTCCTCGATTCCGCCAGCCAGATGGTGGGCGTGGCGCTGGAGAAGATCCGCCTGCTGCTGCAACAGGAAGCCGCTGCCAACGACCTGCGTATCGCCGCCACCGCGTTCGAATCGCAGGAAGGCATGATCATCACCGATGCCGACAACCGCATCCTGCGCGTGAACAAGGCCTTCACCCGCATCACCGGCTACACGCTGGACGAGGTGCGCGGCCACAATCCCAAGCTGCTCGCCACCGGCCGCCAGGATGCCGACTTCTACCGCGAAATGTGGCGCCAGTTGCGCACCCAGGGCACCTGGGAAGGCGAGATCTGGAACCGCCGCAAGAGCGGCGAGACCTATCCCGAGCACCTGTCCATCTCCGTGGTGCGCAACCTGCAAGGCGACATCACCCACTACGTCGGCTCCTTCGCCGACATCACAGCGCGCAAGCAGGCCGAAGAGGAAGTGCGCAGCCTGGCCTTCTACGACCCGCTGACGCATCTGCCCAACCGCCGGCTGCTGCTCGACCGCGTGCAGCAGAGCTGGGCCGGCACCCTGCGCAACAAGCGTGGCTGCGCCCTGTTGTTCATCGATCTGGACAACTTCAAGAACCTGAACGACACCCTGGGCCACGATTACGGCGACCTGCTGCTGCAACAGGTCGCACAGCGCCTGGAAGCCTGCGTGCGCAGCGGCGACACCGTGGCGCGTCTGGGCGGCGACGAATTCGTGGTGATGCTGGAAGACCTGAGCGCGGAGCGCATCGAAGCGGCCGAACAGACCGAGGGCGTAGCCGAGAAGATCCTGGCGGCGCTCAACCTGCCCTACCAGCTGGCCGGCACCGAATACCACAACACGCCCAGCATCGGTGCCACCCTGTTCCACGACCATCAGCACAATCCGGAAGAGCTGTTCAAGCACGCCGACATCGCCATGTACCAAGCGAAGAAGGCGGGCAAGAACACCCTGCGCTTCTTCGACCCCGAGATGCAACAGATCATCACGGCGCGCGCCACCCTGGAACACGAGATGCGCAGCGGACTGGAGCACCACGAGTTCGAACTGTATTACCAGTTGCAGGTGGACGAGCAACGCCAGCCGCGCGGCGCCGAGGCGCTGATCCGCTGGAACCACCCCAAGCTCGGCCAGGTCTCGCCTGCGAATTTCATCCCGCTCGCCGAAGAGAGCGGCCTCATCGTGCCGCTGGGACGCTGGGTGCTGGAGACTGCCTGCGCACAGCTCAAGGTGTGGCAGGATGCGCCGGCGACGCGCCACCTGCAGCTCGCGGTGAATGTGAGTGCCAAGCAGTTCCGTCAGCCTGATTTCGCCGAACAAGTGATGGCGATCGTGCGCGCGAGCGGTGTCGACCCGACCGGCCTCAAGCTTGAACTGACCGAGAGCATGCTGCTCGACAGCACCGCCGACATCGTCACCACCATGCGCACATTGCGCGAGTTCGGCGTGCAGTTCTCGCTGGACGATTTCGGCACTGGCTATTCTTCACTGCAATATCTGAAAAAGCTGCCGCTGGATCAGCTCAAGATCGACCAGTCTTTCGTGCGCGACCTGATCGAAGATGCCAGCGACCGCGCCATCGTGCGCACCATCATCGCCATGGCGCTCGAACTGGGGCTGGACGTCATCGCCGAAGGCGTGGAAGAAGAACCGCAACTCCACTTGCTGCGCGACAAAGGCTGCAAATGCTTCCAGGGCTACCTGTTCTATCGCCCACAATCGGCCGATCAGCTCGCCACACAACTCGCCGCTTGAACCTGTCCCGCCTGGCGCCGCAAGGCGCCATTTCCGCACGTCCTGCATAGTCGCTTTGTCGACATAAGTAAAAATCTGTTGCGCAAACACCGGATATTGGTGCTAGCATGGCCGCACTTTGTCGACAATCCGCCTAGCCATGCATATCCCGCCCCCCCAACAAGGCACCCTCGCCGACCTCGCCGCCCACCGCTTGGCGCAGAGCATCGTCACCGGTGAACTGGCGCAGGGCCAGAAGCTGAACGAGGCCGAACTGGCCGAGCGCTTCGGCATGGGGCGCGGCCCGCTGCGCGAAGCACTGCGCCATCTGGAAGGCATGCGGCTGGTGAAGCGCATCCCCAATGTCGGTGTGCGCGTGGTGGTGCTGGACCGCAAGACGCTGTCCGACCTGTACGCGGTGCGCGAAGCGCTGGAAGGCATGGCCTGCCGCATCGCCGCCACCCAGATGAGCGACGACGACATCGCCCAGTTGGCCGCGCTGCTCGACAAGCACGAAGCACAGATCGCCAAGCAGGGCGGCAAGGTGTACGCGCAGAGCGAAGGCGACCTCGATTTCCACTACCAGATCGCACGCGGCAGCCGCAACCAGATGCTGATGGACCTGCTCGGCAGCGAGCAATACCAGTTGCTGCGCATGTGCCGCCATCGCACCAGCCGTCTCTCCCAGCGCACCCTGCCCGCGCTCGACCAGCACCGCCAGATCGTCAACGCGCTGGCGAACCGCGACGGCGAGCTGGCCGAACTGCTGATGCGCCGACACATCCAGGGCGCATGGCGCAGCATCAGCGAAATGATCGACAAAGAGGAAGCGGCATGAATCACCTTCCCTGTCATTCCCGCGCAAGCGGGAATCCAGTGCTGCCGTCATCCAACATGCAGTTGGGGTTCGTCCGCTGCGCGGAATCGTTTTATTCGCTGGATTCCCGCTTGCGCGGGAATGACCATATTTATGGAGATCACCGATGACACAGAAATCCACCAGCCCCGGCAACAAACTTCGCCAAGCCGTCGCAAACAATCACCCGCTGCAAGTCGTCGGCGCCGTCACCGCCTATTGCGGCATCCTCGCGCAGAAGACCGGCCACAAAGCGCTCTACCTTTCCGGCGGCGGCGTGGCGGCTTCATCGCTGGGCATCCCCGACCTCGGCATCACCACGCTGCATGATGTATGCGAAGACACGCGCCGCATCACTGCCGCCAGCGACCTGCCGCTGCTGGTGGACATCGACACCGGCTGGGGCGGTGCTTTCAACATCGCGCGTGCCACCCGCGAAGTCGCGCAAGCAGGTGCGGCCGGTTTCCACATCGAAGACCAGGTGATGCAGAAACGCTGCGGCCACCGCCCGAACAAGGCCATCGTCAGTCAGCAAGAGATGGTGGACCGCGTGAAGGCTGCCGTGGATGCGCGCGTGGATGACAGCTTCGTCATCATGGCGCGCACCGATGCGCTGGCGGTGGAAGGCATGCAGAGCGCCATCGAACGCGCGCAAGCCTGCGTCGAAGCCGGTGCCGACATGATCTTCCCCGAGGCGATGAACACGCTGGAGCAATACGCCGAATTCACCAAGACCGTGAAAGTGCCGGTGCTGGCCAACATCACCGAGTTCGGCGCGACGCCACTGTTCACCACCACCGAACTGGCGAGCGTGGGCGTGCAACTGGTGCTGTATCCGCTCTCCGCCTACCGCGCCATGAGTAAGGCGGCACTGAATGTGTACCAGCACATCCTCGCCGACGGCACGCAGAAGAACGTGATCGATACGATGCAGACGCGCATGGAGCTTTATGACTATCTGGGCTATCACGCCTACGAGCAACAACTCGACCGCCTGTTCGCCGAAAAAGGCGCCGAATAAACACACTGCAAGGGAGTATGTGATGAGCGAAGAAACGACATTGCCCAAACCCAAGAAGTCTGTCGCCCTGTCCGGCACCGTCGCCGGCAACACCGCGGTATGCACCGTCGGCCGCACCGGCAACGACCTGCACTATCGCGGCTACGACATCCTCGATTTCGCCGAGCAGGCCGAGTTCGAAGAGATCGCGCATCTACTGATCCACGGCACGCTGCCCACTGCCGCACAACTCAAGGCCTACAAAGCCCGCCTGCAAAAACTGCGCGGCCTGCCCCAAGCAGTGAAGCAGGCACTGGAAGCGCTGCCCAAGGATGCGCACCCGATGGACGTGATGCGCACCGGCTGCTCGGTGCTGGGTACGCTGGAACAGGAATCACCGACGCACGACCCGGAACAGACCAAGCAGATCCTCGACCGACTGATGGCGAGCTTCGGCTCCATGCTGGTGTACTGGTATCACTTCAGCCACAACGGCAAACGCATCGAAGTCGAGACCGATGACGATTCCATCGGCGGCCACTTCCTGCATCTGCTGCACGGCAAACCAGCACCCGCTTCCTGGGTGCGCGCGATGCATACCTCGCTCATCCTGTATGCCGAGCATGAGTTCAACGCATCCACCTTCACCGCACGCGTCATCGCGGGCACCAACTCCGACATCTATTCCTGCATCACCGGCGCCATCGGCGCATTGCGCGGGCCCAAGCACGGCGGCGCGAACGAAGAAGCGTTCCGCATCCAGAGTCGTTACCAGAGTGCGGATGAAGCCGAGGCCGACATCCGCGAACGCGTGGCACGCAAGGAGATCGTCATCGGCTTCGGCCATCCGGTGTACACCATCTCCGACCCGCGCAACGTGGTGATCAAGCGCGTGGCGAAACAGCTGTCTGAAGAGAACGGCGACATGCTGATGTACGACATCGCCGACCGTCTGGAGAGCGTGATGTGGGAGCTGAAAAAGATGTTCCCCAACCTCGACTGGTTCTCCGCCGTGTCGTACAACCAGATGGGCGTGCCGACCGAAATGTTCACCCCGCTGTTCGTCATCGCGCGCGTCACCGGCTGGGGCGCACACGTGATCGAACAACGCGCCGACGGCAAGATCATCCGCCCCAGCGCGAACTATGTCGGGCCGGAGAACTTGAAATGGGTACCGATAGAAAAGCGTTAACACCCAAACTGAACGAACCGCCCCCCGTTCGTCCCGAGTAGGCGCAGCCGTATCGAAGGAAGGTAGCAATCTTGGGGAACTATGAAACCCACAAACTAGCGGGCTTCGCCCATCCTTCGATACACCGCGCTATGCGCGGCACTCAGGACGAACGGATTGCTGTGGGCTGTGGCAATAAAAGATTTTGACTTTGGTCAGAAGGAAAACATGAACACTCAATACTGCAAGCCTTTAGCAGGCACCAAGCTGGACTACTTCGACACCCGCGCGGCCGTCGAAGCCATCCAGCCCGGCGCTTATGCCAAGCTGCCCTACACCTCCAAAGTGCTGGCCGAACAACTGGTGCGCCGCTGCGAACCGGAAGCGTTGACCGATGCGCTGAAGCAGTTGATCGAACGCAAACGCGATCTGGATTTCCCCTGGTATCCCGCGCGTGTGGTGTGCCACGACATCCTCGGCCAGACCGCCTTGGTCGACCTCGCCGGTCTGCGTGACGCCATCGCCGAACAAGGCGGTGACCCGGCGCTGGTCAACCCGGTGGTGCCGACGCAACTGATCGTCGATCACTCGCTGGCCGTGGAGGCAGCCGGTTTCGACAAGGATGCCTTCCGCAAGAACCGCGAGATCGAAGACCGCCGCAACGAAGACCGTTTCCACTTCATCGAGTGGACCAAGACCGCGTTCAAGAACGTGGACGTGATCCCCGCCGGCAACGGCATCATGCACCAGATCAATCTGGAGAAGATGTCGCCGGTGATCCAGGCACGCGACGGCGTGGCCTTCCCCGACACCTGCGTGGGCACGGACTCCCACACCCCGCATGTCGATGCGCTCGGCGTGATCGCCATCGGCGTCGGCGGTCTGGAAGCGGAGACCGTCATGCTGGGCCTGCCTTCCATGATGCGCCTGCCGGATATCGTCGGCGTGAAGCTGGTGGGCAAGCGTCAGCCCGGCATCACCGCCACCGACATCGTGCTGGCGCTGACCGAATTTTTGCGCAAGGAAAAAGTGGTCGGTGCCTGGGTCGAGTTCTTTGGCGCGGGCGCGGACAGCCTCAGCATCGGCGACCGCGCGACCATCTCCAACATGTGCCCGGAATACGGCGCGACGGCGGCGATGTTCTACATCGACGGCCAGACCATCGATTACCTGAAGCTGACCGGCCGCGAACCCGAACAAGTCGCCCTCGTGGAGAACTACGCGAAGACCACCGGCCTGTGGGCGGACCAGATGACGGCTGCCGAATACGAGCGTGTGCTGGAGTTCGATCTGTCCAGCGTGGTGCGCAACATGGCCGGCCCATCCAATCCGCACCGTCGTCTGCCGACCTCCGCCCTGCATGAGCGCGGCATCGCCGACGAAGAAAAGCTGCACGCGGGCCAGGCCGACGAAGCGCAAGGCCGCATGCCGGATGGCGCGGTCATCATCGCCGCCATCACTTCCTGCACCAACACCTCCAACCCGCGCAACGTGGTGGCCGCCGCGCTGCTGGCGAAGAAAGCCAACGCGCTGGGACTGGTGCGCAAGCCCTGGGTGAAGACTTCTTTCGCGCCCGGCTCCAAAGTGGCCGAGCTGTACCTGAAGGAAGCGGGCCTGCTGCCGGAACTGGAGAAGCTGGGCTTCGGCATCGTCGGCTTCGCCTGCACCACCTGCAACGGCATGTCCGGCGCGCTCGATCCGAAGATCCAGCAGGAGATCATCGGCCGCGACCTGTATGCCACCGCCGTGCTGTCCGGCAACCGCAACTTCGACGGCCGTATCCACCCGTACGCGAAGCAGGCCTTCCTGGCTTCGCCGCCGCTGGTGGTCGCTTACGCCATCGCCGGTACGGTGCGCTTCGACATCGAGCAGGATGCGCTGGGCACGGACAAATCCGGCAAGCCGGTGACGCTGAAGGATATCTGGCCGTCCGACGCCGAGATCGACGCCATCGTGGCGGCCAGCGTGAAGCCGGAACAGTTCAGGCAGATCTACAACCCGATGTTCGATCTGGGCGTGATCGAAGCGGCGAAGAGCCCCTTGTACGACTGGCGTCCACAGTCCACCTATATCCGCCGTCCGCCCTATTGGGAAGGCGCGCTGGCTGGCGAGCGCACGCTGAAGGGCATGCGTCCGCTCGCCGTGCTGCCGGACAACATCACCACCGACCACCTGTCGCCGTCGAACGCCATCCTGCGCGACTCGGCTGCCGGGGAATACCTGGCGAAGATGGGCCTGCCGGAAGAGGACTTCAACTCTTACGCGACGCACCGCGGCGACCACCTCACCGCGCAACGCGCCACCTTCGCCAATCCGCAACTGGTCAACGAGATGGCCGTGGTCAACGGCGAAGTGAAGAAAGGCTCCCTCGCCCGCGTCGAACCGGACGGCAAGGTGATGCGCATGTGGGAAGCCATCGAGACCTACATGGGACGCAAGCAGAACCTGATCATCATCGCCGGTGCCGATTACGGCCAGGGTTCCTCGCGTGACTGGGCCGCCAAGGGCGTGCGTCTGGCCGGTGTGGAAGCCATCGTGGCGGAAGGTTTCGAGCGCATTCACCGCACCAACCTGGTGGGCATGGGCGTGCTGCCGCTGGAGTTCAAGGCGGGCGAGACGCGCAAGACTTACGCCATCGACGGCAGCGAGACCTTTGACGTGGAAGGCGACATCGCACCGCGCACCGCGCTGACCGTGGTGATGCATCGCAAGAACGGCGAGACGGTGCGCATCCCGGTCACCTGCCGTCTGGATACCGCGGCGGAAGTGCGCGTGTATCAGGCGGGCGGCGTATTGCAACGCTTTGCGCAGGACTTCCTCGAAGGAGCGGCATGATGGCCCACGCACCGCAGATCAAGATCCCCGCCACCTACATGCGCGGCGGCACATCGAAAGGCGTGTTCTTCCGTCTGGAAGACCTGCCGCCCGCAGCGCAGGTGCCGGGCAAGGCGCGCGACAAATTGTTCCTGCGCGTGATCGGCAGCCCCGACCCCTATGCCGCGCAGATCGACGGCATGGGCAGCGCGACCTCCAGCACCAGCAAGTGCGTGATCCTGTCGAAAAGCGCACGCCCCGACCATGACGTGGATTACCTCTACGGTCAGGTCGCCATCGACAAAGACTTCGTCGATTGGAGCGGCAACTGCGGCAACCTGTCCACGGGTGCGGGCGCGTTCGCGATCCATGCCGGATACATCGACGCGGCACGCCTGAAAGATGGCGTCTGCACCGTGCGCATCTGGCAAGCCAACATCAGCAAGACCATCATCGCCCATGTGCCGGTCAAGAATGGTCAGGTGCAAGAGACCGGCGATTTCGAGCTGGACGGCGTGACCTTCCCGGCAGCCGAGATCGTGCTGGATTTCATGAATCCCTCCGATGACAGTGAAGAAGGCGGCAGCCTGTTCCCGACCGGCAATCTGGTGGACGAACTGGAAGTGCCGAGTGTCGGCACTTTCAAGGCCACCATGATCAGCGCCGGTATCCCGACCGTTTTCGTGAATGCAAAAGACATCGGTTACACCGGCACAGAACTGCGCGAAGCCATCAATACCGACCCGGCCGCGCTGGCGCGCTTCGAAAAAATCCGCGTGGCGGGCGCATTGCGCATGGGGCTGATCAAAACGCCTGAAGAAGCCGCGACCCGCCAACATACCCCGAAGATCGCTTTTGTTGCGCCACCGGTTGACCATGTGGCCTCCAGCGGCAAGACCATCCGCGCATCCGATGTCGATTTGCTGGTACGCGCCTTGTCGATGGGCAAGCTGCACCATGCCATGATGGGCACGGCAGCGGTGGCCATCGGCACGGCGGCCGCCATCCCCGGCACGCTGGTGAATCTGGCAGCGGGCGGCGGTGAGCGCAATGTGGTGAAGTTCGGCCACCCCTCCGGCACCTTGCGAGTCGGTGCAGCCGCCAGCAAGAACGGCGGCGAGTGGAAAGTCGAAAAAGTGACCATGAGCCGCAGCGCGCGCGTGCTGATGGAAGGCTGGGTGCGCGTTCCGGGAGACAGTTTTTGATGTACGTTTTAACCCGAATAATTCATTAGCGCCGCAAACACTCCTTCCCCCTTGCAGGGGGAAGGTTGGGATGGGGGTAGAGTCGTTCAGGCACATCGCTTCTACCCCCACCCTAACCCTCCCCCTGCAAGGGGGAGGGAACAAAGTGGCTAATGGATTTTCGGGTTTAACCGAATAACCTTTGTTTGCCCGCATGGGCTGCACTATCAGGGAGGAGTCGAGATGAGTTACCAACAAGAGTATGACCGTTCGATGCAAGATCCGGAAGGCTTCTGGCGCGATCAGGCCAAGGCGCTGGAGTGGTTCAAGTTTCCGCAGCAGATATTGACCCGCGACGACGACGGGCTCGGCTACTGGTTCGCCGACGGCGAGATGAACACGGCCTACATGGCGCTCGACCATCACGTGAAGAACGGGCGCGGCGGGCAGACGGCGCTCATCTACGACTCCCCCGTCACCGACACCAAAAAGAAATACAGCTATGCCGAACTGACCGACGAAGTGGCGCGCACGGCGGGCATGCTGGCCGATCTCGGCGTGGTCAAAGGCGACCGCGTCATCATCTACATGCCGATGATTCCCGAAGCCGTGGTCGCCATGCTGGCGGTGGCGCGGCTGGGCGCGATTCACTCCGTCGTGTTCGGCGGTTTCGCGCCGCCCGAGCTGGCCTTGCGCATCGACGATGCCACACCGAAGGTCATCCTCACCGCCTCCTGCGGCATCGAGATCAAGCGCGTGATCGAATACAAACCGCTGGTCGACAAAGCGATAGACCTCGCAAAACACAAACCGCAAAGCTGCGTTATTTTCCAGCGCCCGCAAAGCACAGCCACCCTCACCACAGGGCGCGACCATGACTGGGCAACATTGCTGGCGAAAGCCAAGCCCGCCGCCTGCACACCGGTAAAAGGCAGCGACCCACTCTACATCCTCTACACCTCCGGCACCACCGGCAAACCCAAAGGCGTGGTGCGCGAAAACGGCGGCCATGCGGTCGCGCTGAAATACAGCATGAAGGCGATTTACAACGTCGATCCCGGCGATGTGTTCTGGGCCGCATCGGACGTGGGCTGGGTGGTCGGCCACTCTTACATCGTGTATGCCCCGCTGCTACAGGGCTGCACCACGGTAGTCTACGAGGGCAAACCGATCATGACACCGGATGCGGGCGCGCTGTGGCGCGTCATTGCCGAATACGGTGTGAAATCTTTCTTCACCGCGCCCACCGCGTTCCGCGCCGTGAAAAAAGAAGACCCCGAAGCCGCGCTGATGGCGAACTACGACCTGAGCAAATTGCAGGCAATCTTCTCCGCCGGCGAACGCCTCGACCCGCCCACGCAGCAATGGCTGGGCGAAAAAAGCGGCAAGCCGGTGGTCGATCACTGGTGGCAAACAGAAACCGGTTGGGGCATCACCGCCAACCTGTGGGGCGTGGAGCCGATGCAGATCAAACCCGGCTCGTCCACCAAGCCGACACCCGGCTTCAACGTGCAGATACTGGACGAGAACGGCAAAGAATTGCCGCGCGGCACGCAGGGCTACATCGCCCTCAAACTGCCGCTGCCGCCCTCCTGCCTCAACCGCATCTGGGGTGACGACAACAACCGTTTCCGCAACGGCTACCTGAGCTTCCTGCCCGGCTACTACACCAGCGGCGACGGCGGCTACATCGACGAGGACGGCTACGTGTTCGTGATGGGACGCGTGGACGATGTCATCAACGTCGCCGGACACCGTCTCTCCACCGGAGAAATCGAGGAAGTCGTCGCCAGCCATCCGGCCATCGCCGAATGCGCGGTGATCGCACGCGACGACGAGCTGAAGGGACAGATCCCGATGGGACTGGTGGTACTCAAGTCCGGCGTCAGCGTGGACGAAACGCAGCTGGGCCAGGAACTGGTGAAGCGTATCCGCGACAACATCGGCGCCATCGCCTGCTACAAGGACACGGTGATCCTGAAACGCCTGCCCAAGACCCGTTCCGGCAAGACGTTGCGCAAGACGCTGAACGGCATCGTCAACGGCAAGCCCTACAACGTACCCTCCACCATCGACGATCCCGGCGTGATCAACGAGATCGTGGAGACCTTGCGCAGCAAAGGCTTCATCCAGTAAACAACGCGCGCACCTGTTTCGGCGCCGTACCGCACAATGAAAAAGGCGCCCCGCAGCGGGGCGCCTTCTCATTTTTACGTGATGAACGCGATGCTTACTTGCGCGCGATCACGTTCATGCCCGGCGGCAACTTATCCTCATCGATGTACGCCACCGCACCGGGATTCTCCCGTACATAGCGGATGATGTCCTCATCGCTCGCCAATTCGAGCGGCGGGGCACCCTTGCCGATGTAGCGGCGAACGGTCCAGTAGGCGATGTACTTCTCATCGTCCTGATTGAGGAAGATTTGCAGGAAGGCTTCGCGCGTGGGCATGCCGGTCTGGGCATTGACTGCCTTGACGCTGACACCCGCCACCGAGATCACCTTGCCGGTGAACACTTTCTGAATCGTGACCATATCCATCTTGGGTACGGACTCGTTGCCGATCACCACGATGTTTCCTGCTTGGCTCGCCGGAGCGAAGAAGAAGGCCAGAGAGAACAATGCGACTAATTTTTTCATTGTCGTCTCCTCCTTAAAATGCAAAGTTATACGAAAGCGACAGCACATCGATGTTCTGATTGCTGACATTGCTGCCGGACGGCGCATCGACGAAGGTCGAAGCGATACCGACATGCGTGCGCGCCCATTCCGCCTTGATCTTCTGCGTAGGGGTGACCCGATAGGAAACGCCCAGCGAGATCGTCCTTTGATCGAAAACCGACAAGGCATCCGCCAGCACGCGTTGCGACGCATTGAGCGTTTGCACCGTACCCGCAACGGTCGAGTTGAAACCGCCGGTCAGATCGGTCAAGCCATTGCCATTGGCATTCACGGCCTGATACAGGCTCAACGCGTTGCCGCTGGATTTGATGCGCGCATACGAAACATAGGGTGTCCAGGCATCGACCTGCTTGAGCAACGACAGATAGCCGCCGGTGGTATCCACGCCGGTCACCGCATTCTTCACCTGGCGCCGGCCGTACTCGCCGATCATCATGAAGTTCTGCGGCAGATGGATCTCCGCACCCAGGGTGTAGACCATGCTATCGATCTTGTAGATCTTATCCGATGGCAACAGGGTATAGGTCGTACCGCTGATATACGGAGCCAGTGCGGCATTGATGGCCGACGCCGGCACCAGACTCATATTGGCCGGGAAATATTCACCCGGCTTGGTATCGACCGAGATGCGATGTGCGCCGACGCGATATTTGTTCTCGTCCTGCACCCAGGTCAACACCATGCCGACGCCATCCATGCTGAAGCCCTGGAAGTTCGCGCCCGGTTTGGTTTGCGAGCCGGGAAGCGTGACGTTGTCGCGCTGGTAGAAACGCCAGTTCGAGTTGATCTTTCCGACATAGCCATCCAGCGTGAACTCGCCGATGTCCTGGCTCCAGGTCTTGTCGAATGCGGCGCCGACATAGTCCGTGGTCGGCGCGATGCTGTACATCTCACCCGGCAGGCGGGCGAAATCGTAGGTGACGCCGACGTCCATGTTCTCGCTGTACAGATACAGCGGCACCCGCTGCTTGCCCACGCGCAACAGCAAGTCGTTGCTGGGTCGATAGGACAGGAAGGCCCACGAGAACGAAGCATCCCAGCGGTTATCGTTGGTGATCGAGGGAGCCAGCTTGGCCTGTACCGTCGCTCCCCACTGCTCGGAGAATTTAACGTCCGCCTGCGCGCCGAAGATCGAATCGCGCTCGAACGTTCCGCTCTGGTTGATATAGCGTTGGTAGTTGTACGACTGATCCGACTGCGCATAACCGACCGTGCCGTAGCCGGAGTATGAAACCTCCACCGCCGACGCAGTCATGCATGTCAGACCTGCCGCGATCGCCCCGGTCAGGGCAAGGCACGTCCTCATGGTACTCATCCTTTCTGTACTCCTGGTTAATGAAATCATTCGTCCAGCCACTGCGCCGCAATGGCCTGGAAGCGATCCTGCAACTGCATGAAAGCCGCAACCACATCCGGGTCGAAATGTTTGCCGCTGCCGTTTTGCAGGAATGCGGCCGCCTGCGCGTGCGTCATCGGCTCCTTGTAGGGACGGCGCGCGATCAGCGCGTCGTAGACATCCGCCACCGCCATCAGGCGCGCCGCCATCGGGATGGCGGTGCCGACCAGCCCATCCGGGTAGCCGCTGCCGTCCCACTTCTCGTGATGCGAGCGGGCGATCTGGCGCGCCACATCGAAATAGGCCGCCTCGTCGCCCATCAATGCGCCGGCGCGCGCCAGCATCTCGTCGCCGCGCCGGGCATGGGTCTTCATCACGGCGAACTCTGCATCGTCGAGCTTGCCCGGCTTGAGCAGGATGTTGTCGGGAATGGCGATCTTGCCGATGTCGTGCAGCGGCGCCGTCTTGGCGACCAGATCGATGTATTGCGGCGTCAACGACTCCGCATATTGCGGCAGACCGGCCATCTCTTCGGCCAGCACGCGGATGTATTCCTGCGTGCGGCGGATATGGTTGCCGGTGCATTCGTCGCGGAATTCCGCGAGCGAGACCATCACCCAGATGGAGGCATCCTGCAGATGGGTGATCGCCGCCAGGCGGCGCTCGACCTCCTGTTGCAACCAGGCATTCTCGTTCTGCAGATAGTCCTGCCACGATTTGATCTGCAACTGCGTGGCGATGCGCGCCAGCACGATGGGCGGGCTGATCGGCTTATGGATGAAATCCACCGCGCCCAGCGACAGGCCGAACTCCTCATCCTCCACGCTGTTCTTGGCGGTGAGGAACATCACCGGTACGCGCGCGGTGCGCGGGTCGGCCTTGAGGCGGCGGATCACTTCGTGCCCGTCCATCTCCGGCATCATCACATCCAGCAGGATCAGATCCGGCGGGGCGGCGAAGGCCAGGTCCAAAGCCTTCTGTCCGTTGTTGGCCACGCGCACCTGGTATTTATCGCGCAGCAGGTTGGCCAGCAGGCTGAGGTTGGCCGGCGTGTCGTCCACCGCCAGCACGGAGGGAAGTTTCATCGTACCCATAGCGCTCATCCCGCCGCCTTGCCGCCGCGCAGCAACGCCAGCGCAGCATCGAAATCGAAGTTATCCAATGCCGTCGCGATCTTCTTGCGGGTGTGGCTGTCGATCACGCCCTGCAATTCCGCCGTTTTCGCCTGCCACAGATCGGTCGCCGCGAAATCGCCTTGCTCCAGCAAGTTTTCCAGCTCGTCCAGCCAGCCAGGCCGCTCGGCCGCAGCAGAGGCGATTTCGTCGTCGCCCCCGTCAGCGCCTGCGCTGTCTTCAGCCGTGATGGCAAAGTACTCACGCAACCCCTGCATCAGCGGCGCCAGCACCGCTGCCAATCCGATCAGCGCCTCCGGGCTGACAGGCTGTTGCTGCTTGAGTGCGTTCTCTATCGTCGCGGCATGCGCCTGCAACGCCTCGGCCCCCAAAGTGCCGGCCAACCCCTTGAGGGTGTGCGCATAACGTTCCGCCTCCTGCCGCTGACCGATCGCCAGCATGGCCCCCAGGTCATGGGAGGCACGCGCATAGTCGATGGCGAACTGACGCAACAGCTTGAGATAGACATCCGCCATGCCCGCGGCGCGGCGCACGCCCGCCGTGGCATCCAGCCCGGCGATCTGCGGCAATGCAGGCGCACCGGATCGGACCGCCGCCGCTTTAGCGGCCGGCGCAGCAGGTGCGGTCGCCGCAGCACGCCGGAAACCTTCGACCACGGCATACAGCTCATCCGGCTCGATGGGTTTGGTGACATGCGCATTCATGCCCAGCGCCTTGCAGCGCTCGCGCTCCTCGGCCATGGCATGCGCCGTCATGGCGACGATGGGCAGCCGGAAATAACGCGCATCGGCACGCAGGCGACACGTGGCTTCGTAGCCATCCATCACCGGCATCTGCAAGTCCATCAGCACCACGTCGTAATGTTCATCGTGATGTTTCTCCAGCAATGCCAATGCCTCCTGGCCATGGTTGGCGACATCGACTTGCGCACCCTTGGATTCCAGCAGCTCGACGGCCAGTTGCTGGTTGATCGGGTTGTCCTCGGCCAGCAGAATGCGCATGCCGGCGAGACTGACCTCGGCCTGTGCATCCACCGCATTCAGCTCGTGCGTCTCGGCCCCGGTCAAGGTGCGCAGCAGGCCGCGCAATGCATCCGGCAACACCGGCTTGCTGAGGAACTGCGTCGCGCCCAGCTTCTGCGCGACATCGTGCATATTGTCCGAGTCGTAGGCGGAAACGATGACCGGCAGCGGCGGCTGGTGCAGCTCGAGCGCCTGCATGCGTTTGAGCACCTGCGCGCCATCCATGCCGGGCATCACCCAGTCCAGCAACATCAGGTTGAACGGATTGTCTTCGCGCTCGCCTTGCTCGATGGCGTGCAAGGCCTCTTCTCCCGATGCCACCGTCACCACCCCCAGCGGGCGGCGCGTGGCTCCCACGCGCAATGCGCCCAACAGCTCGCCGAGCACGGTGCGCGCTTCGGAGCGGTCATCCACCACCAGCACGCGCAACTGATCGACGCCTTCCAGCGAGGGCGCCTGCAACTCGGCGGCAGGCACCAGCGGGAACACCGCATTGAACAGGAAGGTGGTGCCGACGCCGGCTTCGCTCTCGACCCAGATCTTGCCGCCCATCAGCTCGACCAGCTTCTTGCTGATGGTGAGTCCCAGCCCGGTGCCGCCATACTTGCGCGTGGTCGAACCGTCGGCCTGGGTGAATTCCTGGAACAGGCGTCCCACCTGCTCCGGCGTCATGCCGATGCCGGTGTCGCTCACCGCGAAGCGCAACTTGAGCGCGTCGTCCAGACGCTCTTCGACACGCACGGTGACCTTGACGTAACCCTGATGGGTGAACTTGACCGAGTTAGACAGCAGGTTGGTGATGACCTGCCCCAGACGCAACGCATCGCCCATCAAGGCGCTGCCCTTGTCGAGCAGCACCGGATCGGACAGATCGAGCAGCAATTCGATCTCGTTCTCGTGCGCTTTCTGGCGCAGCATCGCCAGCGAGTTGCCCACCACATCCTCCAGGCGGAAGCGCACCTGCTCCAGATCCAGCTTGCCGGCCTCCACCTTGGAGAAATCGAGGATGTCGTTGATGATGCCCAGCAGCGACTTGCCAGCGTTGTGGATCTTGTTCACATAGTCGTGCTGGCGCGTATCGAGGTCGGTCTTGAGCGCGAGATAGGCCAGGCCGATGATGGCGTTCATCGGCGTGCGGATCTCGTGGCTCATGTTGGCGAGGAACATCGACTTGGCGCGGGTCGCCTCTTCCGCGCGCTGGTTCGCCTCTTCCAGCTCATGCTGCACCTGCTGCCGCAACTCGATGTCGCTGGCGATGGATTGCGCCATGCCGTTGAAGGTATGCCCGAGGGCGAGCAGCTCATCCACGCCGCCGCGCACATCGGCACGCGTGGAATAATCGTTGGCCGCCAGACGTGCGGCCGCTCCCGCCAGCTCGCCGATCGGTTGCAACACGCTGCGGCGTACCGTCCAGAACGCCACCACCACCAGCGTGATGGTCAGCATCATGCTGGCCAGGGTGAGGTAGATCCAGTATTGCAACGCATCGCCCGCTTCATCCACCTGGATGCGCGTGCGTGCATCGGTCAAGCGCACCAGCTCGTCCACCGCCTGCGCCAGCGTCGCACGCAAACGGTTGTAGTCCTGTCCGTTCACGATGCGGCTGGCGTATTCGAGCTGCGGCTTGCCGTCATCCACGAAATCCTGCTTCTTCGGGTCGTACAGTCCCTGCGTTGCGGCAAAGGCGATCTGCTCGACCTGCTTCATCGCATCGGTGGCCGCCAGCACCGCATTCAGCGCCGTGAACTCCTCGCGGCTGAACCCCAGCGACTTCATCTTCTCCGCCAACGACACGCGCGCACCGCGTTCCGGCAACACATGCGCGATCTCGCCGGCGATCACGCGGTCCCAATAGGTGTTCGGATTGAAGTGTTCCGGCGCCGGCTTCTCACCCTGACGGATGGCCAGGATGTCGTAGTAATACATCAGGTAGCGCGTCTCGGCCGTGCTGGAATAGGCGCGCACCAGCCGGGTGAGGTGTTCCGTCTCCTGGCGCAGGTTCTGCATCAGTTCCACCGCCTGCTGGCGATGCGCCTGCGCCGACAGCACCGACACATGCGCACGCTGGATCTGCCACAGGAAGAACCCGTTGGCCAGCAGCGCGCACAACACGACGCCGGAAAACACTGCGGAGAGCTGCTTCAGCTTCACTGCGACGATCCCTGCCTGCCGCGCTCAACGCTTGGCGAACGGCTGCGCCCACATGTAAGCGCGCAACTGGTCCAGCTCGGAGGCGCGCAACATGGCCTCGCCCTGCCAGCGCACATTTTCGCGCCGCAGATAGTCCTGCATGAATTTGATACGCAGATGGGTGCCGACGCGCGCCACGATGATCGGCGGGCTGATCGGTTTGTGGATGAAGTCGACCGCCCCGATGGAGAACCCCAGCTCCTCGTCCTCCACTTCGGACTTGGCAGTCAGGAAGATCACCGGGATGTCGCGCGTCACCGAATTCGCCTTCAGGCGGCGACACACTTCGAAGCCGTCGATCTCCGGCATCATCACATCGAGCAGGATCAGGTCCGGCATTACCGACAACGCCAGTTCCAGCGCCTTGTCGCCGTTGTTCGCCAGGTGCACCTTGCACTCCCCGCTCAACACCTTGGCCACCAGCGTCAGATTGGCGGGCGTGTCGTCCACCACCATGATCTTCGGTCGCTCATTCTTGTCGGCAATTCCCGTCATTTCTTTCCTCACGTACATGACAATGCCGCACCGGCCATCCGGCCCGGCGCGCTCCCTACCCCCACAGCTCCATCCGCGGCGCTTTGTATCAAGCATGCGTCCATGAAGCGTCCATGGGCATTGCGCCGTCGCCTTCTCCGTAGCCATAATAAAAAGATGATGTCCCAATCACGCCCCGACTCCGCTGCCCCGCTGCTGCAACTGCAACTGCTGGGCGGCCTCGACATCCGCATCGGCACAGCCGCGCCCAACGAGGCCGGTTATGCCAAGTTGCGCGCCCTGCTGGTCTACCTGGCGCTGGCCGCGGGCAAGCCGTTGCGACGCGACCACCTGGCCACGCTGTTCTGGCCCGACATGACGAGCAGTGCGGCACGGCAGAACCTGCGTCGCGCGCTGTTCAATCTGAAAACGCTGCTCGGCGATGCCAGCCAGTTGCTCGCATCCACCACGCAAGACGTGACACTGGCCACCACCGGCCTGCATCTGGATGTGACGGAGTTCACGCGCGAGCATGATTTTTCCGACGCCGCACAGATGGCGCGCATGGCGGCGCTGTATCGCGGCGAATTCATGGCCGGCTTCATGTTGCCGGAATGCCCGGAGTTCGAGGACTGGTTGCAGGCACAACGCGAAGCGCTGCATCGGCGCGCATTGCTGCTGCTCGACCGACTCGTGCTCTGCCATGAGCGCAACGATGCCCACCAGCAAGCCTTACCTTACGCCCTGCATTACGCGGCGCTGCAACCGTGGGACGAGGCCGGACAACGCCGTGCGATGCGCCTGCTGGTGCAGAACGGCCAGGACAGTGCCGCGCTGTCGCACTACGACGCATTCCGCAAACTGCTGAAATCCGAACTCGGTGTCCTGCCCGAAGCGGAAACCTGTGTGCTGGCCGAGCGCATCCGCCAAGGCGAACTGCTCCCGCGCATGGCCGCACCGCTCGCACCAGGCGTCCCCCCGCTGGCGGAACGCCGACAAGTGAGCGTGTTGTATTGCGAGCTGCCCGTCGCGCTGCAAGACGATCCGGAAGAAACCATGGCGCGCTTGCGCGGACCGCAGGAACGTTGCGCCGAGATCATCCGCCGCTGCGGTGGACATATCGTGCAGACCCACGGCGGCAGCCTGCTGGCCTATTTCGGTTATCCGCAGGCGAGCGAAGATGCGGCGCGCCACGCGGTACAGGCCGCGCTGGAACTAGGCCGCGCCGAGCTGGAGGGCAGCGAGGCGAGTGCCTGCGTGCATACCGGGCTGATCGTCACCGGCGGCGACGCCATGCCGGACACGGCCGGCAAGACCACCAAGCTGGCGATGCAACTGCGCCACGGCGCCGCCCCCCACCGCGCGGTCATCAGCGAGGCGACACAGCGCATCGTCGCCGGCTATTTCGATTGCACGCCGCTGGGCACGCACGCGTTCCCCGGCATCGCCGGCGAAGTGGCGCTGTTCGCCGTGGCCGGTGCAAGTGGTGCGCGCACGCGGCTCGAAGCCGCCGCCCGATTGACGCCGCTGGCCGGCAGGCAACACGAGATCGCCGCACTCATGGCCGCCTGGTCCGCCGCCACACGCGGCACGCGGCGCCTGATGCTGGTGCAGGGCGAAGCGGGTATCGGCAAATCGCGCCTGCTGCTGGCGCTGCAAGAGGCGCTGCGCGGACAACCCTGCGCCCTGCCCGAGTTGCGCTGTTTCCCGGAACACAGCCAATCGCCCTTCCATCCGTTCATCGCCATGCTGGAAGCCTTGCTGCACTGTGCAGCGGACGACACCCCGCCGCAACGATTCGAAAGACTGGCGCAGTATCTGACCACGCATCTCCCCGCCCGCGTCGCCGAAGCCGTGCCCTTGCTGGCCGCGCTGATGTCGTTGCCGCTGCGCGAGCCTTACCGCATGCCCGCCTTCCCGCCGGCGAAGCTCAAGGAAATGACCATCGCACTGCTGCTGGAATGGCTATGCACACTCGCGGCACGACAACCCGTGCTGATGGTGATCGAGGATATGCACTGGATCGATCCCTCATCGCTGGAGCTGCTCAACCGCTTCGTCGAAGAGGATGCGCCCTGTGCCGTGCTGGCGCTCGGCACGGCGCGCCCCGAGTTCGTGCCGCCCTGGACGGCACACCGCTTCACGACCTTGCCGCTGGGCCAGCTCGCAGCACCGGACGTGCTGACGATGATCGCGGCACTGAGACAAGATTGGACGCCCGCACAAGCGGCGCACATCGCGGCGCATACCGACGGCGTGCCGCTGTTCATCGAAGAGATGGCGCGTTTCAGTACCCACGGGGAAACCCCCGGTATCCCGGCCACGCTGCACGACTTGCTGGCGGTACGCATGGACACGTTGGGCAACGCCAGGCACACCGCCCAGCTCGCCGCCACGCTGAGGCGCGAGTTCCGCCTGGACTGGCTCCAGCGCCTCGCCCCGACGGACGACTTCCCCGCCCGGCTGGCCGCCCTGTACAACAGCGGATTGGTGCTGCCGGCACAGGGCACGACGGCGCAATTCAAACACGCGCTGATCCAGCAAGCGGCCTACGAATCGCAAACACGACAGGACAGGCAGGCCGCGCACCAGCGCATCGCGCGCATGCTGCAAAGCGATGAAGCGGAGTTCATCGCCAAACAGCCGGAACTGCTGGCGCAGCATCTCGCGGCAGGCGGAGAGACGCTCCCGGCCATCGAATACTGGATGCTGGCCGGACAGCGCGCGGTACAACTTTCCGCCAACGCAGAAGCCATCGGCCACTTCAACAACGGACTCGCGCTGCTGCCGCAGTTGCCAGAGTCGGCCGAACGCGACCGGCTCGAAGCCGCACTCAACCTGCATCTGGGCACGGCCAGCATCGTCACGCAAGGTTACGGCTCACTGCAAGCGCGCCAGGCTTTTTCGCGCGCGCAGCAATTGGGTGAACAGGCCGGCGACCATGCCATCACCTTCACCGCCATCTGGGGCAAGTGGCTGGGTGCCAGCTCATGCGAGAACTTTGTGCATGCCGCAGAACTGGCGGACCGTCTGTTCGAACTGGCACAACAAGGCAATGACCCCATCCAGTTGCAACAAGCCTGCCTGGCCGTGGGCGATTGCCATCTGTGGCGCGGTCAGCCCGGCAAGGCCTGCGACTATTTCGAGCAAGGTCTGGCGCTCTATCGCCCGGAACATCACGCAGAGATGGTGCAGCGCGTGGGCGAGAACGTCGGCATCTCCATCGGCTCGCAACTCGTGTGGGCACAATGGCTGAGCGGCCGCCCCGCACAAGCCGCCGCCACCGGACGACGCACACTGGAGATCGCCCAACGACTCGACCACCCCTACAGCCTGGGCTACATCCACACCCACCTGATGATCCTGGCGCGCTGGAACGGCGACCTGCAAGACATGCAGCGACATGCAGAACAAGCCATGACCATCGCACAGACGCACGGCTTCCATATCTGGCTGGTGTCCGGTCTCACCTTCCTCGGGCTGGCGCGTTGCCGTGCGGGAGATGAAGCCGGCCTCGCCCAGATCGAACAAGGATGCGCCATCGTGCACACCGTGATGAGCGGCATCGAAGCGTTCTTCATCTCGGCACTGGGCGAAGCGCAAGGCTGCCTCGGCCAATACGCCGCCGCCCTGCAAACCCTGGAGCAGGCACTGGCTTCCTGCCGCGAGAAGGACAATCGCTTCTGGGAGAGCGACATCCTGCGGCTCCAAGGCGAATATCAACTACGTCTGGAAGCCCCCGACCTCGCATACGCGACGGACCGCTTCGAGCAAGCCCTGGCACTCAGCCTCGCCCAACACTCCCTCGCCCTGGAACTGCGCGCCGCCACCAGCCTGGCCCGGCTATGGTTGCAGCAAGACCGCATCGCCGATGCGCACACACTGCTGAGCGACTGCATCGCCCGCTTCCCCGAACCAGCCGCCACGGCAGACCTGCGCGCAGCTACGGCATTGCTGGATGGCGAACAGGTTGCCGACCTTGGCCTGTCTTGGTGAAATTGATACGGTAAGTCAGCCTGCACCACATCGCCGTTGCTGCGGTGAGGTATTACGCGGCTGAGGCGTTTGATTGACTAGTCCTGTGCAAGCTGGAATCTAGCGGCCCCCTACCCGGTTGAGCATGGTAGCACCAAGTGCTACCATGCGCCATGACAAGCAAGTCTCAAATCACAGTTCGCGCATTCAAAACGGCGTGGTTTGCCAAGGAAGCCCGCAAAGCGAAGATCGCCGATAGCGATTTATGCCGGGCCATCCGGCAAGTCATGCAAGGACAGGCCGATGATCTGGGTGGCGGTGTGTTCAAGAAACGCCTGAACGACAACCTGCACCGCGCGATCATCCTGACCAAGGCAGGCAAGCACTGGATATATGCCTACCTTTACGCGAAGAAAGACAGGGCGAACATCACGCCGAATGAATTGACCGCTTTCAAGAAACTGGCAAAAGACTATGCGAGCGTAGGCGAAGCCAAGATCGCCGCACTGTTGAAAGACAAGGAATTACTGGAGATATGCCATGACGACTAGAACCGCAAAAACCCAACCCAAGAGCGACGCCTTCGCTGCCATCCATAGTGCCGCCAGCGGATTACACCGCGCAGGCGCCATCACCAAAACCACGCTGCGCGAATACGATGCGCTCTGCCTGGATGCCGTGCCCGAATTCAATCCCGAAGACATCAAACGCATCCGCGAACACGCCCACGTCAGCCAACCCGTCTTCGCACGCTACCTGAACACCAGCGAGTCCACCGTCCAGAAATGGGAAACCGGCCAGAAGCGCCCGAGCGGGATGGCCTTGCGACTGTTGAGCGTGGTGGAGAAGCATGGGCTGGAAGTGCTCGTTTGAGCGAGTCGATTTCTAGCAGGGCGTAATACAACAATTCGATTCCGGTACCTTTTGCAGTGATTGAAATATCACATTGAAGGAATCAGAAAAAGAGAAGGATCATTGATATGTCACAAAGCCGCATTGAATGGACGGAAGCAACATGGAATCCCACAGTGGGATGCACAAAGATTTCTGCCGGATGTAAGCACTGTTACGCAGAAGCTATGGCGGTTCGATTGCATGCAATGGGCACCCCGGGCTATGAAAATGGATTCAAGCTAACGGTTCTGCCTGACCGGTTAAACGAACCACTGCGAAGAAAGAAGCCTACGGTGTACTTCGTCAACTCGATGTCAGACCTCTTCCATAAGAGCATCCCCGATAGCTACATAGACCAAGTGTTCGAAGTGATTGCGCGAAGCCCACAGCACACCTTTCAGGTACTCACCAAGCGAGCAGATCGCATGGCGCAGTACTTCCGCAATCGCACCGTGCCTCGTAATGCTTGGCTGGGAGTCACAGTAGAAGATCGCAAGGATGGTGTACCTCGAATTGAAAAGTTGCGCGAAATTGATTCCTCGATTCGCTTTCTTTCCGTTGAACCACTGCTTGAAGATATAGGTGAGATTGATTTATCTGACATTCATTGGGTTATCGTCGGAGGCGAATCTGGACCGCGAGCACGTCCTATGCGACCAGAGTGGGTTGAGCCGATTCGCCAACAATGTGAGGAAGCTGGGACTGCATTTTTCTTTAAACAATGGGGGGGGTGGGGCGCAGATGGCGTAAAACGTGCCAAAAAACAGAATGGCCGACAGTTAAACGGACGCACTTGGGATCAAATGCCTGAACTCCGCGCCCATCTTTGAAATTCTCAACAAGGTTTTTCCATATCAACGAGCTGCGAGTGGCTTATGGCAAAGAAGCATTACGACTGGAAGGATGGGCCTGCAAAGCTACAGCAGCATAGTGTTGCCAAGCACAAGCTTTTACGCAGCTATTTGGCAGCATACTTTCCTACGTTAATCAGCTCCCCTTATCAAGAAGAGTTGCGCCTAACCATCGTAGATGGCTTCGCTGGCGGCGGAAAATATGAACATGCAGAAACGGGAGAAATCATGCTCGGCTCTCCGTTCATATGCCTTCAGGCAGCAGAAGAAGCTGAAGCACTCATCAATCATTCTGAACGAACAAAAAAAGTCCGCTTCAATGTGGATTATGTGTTTGTTGAAAAAGAACGCAATGCCGCGAACCATCTTAAGAAAATAATTCATGAGCAAGGTTACAGCTCGCGCGTCACCAAAGATATTCATCTGATCCACGGCGACTTCAATACGCATGCCCACGATATTATTGAACAGGTTCGCAAAAAATCCCCGCGAAGCGGCAGGTCAATTTTCGTGCTGGATCAGTATGGTTACGCACAAGTACCCATGCCGTTGTTGGCGAGAATATTTCAATCATTGCCTCGGGCTGAAGTAATTTTGACTTTCAACGTTGATTCGTTCAATTCCTATGCGACAGACAAGGCAGGAGGTTCTCTTCTTGAGGGAATCGGCTTGCCAAATATTCTGGAGGGGAGAAGCCTTCAAGATATTAAACAGAATGAACGAGACTGGCGGGCATATATCCAGAGCCAACTGTATCCTCATATCGTTAGATCAGCAGGCTCTCGCTTTCACACCCCATTTTTCATACGTTCGCAAAAAGGACACGGTGATTTCTGGTTGTTGCATTTATCAATGCACCAAAAAGCACGTGACGTTATGACTGAAGTTCATTGGGAGCATAGCAACACCTTCATTCATTACGGCGGAGAAGGGCTTGATATGTTCAAGATCGGCTACATCACCAAGGCAGATGAGCGATTCACACAACAAGGTAAATTAGGTTACACGTTTGATGATGATGCCAAGAAGCGCACAGAAGAAAAACTGCACGAGGATATTCCGCACGTTGTTTATGCCCATGAAGATGGGCTGAGCTACGAGACACTACATGCAACAACATGCAATGACTCACCTGCGACTTCGAGAATTTACAAAGATGTGCTTGGCAGTCTAGCCAAACAGGGGGAGATTGATATTGTCTCGCCTGATGGAAAGCTCAAAAGAGCCGCCAACCAGATTAAAGGGGAAGATCGCATCATGCCTCCGCGACAACGAAAATTATTTATTTGAAAATCGATATCATTTGGGCAAGTCCGGATTGTACTGAGGGTATAGCCCGTCAGTAGTTGCTTTGAAGATAAGCCACAACCTAAGCAAACCGAAGTGAAACTTTGTCCCACCCCGTATAATCCCGCCCCCATGCCTACCCCCCTTTCCTCCCTCGAACTGCTCGCCCCCGCCAAGACCGTCGCCATCGCTCGCGAGGCGATCTCGCACGGTGCGGATGCGGTGTATATCGGCGGGCCTTCTTTCGGGGCGCGCGACAAGGCGGGCAATGCCATCGCCGACATCGCGGAGCTGGTGCGTTATGCGCATCGCTTCCACGCCAAGGTCTATGTCACGCTGAACACCATCCTGCACGATGCGGAGCTGGCGCCTGCGCGCAAGCTGGCGCAGGATTGTTACGACATCGGGGT
>JAJZSA010000004.1 GCA_021822115.1 Pseudomonadota bacterium
CGCTCCAGCACCTTGGGTGGCAACTCTTCGGTCAGCAGTTCGATGAGTAAGGTCTGTTTCATTTATTTGCCCTCCCCGGCCTTGCACATGGGGAAGCCCAGCGCTTCGCGCGAATCGTAATAGGCCTGCGCCACCTGGCGCGCCAGCGCGCGCACGCGGCCGATGTAAGCGGCACGCTCGGTCACCGAGATGGCACCGCGCGCATCCAGCAGGTTGAAGGTATGCGAACACTTCATCACCATCTCGAAACCGGGCAACGCCAGCCCGGTTTCCATCAGGCGCTTGGCTTCGCCCTCGTATTCATTGAAGTGGCGGAACAGCATCTCGACGTTGGAATGCTCGAAGTTGTACTTGGATTGCTCCACTTCGTTCTGGTGATAGACGTCGCCATAGGTGACCACGCTGTCGCCATTCCTGGCCCACACCAGGTCGTACACGTTCTCCACGCCTTGCAGGTACATGGCCAGACGCTCCAGACCGTAGGTGATCTCGCCCAGCACCGGCTTGCAGGTGAGCGAACCGACTTCCTGGAAATAGGTGAACTGGGTGACTTCCATACCGTCCAGCCACACTTCCCAGCCCAGCCCCCAGGCGCCCAGCGTGGGCGATTCCCAGTCGTCCTCGACGAAGCGGATGTCGTGCTCGCCGGTGTCGATGCCCAGCGCGCGCAGGCTGTCCAGATACAGCTCCTGGATGTTGTCCGGCGACGGCTTGAGCACCACCTGGTACTGGTAGTAGTGCTGCAAACGGTTGGGGTTCTCGCCGTAGCGGCCGTCCTTGGGGCGACGCGACGGTTGCACATAGGCGGCGCGCCACGGCTCAGGGCCGATCGCGCGCAGGAAGGTGGCGGTGTGGAAAGTACCCGCACCGACCTCGATGTCGTAGGGTTGCAGCAGCGCGCAGCCCTGCTTGTCCCAGAAGTTCTGCAGGGTCAGGATGATCTGCTGAAAAGTCGGCCCTTGGACGATTTTCGGTGAAGACTCATGCGCAGAGCGCGTGACGTCGGAGCCAAAGGTTGGCCCTTGCCCGTTGGCGGACATGGTGTCGGAACCGGATGTTTGCATAGGCGGATTCAGCGGCTATTTTCGAAAGGAGCGCATTTTACGGGTTTTCCGGTGGCTGCGTCACGCGCAAGGCGGTGCATGCGCCCGGCACCGCTCAGGCCGTCGCGATCAGGGCCAGCTTGCCGGCACGCGGCAGCGCCTTGATCGCCCGCTCGCGGCGCGAGGCGGCGGCACGGTCCGCCTGGGCTTCGCGATACACGATGCGCACCGGCAAGCGGCTGCGCGTGTATTTCGCCCCGCTCCCGGCGTTATGCGCGGCCAGGCGCTTGTCCAGATCGTTGGTGATGCCGCAATAGAAGGTGCCATCGGCACATTCCAGCAGATAGCAATACCAGCTCATCGCTTGCGCCGCGACCAGGCCAGCACCAGCAGCACGGCCAGCAGCGCAACGACCGCCGCATTCCCCCAGCGGACGTAGGGCGTGCTTCCGGCATAGCCTTGCACTTCGGCCACCAGCATGCCCTCCTCGTGTTGCGGCAACGCGGCCTGCACCCGCCCGTCCACCCCGATCACTGCGGTGAGGCCGGTATTGGTGGCGCGCAGCATCATGCGCCCGCTCTCCAGTGCGCGCATCTGCGACATCTGGTTGTGCTGTGCGGCGGCATGCGAATCCCCGTACCAGGCATCGTTGGTCACGTTCACCAGCAAGCTGGCCTGCGGCAAGGCGCGGATGATCTCTTCGCCGAAGGCATCCTCGTAGCAGATATCCACCGCCACCTGCTGCCCGGCCACGGCCAGCGGCGGCTGGTATTTACCGCCGCGCGCCAGATCGCCCATGGGGATCTGCAACACTTCGTTGACCAGCCAGCCGAACACGCTGCGCAACGGGATGAATTCGCCGAACGGCACCAGATGTTCCTTGCGGTATTGCTGGCTCGGCGCACTGCCGATGCTGTACACGCTGTTGTAGTACTGACCATCCGCCTTCTCGAACGCGCCGATCAGCAGGTCGCCGCCATTCTGCCGCACCTGTTCGCCCAGCACGGCCTGGTAATACTCGGGGACGTTGTGGCGCAACATGGGCAAGGCGGTCTCCGGCATCACCACCAGCCGCGCCTCGCTGGATTGCACCAGGCGCCGATAGGTCTCCAGCGTGCGGATCAGGTTGTCCTGCGAGAACTTCTCGTCCTGCGCGATGTTGCCTTGCAGCAAGGCCACCGCTAGCGGCTCGCCCTGCGGCTGCGTCCACTCGACCTGCCGCAACCCGGCGCCGGCCAGCCACAACAGACTCAACGCCGCCACCGCCAGTTTGCCGGCACGCGACCAACGCTCGCGCAACAGCCACAACAACAGACCGGCACTCAGCGCCAGCGCCAGCGAGACGCCATAGACACCCAGCACGGGCGCATAGCCGGCCAGCGGACTGTCCGCCACTTGCGAATAACCGCCGACCAGCCACGGGAACCCGGTGAACATCAGTCCACGCAACCATTCGGCAGCCACCCACGCGGCCGGCATCACCAGCAACAGACGCACGCGCGGCGACGCCGGCAAGCGTGCTTGCAGGTAGCCGGCCAAGGCTGCCGGCAGAGAGATCAAGGCAGCGAACAACAAGGTGGCGGCAATGGCCAGCAGCGGATGCATGTAGCCGTAATCGTGCAAAGCCACATACACCCAGCCGACGCCGAAACTGAACAAGCCCATGCCGAAGGCGAAGCCGGCACGCGCCGCCTGCATGGGCGAGGCGCAGCCCAGCCACACACGGAACAACACCAGCAGTGCCAATACGAACAACGGGTACAGACCGAACGGTGCGAACGCGAACACGGCCAGCACACCGGCCAGCAGGGATTGCAGCATGGGAGAAGCGAAGTAGCGATACACGGGAATGCGCCGCGAAGTTGATTCGCCGGATTATACGGTGTAACTTGCGCCGCACTTCAACCTCACCACCTGTCATGCCTGCCCCCTCCGCCTTGAATGACGAGATCAGCGCCATGCTGCTCGATACCGACCTGTTCCGGCATCTGCCGCAAACGGAGCTGCGCATCGCCGCGCAGTATTTCGGCCTCACCCGCGCCGTGCGCAACGAGATCATCTTCAGCGAAGGCGAATCCGGCACCTTCATGTGCATCGTGCATGAGGGCAGCGTGAAGGTGATCAAGAGCAACCAGCGCGAAGAAGCGGTCGCCGTGGTCAAATTGGGACAAGGACGCGCCTTCGGCGAGATGGCGGTGCTGGATGGCGAGCGCCGCTCGGCCACCTGCCAGGCTGCCGAAGATTGCCAGCTGCTGACTCTGTCCAAAGAGGCACTGGCACGCATGGAGGAAGATCATCCGCGCCTGGCCGCCCACATCATCCGCGCCATCGCGGTGAGCCTGTCGCGCCGCCTGCGCCTGGCGGTGGGCAAACTGGTGGATTACATCGACTGAGGGTACCCATGCTCGATTTCACCGAATACACCAAGATCTTCATCAGCCTGTTCGCGATCATCGATCCGGTCGGCATCATCCCCATCATCATCGCCTTCACCGCCGGCATGTCGGACAAGAAACGCGAGCGCGTGGGGCGCGTCGCTTCGCTGTCGGTGTTCGGCATCCTGCTGGCCGCCTTGCTGCTGGGTGAAGCCATCCTGTCCTTCTTCGGCATCAGCATCCACTCGTTCCGCACCGCAGGTGGCATCCTGCTGCTGCTGATGGCGATCAACATGCTGATCGGGCATAAACCCCCGCCGAGTCCGGACGACAACACGGACACCGAATCGACCCAATCCATCGCCATCGTGCCGCTCTCCACTCCGCTGCTGGCCGGCCCCGGCGCCATCAGCACCGTCATCGTGGACGCACACAAGGCGAACGGTTTCGGCCATTACGGTGCCATGGCGCTGGTACTGGTCGCGCTCAGCCTCACCGTGTGGCTGACCTTCCTCATCGCCCCCTGGGTGTCGCAACGCCTGGGGCATATCGGCAGCACCATCGTCACCCGCTTGATGGGCCTGCTGCTGGCCGCCATCGCGGTCGAATTCATCGCCGGCGGCCTGCGCGGCCTGTTCCCGGTTCTAGGTTGAACATGGAAAAGATACGACTCTCGAAATTGATGTCCGAGCAGGGCCTCTGCTCGCGCCGCGAAGCGGATGACTACATCGCCAAAGGCTGGGTGCTGGTGGACGGTGAAGTCGTCAGCGAACTTGGCAGCAAGATCTACCCGACCCAGCAGATCACGCTGAAGAAGGCCGCCCAGTCGCGCCAGCAGGAACAGGTGACGGTGATCCTGCACAAACCGGTGGGCTACGTCTCAGGACAGGCTGAAGACGGCTACCAGCCGGCCGTGGTGCTGGTGCGACCAGAGAAACACTGGAAACTCGACACCTCGCCGCAACGCTTCGACCCGCGCCACCTGAAGAGCCTGGTTCCCGCCGGCCGGCTGGACATCGACTCCACCGGCCTGCTGGTGCTGACACAAGATGGCCGCATCGCCAAGCAACTCATCGGCGAAGACAGCGACATCGAAAAGGAATACCTGGTGCGCGTATCGGGACACATCGCGGCGGACGGCCTGGAGAAACTCAATTTCGGCCTGGCGCTCGACGGCAAGAAACTGAAACCGGCGAAAGTCACCTGGCAGAACGACGACCAGTTGAAGTTCATCCTCAAGGAAGGCAAGAAGCGCCAGATCCGCCGCATGTGCGAACTGGTCGGCCTCAAGGTCACCGGGCTGAAACGCGTGCGCATCGGCAACGTGAAGCTGGAGAAGCTGCCGCTGGGGCAGTGGCGCTATCTGCGAGCGGAGGAACGTTTCTAGGCAGCAGCGTCTGCTGGATGATCGACGGCAAGTCGCTCCACCAGCAAGGCATGCAAGCGGCGACTGTCCGCACGCAGCACCGTGAAGCGCCAGCCGTCGATCAGGAAGCTCTCGCCACGCTTGGGCAACTGTCCTGCCGCCTTGAGTATCAGACCGCCCACCGTGTCACACTCGTCGTCGCTGAATGAAGCCCCGACAGCCTCGTTGAAGTCGGCGATCTCGGCATCCGCCTTCACGCGCCAATGCGTATCGTCCTGGCGGATGATGTTGTCCTCGTCTTCGTCGAAGTCGTATTCGTCGGCGATGTCACCCACGATCTGTTCCAGCACGTCCTCGATGGTGACCATGCCGCACACGCCGCCGTATTCGTCCACGACCAGCGCGAGATGATTATGGTTGCTGCGAAAGTCGCGCAGCAGCACATTGAGGCGCTTCGATTCCGGCACGAATACGGCGGGACGCAACATGTCGCGCACGTCGAATTCCTCGCCGGCGTAGTAACGCAGCAGATCCTTGGCCAGCAGGATGCCGATGATGTTGTCCTTGTCGCCATCGATGACCGGGAAACGCGAATGTGCGCGCTCGATCACGAATGGAATGAAGGTCTCGGGGGATTGGCTGATGTCGATGACATCCATCTGCGCGCGCGGGATCATGATCTCGCGCACCTGGCGCTCGGATACCTGGATCACGCCTTCCATCATGGAGAGCGCATCGGCATCCAGCAGGTTGCGCTGGTAGGCGCTATACAGCAAGGCGATGAGTTGTTCGCGGTCTTCCGGCTCCCGCAACAACATCATGGAGAGCCGCTCCAGCAAGGTGGGTTTACTACTGCTACTACTGTCTGAACCGTCCATCACAGAACTACTGGCTAACAAGATAGGGCGCAGGATACCGCAATTTGAGCATCAACGCAGTCTCGCGCGCCTCCATGCGCTCGGCATCCTTCTGCTTCTCGTGGTCATAACCTTGCAGATGCAGCACGGCATGCAGCGTGAGATGCGCGTAATGCGCGAGCAGGTCCTTGCCTTGTTCCCGCGCTTCGCGCTCCACCACCGGTGCACAGATCACCACGTCGCCGTATAGCGGATCGTTGTCGTCGTAGACGAAGGTCAGCACGTTGGTGGCGTAATCCTTGCCGCGATAACTCTGGTTCAGCGCGCGCCCTTCGATCTCGTCCACGATGCGCAGCACCATCTGTACATCCTGCTCCAGCGCCACCTTCACCCAGCGGCGGAACTGTTGCCGCGTCGGCAATTTCTTGGCATTGGTCGCATATTGCACGGAGAGGGAAATGGTGTGTGCTTCAGTCATGGTCTTTACGTTCATGTCGTTCATAAGCCGAGACGATCTTCTGCACCAGTGGATGGCGCACCACGTCCTCGGCACGGAAATCCTGGAAGGCGATGCCGCGCACATCCTTCAATACCGCGCGCGCATCGTTGAGGCCGCTCCTCTGCCCGCGCGCCAGATCGATCTGCGTCACGTCACCGGTGATCACCGCCTTGCTGCCGAAACCGATGCGGGTGAGGAACATCTTCATCTGCTCGGGCGTGGTGTTCTGCGCCTCGTCGAGGATGATGAAGGCATGGTTCAGCGTGCGGCCGCGCATGTAGGCTAGCGGGGCGATCTCGATGGCGCCGCGCTCGAAGGCCTTGCTCACCTTGTCCAGACCCATCAGGTCATACAGCGCGTCATACAAGGGCCGCAGATAGGGATCGACCTTCTGCGCCAGATCGCCGGGCAGGAAGCCCAGCCGCTCGCCGGCCTCCACCGCCGGACGCACCAGCACCAGTCTTTTCACGCTCTCGCGCTGCAAGGCATCCACCGCCGACGCCACCGCCAGATAGGTCTTGCCGGTACCGGCCGGACCGACGCCGAACGTGATGTCGTGTTCCTGGATCGCCTGCAGGTATTCGTTCTGGCGCACCGTGCGCCCGCGCACCTCGGCCTTGCGCGTCATCAGCAGGGGTACTGATTCGCTGTCGGCATCCGGCAGGTCGCGCTTCATCGACTCGATCAAGCCGAGTTGCAGACGCTCGAGCGAGATGTCGTGCTTCGCTTCGAGGTAGAAACGTTCCAGTACGTCGCGCGCCAGCGCAGCCTGCTCGCCGCTGATGCTGAAGCGCTCGCCGCGGCGCGCGATGTTCACTTCCAGCGCAGTCTCGATCTGGCGCAGGTTCTCGTCGAACGCACCGCACAGATTGGCGAGACGTTCGTTGTCCACCGGCTCGAAGGAGATGTTCACCTGGCCGCTCATACTGCGCCCACCACCTCGCCGCGCAAGGTATGGTTGGACACCGCCGTGATGCGCACATCCAGGAAGCGCCCCAGCATGCCGGGCGAGCCGGCGAAATTCACCACGCGGTTGTTCTCGGTGCGCCCAGCCAGATCGCCCGCAGTCTTGCGCGACACGTTCTCCACCACCACGCGCTGCACCGTGCCGACCATGCGCTCGCTATACACCAGCTCCAATTCGTTGATGCGTGCCTGCAAACGATGCAGGCGCGCCAGCTTGACCTCATCCGGCGTATCGTCTGCCATCTCCGCCGCCGGTGTGCCGGGACGCGGGCTGAACACGAAGCTGTAGCTGGCATCGAATTGCACATCCTCGATCAGCTTCATGGTCGCCTCGAAATCGGCCTCAGTCTCGCCGGGGAAGCCGACGATGAAATCCGAAGCGATGGCGATGTCGGGTCGCGCCGCACGCAGCTTGCGCACCACTGACTTGTATTCGAGCGCGGTATAGCCGCGCTTCATCGCCGCCAGTACGCGATCCGAACCGGATTGCACCGGGAGATGCAGGTGACTCACCAGCTTGGGCGTGTCGGCATAGACATCGATCAGGCGCTGCGTCATCTCGCGCGGATGCGAGGTGGTGAAACGCAGGCGCTGGATGCCCTCCAGCGCCGCGATGGCACGCAACAGGAAAGCGAAATCCACGGTATCGCCATCGTTCGTCGCCCCCTGGTAGGCATTCACGTTCTGCCCGAGCAAGGTGATCTCGCCCACGCCCTGTGCCACCAGGCGCTCTACCTCGCGCATCACATCCTCGAAGGGGCGCGACACCTCTTCACCGCGCGTGAATGGCACCACACAGAAGGTGCAATATTTGCTGCAGCCTTCCATGACCGAAACGAAGGCCGTACCGTGCGTGGTCTGCGCGGTCGGCAGATGGTCGAACTTCTCGATCTCGGGGAAACTGACATCGACCTGCGGTTTGCCGCTGGCGCGGCGCGCCTCGATCAGCTGCGGCAAACGATGCAGCGTCTGCGGACCGAACACCACATCGACATATGGCGCACGCTTGATGATGGCCTCGCCTTCCTGACTCGCCACACAGCCGCCGACGCCGATCAACAGATCTGGATTGGCCTGCTTCAAGGCTCGCGCACGTCCCAAATCGGAGAACACCTTGTTCTCTGCTTTCTCGCGGATGGAGCAGGTGTTGAACAGTATGATATCCGCCTCCTCCTGCCGTTCCGTCTGCTCCAGCATTGCGCCAACGCGCATCACATCCGCCATCTTGTCCGAGTCGTACTCGTTCATCTGGCAACCATAAGTTTTGATATAGATCTTCTTCATTACTTCCGCTCTTCACTCTCAGCCATCAATGCCAATAACCCCTTAAATAACAGCCTTTTCAAAAAGGGGTTATTCTTGACTATTTCACTAATATAATCGTTCTACCTCACTGCCATGCAGGTTTTGTCGAGGCCTTCATTATCAATCAGGGAAAGGTAATCAAATGTCGTTCATCGCAGATATTTCTTCCATCGGCGTTGCAATCTTCTCCGTCGGTTTCTCCATCTGGATGGTGATGCAACTGTTCAGCACCAAGGAGTAATCCCCTTGCTTCCCGGCCGGTGCTGACCAGGCCGGCCGGATTTTTTCAGCAGTCCGAAACGACATGATGCTTGTGTGCTTGAGCGCCAGGCAGGGTTAATGCTGCGCCATCGCTTGCCACAGACAGGGTTTATCGCTAGCATTGTCCCCGCAGTTCTTAGGGCAATGTCTCAATCACAAAAGGAGGGTACACCATGTCTTTCATCGCTGATCTGTCTTCCATCGGCACTGCAATCCTGGCCGTCGGCTTCTCGTTGTGGATGCTGAAGCAACTCTTCACCGACAACCAGTAATTCGATCCTCGGAAATAAAAAAACTCCAGCCTCGGCTGGAGTTTTTTTATTTGGTGGTGATAGGTGGACTTGAACCACCGACCCCAGCATTATGAGTGCTGTGCTCTAACCAACTGAGCTATATCACCGTAAACTTGCCACGCCGCACAGACCGGCCTCGGCGCGAAAGAGGCGGCATTTTCCTTATTTCACTGCAGCCTGTCAATTACAGTCTGCCATTTTCAGTTCGCTGTCCGGAAAGTCCTTCCTGAAAGCCTGCAATCTCGCCGCCAGCTCGTCATCCGCATCGGCGATAACGAACTGCGTGAAACGCAGCCTGCTCTTGCGCTCGCTGACTTTGGCCGTACGCACCCCTTGTTGGCGCAAAGCCGCAAGATAGTTCTCTGCGGCTTGCTGCGTACGAAACACGCCGAGCGAGATGGCGTGCTGCCATTCCCCTGCCTCCTGCACCACGAAGTAATCCTGCACGCCCAGTTTTTTCAGTTGATCGATCTTGCGCTGCACCATGCTCATGCTGCGTTGCGGCGGCATGTAGACCCAGAACCCGCTGTTGTGCTCGATGATGCGCGTCTGCAGGCGCTCACCCAGCGCCAGCCTGTCCAATTCCGCTCGCACCTGCTGCAAACCGCTGCCGGAGAATTCGCCCCAGTACAGGCAACGCTTTGCCGCCGCCAACTCCGTACTCAGGCGCGGCGCCACCGTCTCCATTACGGCTGGTGCAGAGGTTGCCGGGGCTGGCGATACCGTGACCGGCGACTTGCCGTTCGCCGACGCAGCGGCGACTGCGGAAACCGCGTCATCCAGCAGCACGATTTTCTCCGCATGCAATGCGGACTGCGTCAACGTCGCATCCGGCTCCGCCGTCAACTCTGCCCCCCAGCGCATCGCCGCGAAGAACAGTGCATTAGCCAGCAACAAACCCCAGAACCATCCTTTGCTCATATCCCTTGCTCTCCCCATCGCTGCAAGCCATGCAGCACCATATGCTCGAAATGCTCGACCGGCAGTTCCAGTCCCGTCATCACGGCCGCAGCCGCCCCGCCCCCCAGCAGGCAGCGCACCGATCCAGCCTGCCGCTGCAAGATCTCGTACTGATGACGGATGGCGCCATGCGTGGCGCGCAACGCGCCGCTCCACATGGCATCACCGGTCTGGCGCGGATAGTCGCACAACACCCCGCCGGCCGCCGCCAACTGCGCGGTGCTCCCTTGCAGGCTGCGCAACATCAACGACACGCCCGGCAGGATCAGTCCGCCGAGGAACTCCCCTTCAGCCGACAGCGCATCCACCGTGGTCGCGGTACCACAATTCACCACCAGGCAGGCACCGCGATCTTGTGCCCGGGCGGCGATCAACGCCGCCCAACGGTCACTGCCCAGGCTGGCCGGGAGCTGATAGCGGTTACGCACCCCGCAACACTCGCTGCTCGCCTGCAAGTAACGCGGAGACAACTGCCATAAGGTGCGACAACATGCATCCAGACGCGCCGCGACCGCATCCCCCGCGACATTGGAAACGAGCACCCGTTGCGGCACCGGCAACGCTGCCAGCCTTTGCGGCAATTCCCCCAGCCGGTCGTTGTCGAGCACCCCAGGGCATCCCCAGCGCCCGTCTTCTACCAGCACCCATTTGCAGCGACTGTTACCGATATCGAACAACAGCATCTCACCTCCCGCGCAGGCTGACTTCGCCGGAATGGAACAGCCTTACACCATCCGCCGTCTCCACACGCAAAGCCCCCTCATCGTTCACGCCCAGCGCGACACCGTCGATATGCGAACCATCCGGCATCGACAAGGATACCGGGCGCAGTGCATGCTGATGCGCAGCCTCCCACTCCTCGCGCAGCGCAGCGAAGCCGCGCGCTTCGAACATGGTGAGCACCTGCACCAGATGGCGCAGCACAGCACCCAGCACCCGGTTACGCTGCTGCAACGGCACGCCACAGGACAACAAATCGCCCGCTGGCTGATCCAACGCGGCAGCGGGTGGCGCCAGATTGAGGCCGATGCCGATCACCACCGCACTCGGCCCCAGCACATCGCCTTGCGCTTCCAGCAGGATGCCAGCCAGTTTCCCTTGCGGCAGCAACACATCGTTCGGCCATTTGAGGCCGGCATCATGCACACCCAGCTCTCGCAGAGTGCGCATCATGGCGACTCCCACCGCCAGACTCAACCCGGACAGCCCTGCCAGCCCGCAGTCGAAACGCCACAACAGGGAGAACGCCAGTGCATCGCCCAAGCCTGCATGCCAACGGCGTCCCAGGCGCCCGCGCCCCGCCGTCTGCCACTCCACGGCCAGCACACTGCCACTGGGGGCACCTTGCGTGGCGCGCTGCATCAGCAAAGCATTGCTGGAGGTCGCCTGATCCAGGATCTCCAGGTACAAGCGCTGACGCGCCTCCCCCAATTCAACGGCAATCTCCGCCGCATCCAGCCAGTACAGCGGCTGAGCCAGGCGATAGCCGCGACCGCGCACGCTATGCAGCACAACGCCGAACTCTGCCGGCACCGCCTGCAAGGCATTGTGCACACTGGCCCGGGTGATGCCGCAACGCTGTGCCATATCCTCGCCCGAATGGAAGGCACCGTCGGCCAGCATGCGCAGCAAGGCGAAAGTGAGCGGCCTGTGAGTTGCCGCAGGAGTCGCGCTCATTGCACCAGATCACGACAGGGCGCCGCGCCGCCCTGTTCCAGGAAGGCCACGATCTCCTCGCGCCGCCGCAAGGCATCCTGATAGCCGAGATCGATGAGGGCGCGACAGTAACGGCGATCGAACAGCAGATAGCTGACCAGGTTGGCCCCACTGCCGCGCATCACCCCGGCCAAACGCAGCAGCAGCCGGATCGGCCATGGCAGGTAACGGATATAACGCTCGGCGATCTTCTCCAGTGGCTGACTGGGCGATACCACCAGCGCCTCCACATGGCGCAGGTTGAGTGCGGACCGCAACTCGGGTGGCACTACCTTGATGGTCTGGTTGATGCGATACAGACGCTCCAGATCGACCTCCAGTCCATCGATGAAGATGCTATCCAGCGCATGGCCGGCGATCTCCGCCAGACTGGGATAGTGCTCTATCTTGGTACGTTTCTCATCCTCTTCGCTAGGACCATGGCCTACCCCCACCACCAGCACACGCTCCGCACCGAGATGCAACGCCGAGCCGATGGGGGCGATCTGACGCATGGAGCCATCGCCGAAGAATTCGCGGTTCACATGCATCGCGGGGAATATGAAGGGGATGGCGGATGAGGCCATCAGATGCTGCACATCGATCTGTGTCGGCACGCCCACACGGCGGGTGCGTTTCCACGGCACGATGTCCGGGCTGCCCTGATAAAAGGTCACCGAATGGCCGCTGCCATAGCCGGAGGCCGTGATGCTGACCGCATGGATCAGCCCCTCGTCGATATTGCGCTGGATCAGTTCGCACGGCAGGGTGCGTTCGAGGAAGCTGCGCAGCGGCGAGTTGTCCAGCAGCGACACGCGGTTCAACCAGTTGCTGCCCAATACACTGAGCAACAAACCAAGCACCCAACGCACACTGTTGCTCAACACGCCCAGCACATCGGCACGATAGATATCGGTGACGCGTGCGTTGTTCCAGATGTTGAGCAGATAGCGCACACCTTTGCGGAAATGGCGCGCATTCACCACCAGCGTGACTGCATTCAGCGCGCCGGCGGAAGTACCGCATACCACCTGGAACGGGATGTGCGCGCGGTAAGGCTGGAACTCGGCGATGGCTTTCAGCACGCCGACCTGATACGCGGCGCGCGCGCCGCCGCCGGTGAGGATCAGGCCGATCTTCTCCTTCTTCATGCTGCTCAGGCGGCCGGGTGTGCCTTCACCGATTCCAGTGCATCCTGCAAGGTCTCTTCGGGCAAAGCATTCAGCATCTCGGACAACACTTCCGCCGCATCCACCGCCTGCGGTTGCAATCTGCTCGCATCCGCGTTCGCCACCAGCACTGCTGCCGCACCGACCACCTTGAGCAGACGCGCACGCTCCGCCATCAACAACTCGATCTCCTTGCTCAGCAACGCCACTTCCTGTCTGTTCATGTTTCACTCCTGGTCTTCACCCCCGCCACGGCAAGGGCACTCATGTTAACGATACGGCGCACGGTAGCCGTCGCCGTGAGTATATGCGCGGACTTCGCCGCGCCCAACAGCACACCGCCGATGGTGATGCCATCGGCCGCCGTCATCTTGAGCAGATTGTAGGCGATATTCGCCGCATCCAGATTGGGCATCATCAGCAGATTGGCCTTGCCCTGCAATCTGGACTCCGGGAACAAGTGTGCGCGGATCGCTTCCGACAGCGCGGTATCACCATGCATCTCGCCATCCACTTCCAGCGCCGGCGCCTGCTGCGCCAGCAGTTCGCGCGCGCGCGCCATCTTGCGCGCCGAGGCATCGTCATGACTGCCGAAGTTGGAATGCGACAGCAAGGCGACCTTGGGCGTGAGTCCGAAACAGCGCACCTCCTCCGCCGCCAGCAAGGTCAGCTCGGCCAGTTGCTCGGCCGTGGGATCGAGGTTCACATGGGTATCGCAGATGAACAAGGTATGCTGCGGCAACAACAGGATGTTCATCGCACCATACACGCTGCTGCCCGCGCGATGCCCGATCACCTCGTCGATGAAACGCAGGTGGTACAAGGGCTGATCCACCGTGCCGCACAGCATGGCATCGGCATCGCCCATATGCACCAGCATCGCCGCGATCAGCGTGCTGCGTCGATGCATCTCGCGCTTGGCCACCTGCGGCGTCACCCCGCGCCGCGCGCACAGGCGATGGTATTCCTGCCAGTAGTCGCGGTAGCGCGGATCGTCGTTGGGATCGACCAGTTCGAAATCGCGTCCGGCCTTGATGCGCAGCCCCAGACGACAGATGCGCGCCTCCACCACATCAGGACGTCCCACCAGGATCGGCGATGCCAGCCCCTCGTCCACTACGGTCTGCACCGCGTGCAGCACGCGCTCATCCTCGCCCTCGGCATACACCAGACGACGCGGCGCGCGCTTCGCCAGGTCGAACACCGGCTTCATCAACAGGGTGGAGTGGTAGACGAAGGCCGACAAGCGTTCGACATAGGCGGCCATGTCGGCGATGGGGCGCGTGGCCACGCCGCTGTCCATCGCCGCCTGCGCCACCGCCGGCGCCACCTTGCGGATGAGGCGCGGATCGAACGGCTTGGGGATCAGGTATTGCGCACCGAAGGTCTGTGCCTCGTCACCATAGACGGCTGCCACCTCGTCCGATTGCTCCGCCTGTGCCAGCTCGGCAATGGCATGCACCGCAGCCAGCTTCATCGCTTCGTTGATGGTGGTGGCGCCCACATCGAGCGCACCGCGGAACATATAGGGGAAGCACAGCACGTTGTTGACCTGGTTGGCGTAGTCGGAACGCCCGGTGGCGAGGATGGCATCCGGCCGCGCCTGCAACGCCACCTCGGGCAAGATCTCCGGCGTCGGATTGGCCAGCGCGAAGATCAGCGGCTGCTGCGCCATGCGCTGCACCATCTCCGGTTTCAATACGCCGCCCGCCGACAGGCCGAGGAACACATCCGCGCCATCGATCACCTCGGCCAGCGTGCGCGCCGAGGTATCCACCGCATAGCGCGCCTTGTTGTCGTCCATCTCTTCCGCGCGGCCGCGATAGACCACACCCTTGATGTCGGTGACGATGATGTTCTCCATGCACACACCCAGACTCACCAGCATGTCCAGACAAGCCAGTGCTGCGGCACCTGCGCCGCTCGCCACCAGCTTGATGCCTTCGATCCTCTTGCCCACCACCTTGAGACCGTTGAGCAATGCGGCACCGACGATGATGGCGGTGCCGTGCTGGTCGTCATGGAACACCGGGATATGCATGCGTTCGCGCAGCTTGCGCTCGATGTAGAAACACTCGGGCGCCTTGATGTCTTCCAGATTGATGCCGCCGAAGGTGGGCTCCAACGCAGCGATGATGTCGACCAGTTTGTCCGGGTCCTGCTCGGCGATCTCGATGTCGAACACATCGATGCCGGCGAACTTCTTGAACAGCACGCCCTTGCCTTCCATCACCGGCTTGGCCGCCAGCGGGCCGATGTTGCCCAGTCCCAATACGGCCGTGCCATTGCTGATGACGGCGACCAGGTTGCCGCGCGCGGTGAGGTTGCGCACCTCGTTCGGGTCGCGCACGATCTCCTCGCAAGCCGCTGCCACGCCGGGGGAATACGCCAGTGCCAGGTCGCGCGCAGTCTGCAAAGGTTTGCTCGCTTGCACCGTGACCTTACCGGCCGGCGACTGGCGATGGTAGTTCAAGGCCGCTGCGCGTATCTGCTCGTCCATGCTGCCCTCCTCATTTGGCGCGGACCGCCGCGCGGCGTGGTACCGTTACCTGGTAGCGCGATCCAGATGCAAGGTATGCAGCGTACGCTTGCGCACCGCATGCAGCAACGCCGCATCATCATCCAGTGACTGCCCGTAGGACGGGACCATCTCGCGCATCTTGCGTTGCCACTCGGCGCCCTGCAAGCGCGTGCGGAAACAACGTTCGATGACCTCGATCATCGCCTGCACCGAAGTCGACGCACCGGGGGACGCACCGAGCAGCGTCGCCAGCGTACCGTCCTGCGAGGTAACGATCTCGGTGCCGAACTCCAGCTTGCCGCCCTTCTGGTCGCAGCCCTTGATGATCTGCACACGTTGTCCGGCAGAAGCCAGCTCCCAGCCGTTCTCGCGCGCATTGCCGAAGAATTCGCGCAACACCGCCACCCGATCCTTGTGCGACTTCATCGCCTCGCCGACGAGATAGCGCATCAACGGCAGGTTGTCGCGCGCCACCGCCAGCATGGGTTTGAGGTTGCCGGATTTGAGCGAACCGAACAGATCGAACACCGAGCCTTCCTTGAGGAACTTGGTGGTGATGCTGGCGAACGGTCCGAACAGCAGCACCGATTCGCCGCCCAGGATGCGCGCATCCAGATGCGGCACCGACATCGGCGGCGCACCCACCGCCGCCTTGCCGTACACCTTGGTGGTGTGCTGGCGCACGATCTGCGGATCGTGGCAGATCAGCCACTGCCCGCTCACCGGGAAGCCGCCGTAGCCCTTGGCTTCCGGGATGCCGGACTTCTGTAGCAGCGGCAACGCCCCGCCGCCGGCACCGAGGAACACGAAACCGGCATCGACCGTGCGCGTCTTGTCGCTATGGTCATCATGCACGCGCACATGCCAGCGCCCGTCGTCGTGCTGTTTGAGTCCGGTGATGGTATGGTTCAACTGCAATTCGAAATTCGGCAGCTTGAGCAGCGCCTTCACCAGCTTGCGCGTGAGGAAACCGAAATCCACGTCGGTACCGTGCTTCACCTGCGTCGCCGCCACCGGCTCCTTGCTCTCGCGCCCCAGCATCACCAGCGGCATCCACTCGCGCAACACGGCCGGATCGTCGCTGAACTCCATCTCTTCGAACAGGTGATGTTTGTGCAGCGCTTCATAGCGCTTGCGCAGGAAATCCACATCCGCCGCACCGCGCACGAAACTCTGGTGATAGACCGGATTGATGAATTTTTCCGGTGTCGGCAACAAGCCCTGATCCACCAGGTACGACCAGAATTGCAACGACACTTCGAACGCGGCATTGATCTGCAACGCGCGCTCGATCTTCACGCTGCCGTCCGCCTGCTGCGGCGTGTAGTTCAACTCGCAGTAACCCGCGTGCCCGGTACCCGCGTTGTTCAGCCCGTGCGAACTCTCGTTCGCCACCTTGGACAGGCGCTCCACCATCATGATCTTCAGCGACGGATCGAGCTGCGCCAGCAGTTTGCCCAGCGTCGCGCTCATCACCCCCGCACCGACCAGCAACACATCCACTTTCTTGTTCGACATCGCTCGACTTTCCCGCACCCGGATGGTGCGCATTCTACCCGTTCAGGCTTTCCAGCACCTTCTGCAGCCGCTTCACCGACACGATCACCGGCGTCTTCAGTTCCTGCGCGAACAGCGACACGCGCAGCTCCTGCAACAGCCACTGGAAATCCTCCAGCCGTTCGTCCGCTGCGCCCTGCTGCGCTTGCAGGCGGCGCTGCCATTGTTGCAACAGCGGTTGCAGCTGCGCCAGGTTCTGCGCGTCGCGCGACGGGTTGCCGCGCAATTTCTCCAGCCGCACGTTGATCCCCTTGAGGTAGCGCGGCAGGTGTTGCAGGCGCTCATACGGGGTGCGCGCGATCCACTCTTTGCCCAGCAAGCCTTCCAGCTGACTACGGATATCCTGGGTAGCCTGGACATGCGACTTGAAGCCGGGCAAGGCCTTCTGCAAGGCCTGATATTCGTTGAGCACCGTGCCGACCAGACGGGCGATCTCCTGCCCCACCAGGTTGAGGCGCGACTTGCCGTCCTTGCAGCGTGCGGTGAAATCCTTCTCCTTTTCCGGCCATGGCTCATTCAGGCAGCAGCGGTCGAAGGTCAGGCTCAGGATCTGCCGTTGCAGATCCTGCGGGCTGCCGAAGGGCAGGAACAGCATGGCCATCTTCTGTAGCTCGGGCAGGTTCTTCTCCAGGTATTTCACCTGCTCCTTCAGCGCCAGCATGAACAATCGACGCAAGCCACCGCGATGCACGGCGCGCGCTTCGTCGCGCGTGTCGTATTGGCGCAGCGTGACGGCGTCACCTTCGTCATGCAACGCATTGAACACGGTGATGGTCTGTCCCGCGCGCGGCACTTGGGTGGTCTCGGCGAAATCGCCGAAGGTCCAGGCGGTGTAGCGTTGCAAATCTTCCCTCACCCCCCCCCCTCTCCCGGAGGGCGAGGGGCTAGAACCGGCACGCTGCACTGACTCCCTCTCCCTCCGGGAGAGGGCTGGGGTGAGGGAGATTTTTGGCGCCCATTCGCCGCGCAATTGCATGAAGTTCCTGCCCATGCCGAGCTGACGGCCATGCTCGTCGATGATGCGGAAGTTCATCAGCAGATGCTGCGGCAGTTGCTCCAGGCGGAACGCATCCAGCGGCACATCGAGCTGCTTCTGCTCGCGGACGTAACGCGCGATGGCTTGCAGCAGCGGCATATTCGCAGGCGGCACCGCAGTGCAGAACGCCGCCGCGAATTCCGGCACCGGCACGCAATGGCGACGCAGGCGCTGCGGCAGCGACTTGAGCAATTGCGCCACCTTCTCTGCCAGCAAACCCGGCACCAGCCATTCGCAGCGCGCCGCCGACACTTGGTTGATGAGTGCCTGTGGCACGGTCAGCGTGACGCCGTCATCGTTCTTGCCCGGTGCGAAGTTGTAGGCCAGTGCATAGCTGACGCCGTTCATCTCCAATTGCGGCGGGAACTGCTCGGTGGTGATGCCCGCCGCCTCGTGGCGCATCAGGTCGTCCTTCTTCAGGAACAGCAGCTTGGCATTGTCGCGTTCGGCTTCCTTGCGCCACTTGTCGAAATCCGCGCCGTTGTGAATGCCGGGCGGGATGCGCGCATCGTAGAAAGCGAAGATCAATTCATCGTCCACCAGTACGTCCGGACGGCGCGATTTGTGTTCCAGCGCTTCGATGTCGGCGATGAGTTTGCGGTTGTGCGCGAAGAACGGCGCCTGCGTGTTGAACTCACCTTCCACCAGCGCGGTGCGGATGAGCACCTTGCGCGATTCTTCCGGGTCCATCGGCCCGTAGTGCACGCGCTTCTTCGGGTTGATGAGCAGACCGAACAAGGTGCTGCGCTCCCACGCCGCTACCTGGGCCGCCTTCTTCTCCCAGTGCGGATCGAAATAACTGCGCTTGATCAGGTGCGCGCCCACCTCTTCCAGCCACTCCGGTTCGATGCGTGCCACGCAGCGCGCATATAGGCGCGTGGTCTCCACCAGTTCGGCGGCCAGCACCCATTTCGCGCCCTTCTTCGCCAGCACCGAGTTGGGCGCGATGAAGAACTTGGTCTCGCGTGCGCCGAGATAATGCGGCTCGTTCACCGCACGCGTACCGATGTTGCCGATCAGGCCGCACAGCAGCGCCTTGTGGATCTGCTCATAGCTGGCGGGCTGCTCGTTGAAACGCGCGCCGGTCTCGGAAAGTTGCGCATGCAGTTGCTGGTGCAGTTCATGCCACTCGCGCAGACGCAGCGGCGACAGGAAGTGATCGCGACACTCGGTCGCCCATTGCTTGTTGCTCTTCTTGTGCTGCACGCCTTGCTGGAACCAGGCCCACAACTTGGGATAAGCGAGGAAGTCCGAACGTTCGTCGTTGAAGCGCTGGTGCGCGGCATCCGCCGCTTCGCGCCGCTCCGCCGGGCGGTCGCGCGGATCTTGCAGCGCCAAGGCGCTGGCGATGATGACGATCTCGGTGAGGCACTGGTACTGCTTGCCGGCCAGCAACAGGCGCGCGATCTTGGGATCGAGCGGCAAGCGCGACAGCTCGCGCCCCAGCTTGGTGAGCCGGCGCTGCTCATCGATGGCGTTCAACTCGTGCAGCAACTGATAGCCGTCGGCGATGGCGCGCGAACCGGGCGGCTCGATGAACGGGAATTCGCCCACCTCGCCCAGCCCCAGTGCGCTCATGCGCAGGATGACGGTGGCCAGCGAGACGCGGAAGATCTCGGGATCGGTGAATTCGGGGCGTTGCAGGAACTCTTCTTCATCGTACAGGCGGATGCAGACGCCGCTCATCACGCGGCCGCAACGACCGGCGCGCTGATTGGCCGCCGCACGCGAGATCTTCTCGATGTGCAGTTGCTCCACCTTCTGGCGCAGGCTGTAGCGGTTGATGCGCGCCAGGCCGGTGTCGATCACGTAGCCGATGTTGGGCACGGTGAGCGAGGTCTCGGCCACGTTGGTGGCCAGCACCACGCGGCGCTGGTTGCCGGGCTTGAACACGCGATCCTGCTCGGCGGTGGACAGGCGCGAGAACAGCGGCAATATCTCGATGCCCTTGTGCTGGTGCTTGCGTAGCGCCTCGGCGGCTTCGCGGATCTCGCGCTCGCCGGGCAAGAACACCAGCACGTCGCCGCGCAGGCCGCCGATGGACAACTCATCCAGCGCCGCGCAGATCGCCTGCGGCATGTCCTGCATCTCGCCTTCTTCATCCTGCTGCGGCGGCCGGTAACGCACCTCCACCGGATAGCTGCGACCGGAGACCTGCAACACCGGCGCGGGTTTCAGCCCTTCGCCCTCCGGGAGAGGGGGCGGGGTGAGGGAACGCGCACTCAATTTCTCCAGAATAACCTGGAGCACCCCCTCTGTATTTTCGAGCACCTCGTTGTTCCAGAACCTGAGCACATTGATACCCTGCTGCTCCAACCATGCGCTGCGTTTTTCATCGTGCTTGAGCTGGTTATGCTCCGCATGCTGACCGCCATCCAGTTCGATGGCCAGTTTTGCGTCGTGGCAATAAAAGTCGAGGATGTAATTTCCTAGCGGATGTTGGCATCGAAATTTCTTGCCTGACAATTGATTGCCGCGCAGTAAATTCCAGAGCAACGACTCGGCATCGGTTGCCTCCTTGCGCAACTCACGAGCGTGGGTTCGCAATGACTCCGGCAAGGGGGCGTGATGCGTGGAGGATTCCCTCACCCCCACCCCTCTCCCAGTGAGAGAGGGGCTTATTGCCGCCCCTGCGAAGTGCTTCGAGAAACGTTCCGCATCCAGCGTGGCCGAGGTGATGATCAGCTTGAAGTCGGGGCGCTTCGGCAACAGCTGTTTGAAGTAGCCCAGCAGGAAGTCGATGTTCAGCGAGCGTTCGTGCGCTTCGTCGATGATCAGCGTGTCGTATTGCTTCAACAGCGGATCGCTGTGGATCTCGGCCAGCAGGATGCCGTCGGTCATCAGCTTGATGGCGGAATCGGGCGACACCTTGTCGTTGAAGCGCACCTTGTAGCCGACCACGCCGCCCAGTTCGGATTTCAGTTCCTGCGCGATGCGCGCCGCCACCGAACGCGCGGCCACGCGGCGCGGTTGGGTATGACCGATGACGCCGTTGATCCCGCGCCCGATGGACAGGCATATCTTGGGCAGTTGCGTGGTCTTGCCGGAACCGGTCTCGCCGCACACGATGACCACCTGGTGTTTCTCGATGGCGGCGGCGAGGTCGGCGCGCCGTGCCACCACCGGCAGGTCGGCCGGATATTCGATGGCAGCGAGTTGCCGGATACGCGCCAGGCGGCGTTCGGCGAGGGCGGAAAGTTTCTGTTCGCTCATCGCGGCCCCTGTCGGCGCACGTCTGCCGGGTGCTCGCGCCGCCATTGCCATGGCGCTTGCGGATGCGCCTGCATCCACAGACCGCGTCGCGCCTGCTGAGCCTCGTGCTGGAGGGCGACCAGTTCGCGGTCGCTGTGATGAAAGGAATATTCCCAGGCCATGCCGCGCCTTAGTTGCTCGCGACTGGCGTCGCGCCCGTCCGTGCGCAAGGTACCGACGATGCGTGCATATTGGTCGACTGCACGGCTTTCAACCTGCACCGTCTGCTCATGTACCAGTTCACGCAAGGAATCCCGGGAGCGCTCGCCGAATGGTTGTGATTTCTCCGGCGCATCGATGTCAGCCAACCGCACCTTGAGTTGCTGCCCCTCGCGCAGCACCAGCACGGTATCGCCATCCAGCACAGCGATCACGCGCGCCTCGAACGTCTCCGCCTGCGCCGCCCAGCCCAGGCAGCCGAACACGATGCCCCACCACTTCATAACAGGATGCTTTTGACCAGCGCCAGACAGAACAAGGTGTAACCGGCGGCCAGCAGGTCGTCGAACATGACACCCAAGCCGCCGTGCCAATGGCTGTCGAAATAACGGATGGGCGGCGGCTTCAGGATGTCGAAGAAACGGAACAGCGAGAACGCCAGCAACTGCCAGATCAAACCGTCCGGCGTGAAGAACAGCACCAGCAGGAAAGCGACCACCTCGTCCCACACGATGCCGCCGTAGTCCGCCTCGCCCAGCGCCTTGCCGGTGAGGTCGCACACCCACACGCCGATGGCGAACATCCAGATCAGCACGAAGATGAACATGGCGTCGCTGAGACGCGGCGACAGATACCAGAAGAACGGGAACGCCAGCAGCGTACCGGCGGTGCCGGGAGAACGCGGCGTCAGCCCCAGCCCCAGCCCGAAGGCCAGCATGTGCCCGGGATGGCTCATCAGGAAACGCCAGTCCGGCTTCACTTTGAGCGTGTCATGCAAAATGGTCATAGCCCACCTTTTCGGTATGGATCACGTGACCGTCGGCCGCGCGTACCTTGCAGCCGGTGCCGGACACGATCTGGCCGACGCGCGCCAGCGGCAGATGCAGACGCTCGGCCAGCGCGGCGATGTTTTCGCGCTGCGCGAGCGGTGCGGTGAAACACAGTTCATAGTCGTCGCCGCCGGACAGCACGCATTCCTGCGCCAACGCATCGTGACTGTCGTCGGCGGAGGCGAAGAAGGACGGCTTGGGCAGGCGGTCGTAACGCAATTCCGCCGCCACGCCGGAAGCTTGCAGGATATGGCCGAGATCGGCCAGCAGGCCATCCGACACGTCGATGGCACTGTGCGCGACACCGCGCAAGGCCAGCCCCAATGCAACGCGCGGTTGCGGTTGCTGCAAGGCGGCCAGTGCTGCCTGACGCGCGCCTTCCGGCAACTCGACGCGGCTCTGCAGATGCGCCAGTCCGAGTGCCGCCTCACCCAGCGTGCCGGACACCCAGATATCGTCGCCCACCTGCGCGCCGCTGCGGCGCAGCGCCTGTCCCTGCGGCACTTCGCCCAAGATGGTCACGTTGAGGTTGAGCGGGCCGCGCGTGGTATCGCCGCCCACCAGCTCCACGCCATGCGCCTCGGCCAGTGCGAAGAAGCCTTCACTGAAGGCGCGCAGCCAATCTTCATGGGCTTGCGGCAAAGCCAGCGACAGCGTGGCCCAGCGCGGTTGTGCGCCCATGGCGGCCAGGTCAGACAGGTTCACCGCCAATGTCTTGTGACCGAGCAGGCGAGGATCGACATCCAGATAGAAATGCGTGCCCCCCACCAGCATGTCGGTGGAGACCGCCAGCTCCATGCCCTGCGCCACGCGCAGCAAGGCGGCATCGTCGCCCACGCCCAGCACCGCACCGGGCGTAGGGCGTTTGAAATAACGGTCGATGAGGTCGAACTCGGACATGCGTCCTGCCTAGCGCGCCGCCACTTCCGTTGCGCGCGCCACCGCGGCCACCTTGTCCAGCACCCCGTTGACGAACTTGTGGCCGTCGCTGCCGCCAAAGGTCTTGGCCAGTTCCACCGCTTCGTTGATCACCACGCGATAAGGCACCTCGGGCTGATGGAACAGTTCGAAGGTACCCAGCAACAGCACGGAATATTCGATCGGGCTGAGTTCGTTCAAGGCGCGGTCCAGATGCGGCGCGATCTGCGCGGCCAGCGCTTCGTGCTGGGCGATCACGCCGCGCAGCAGCAGGTCATACAGTTCGGCGTCGTAACGCCCCAGGCTCTTGTCGCCGCGCGTGGTCTTGCCGATCTGCGCGGCGCTGCTGCCCGACAGTTTCCATTCGTAGATACCTTGCAACGCCAGTTCGCGTGCACGGTGGCGCGGACTGACCGCGACCTTCTTCGCTTCCGTCATGCCAGCTCCCGCATCAGGTTGACCATCTCGATGGCGACCTGCGCCGCTTCCGCACCCTTCACGCTCATGCGCACCTCGGCCTGCTCATCGGTATCGGTGGTGAGGATGGCGTTGGCGATGGGGATGCCGGTGGCGAGTTGCACCTCGCCCACGCCGCGCGCGGACTCATTGGACACCACTTCGAAATGGTAGGTATCGCCGCGGATCACCGCGCCCAATGCGATCAACGCATCGAAATCGTGGCTCTCGGCCATCTGCCACAGCGTCAGCGGGATCTCCAGCGCACCCGGCACGGTGGCCAGCACGATGTCGTCGTCCGCCACGCCGCACGTCAGCAGCTCGGCGCGACAGGCCGCCAGCAGGCCCTCGCACACCGTGGTATTGAAACGGCTCTGCACGATACCGATGCGCATGCCCGCACCGTTCAGGTTCTTCTCGATCTCTTTCATTTTTCTTCCTTTGCAGAACAGTAACCGACGATCTCCAGGCCGAAACCGGCCATGCTCGGCATCTTGCGTGCGGTGCCCAGCAGGCACATCTTGCCCACGCCGATGTCGCGCAGGATCTGCGCACCGATGCCGTAGCTCTTGGGATCCCATTTGTGCGGCGGATGCTGCGTCTGTTCTTCCAGCGCACGCTCGAGCAGGCTGGCGGCACTCTCGCCCTGATGCATCAGCACCAGCACGCCGCTCTCCGCTGCGGCGATGCGGCGCAGCGCGTCATGCACGCTGGTGCTCTTGTCGAAACTGGCCTGCTCCAGGAAATCCATCACCGACAGCGGCTCATGCACGCGCACCAAGGTCTCGCGCTCGCGCTCGATCCGGCCCTTGACCAGGGCCAGATGGGTACGCTGCGTGCTGTTGTCGCGATAGGCGCACAACTCGAACTCGCCATAGGCGGTCTGCACCGTGCGCTGGCCCACGCGCTGCACCAAGGTCTCGTTGTGGGCGCGGTATTCGATCAGGTCGGCGATGGTGCCGATCTTCAAACCATGCTGTTGGGCGAACGGGATCAGGTCGGGCAGGCGCGCCATCTCGCCGTCTTCCTTGAGGATCTCGCAGATCACCGACGCCGGCGTCAGCCCGGCGAGTTGCGCCAGGTCGCAGCCGGCTTCGGTATGGCCGGCGCGCACCAGTACGCCGCCGTCGCGCGCCATCAGCGGGAAGATGTGGCCCGGCTGCACGATGTCCTGCGGCTGGGCATCCTTGTTCGCCGCGGCCAGGATGGTGCGCGCGCGGTCGGCCGCAGAGATGCCGGTGGTGACGCCGGTCGCCGCCTCGATGCTCAAGGTGAAGTTGGTCGCCAGCGGCAGGCCGTTCTCACGCACCATCAGCGGCAGGTCGAGTTGTTTGCAGTGCGCCTGCGTCAGCGTCAGGCAGATCAGGCCACGCCCGTGCTTGGCCATGAAATTGACCAGCTCCGGCGTGGCGAATTCGGCGGCGAACACCAGGTCGCCTTCGTTCTCGCGGTCCTCTTCATCCACCAGCACGACCATACGGCCGGCGCGAATCTCTTCAATGATCTCGTGGATCGGTGCGACGTCGGTCATGCGCTCTGTTCTCTTTCTGCATTCATCATGCGTTCCACATAGCGCGCGATCAGGTCGATCTCCAGATTCACGCGCATACCTTTTGCCAATTCGTTCAAGGTGGTCACTTCCAGCGTATGCGGGATCAGGTTCACCTCGAACTCGTCACCCGCGACATGGTTCACTGTCAGACTGACGCCATTGATGGTGATGGAGCCCTTCACCGCGATGTACTTCGCCAGCACGCCCGGCGCTTTCACCACCAGGCGCCAGCTCTCGCCGATGTCGTTGAAGGCCACCACTTCGCCCACGCCGTCCACATGGCCGCTGACCAGATGGCCGCCGAGACGATCGGACAGGCGCAACGCCTTCTCCAGATTGACATGCTTGCCCTGCACTTCCAGGCCAGTGGTGCAATTCAAGGTCTCGCGCGAGACGTCCACGGTGAAATCGTTGCCGTCCTTGGCGATCACGGTCAGACAGACGCCGTTCACCGCGATGCTGTCGCCCAGCTGCACATCGTCCATCCCCAGCAATTCCGTGGCGATGGTCAAGCGCAGACCGCCTTCGCGGTCGGCCACCTTCTTGATCAATCCCGCATCTGCGACGATGCCGCTAAACATGTTCCACCTCCGCCAATATCCGAATGTCCTCGCCGACCCGGCGCACATCGCGCCAGACCAGCGTCACTTTCTGCTCCAGGCGCGTCAGCTCGCCCAGATCGGCGATGCCGCGCGCCGCATCGCCCAGCATCTGCGGCGCCAGATACAACAGCAGTTCATCCACCAGACCGGCACGCAGCAGCGCCCCATTCAGGGTGGTGCCGGCCTCGACCAGCACCTCATTGATGCCGCGCTGCGCCAGCTCACTCAGCAACGCCGGCAGATCGACCTGGCCTTGCGCATCCGCCAGCACCAGCACTTGTGCGCCACGCGCTTCGAGCGCCGCACGCTTGTCGGCATCCTGCACTGCTGTGGCGATCAGCACCTTGCCGCCATGCAGCAGGCGCGCATCGAGCGGGGTGCGCAGCGTGCTATCCACCACCACGCGCCAAGGCTGACGCTCGGTGGCGATGCGCACATTCATCTGCGGATCGTCCGTCAGCACGGTGCCGCTACCGGTCAACACCGCACAGGAGCGCGCACGCCACTGTTGCACATCCTGCCGCGCCTGCGCGCCGGTGATCCACTGGCTGACACCGTTGTGCAACGCAGTCCGGCCATCCAGGCTGGCGCCCACCTTGCTGCGCAGCCAAGGCCGGCCGCGCGTCATACGCGACACGAAACCGATGTTCAGGGTTTGCGCAGCCTCTTGCATCAAGCCGCATTCAACGGCGATACCGGCATCGCGCAAGCGGGCCAACCCTTTGCCCGCCACCAGCGGATTGGGGTCCTGCATGGCACACACCACGCGCGCCACGCCGGCTGCCACCAGCGCCTCCGCGCAAGGCGGTGTGCGCCCGTGATGGCTGCACGGTTCCAGCGTAACGTAGGCCGTGGCACCACGCGCCGCCGCGCCCGCCATGCGCAGCGCATGCACTTCGGCATGCGGCTCGCCAGCGCGTTCATGCCAGCCTTCGCCGACCGCCACGCCCTCCTTCACCAGCACACAGCCCACACGCGGATTGGGGCTGGTGGAATGCAGACCGCGCTGCGCCAGTTGCAGCGCCCGCGCCATCCACTGACTGTCGGCCGCCTGCAACATGTTCAGTCCGACTGGCGTCGACGCGGCGGTTTGCGCATTGCATCCACTGCGTCGGTGAAATCGTCCACGTCCTGGAAACTCTTGTACACCGAGGCAAAGCGGATGTAGGCCACCTTGTCCAGCTTGAGCAGTTCCTTCATCACCAGTTCGCCGATCTGGCGCGAGGGGATCTCGCGCTCACCGAAGGCGAACAGTTTCTGCGTGACATGCTCGATCGCCGCATCCACCAACTCGGTGGGTACGGGACGTTTGTGCAGTGCACGGGTGAAACTGGTGCGCAGCTTCTCTTCGTCGAATTCGCTGCGCATGCCGTTCTGCTTCACCACCTGCGGCATGCGCAGCTCCACCACCTCATGCGTGGTGAAGCGACGGTCGCAGGCCAGGCAGCGACGACGACGACGGATGCTGTCGCCTTCTTCGCTCAGGCGCGTGTCGACGACCTGGGTCTCGGGGTGCTTACAGAACGGGCATTTCATCGCTCACCCGCCTGGACGGCTTATGCGCCGTAGACCGGGAATGCCGAAGTCAGCTTCTTCACCTCGCTGGCCACGCGTGCGATCACCGCGTCGTCGTTCGGTGCGTCCAGCACGTCGGCGATCAGGTGCGCCAGCTTCTCCGCTTCCAGCTCCTTGAAGCCGCGCGAGGTCATCGCGGGCGAGCCGATGCGGATGCCGGAGGTCACGAAGGGCTTCTCGGGATCGTTGGGGATGGCGTTCTTGTTCACGGTGATGTGGGCACGACCCAGCGCGGCTTCGGCATCCTTGCCGGTCAGCTTCTTGGCACGCAGGTCGACCAGGAACACGTGGCTGTCGGTACGACCGGAGACGATGCGCACCCCGCGCTCGGTCAGCACCTTGGCCATCACGCGGGCGTTATCGATCACTTGCTTCTGGTAATCCTTGAACTCCTTGCTGGCAGCTTCCTTGAACGCCACCGCCTTGGCCGCGATCACGTGCATCAGCGGGCCGCCTTGCAGTTGCGGGAAGATCGCCGAGTTCAGCGCCTTCTCATGCTCGGCCTTGGACAGGATCAAGCCACCGCGCGGACCGCGCAGGGTCTTGTGCGTGGTGGTGGTGACAAAGTCGGCGATACCGACCGGGTTCGGGTAGTGACCGGCCGCGACCAGACCGGCGTAGTGTGCCATGTCCACGAACAGGAAGGCGCCGACGCTGTCGGCGATCTGACGGAAACGTTTCCAGTCGATCACCAGCGCGAAAGCGGAAGCACCGGCCACGATCATCTTGGGTTTATGCTCATTGGCGAGACGCTGCACCTCGTCGTAATCGATGTCCTCGGCCGCATTCAGACCGTACTGCACGGAGTGGTACAGCTTGCCGCTGATGTTCACCGTGGCGCCATGGGTCAGGTGGCCGCCGTGCGCCAGGCTCATGCCGAGGATGGTGTCGCCCGGCTTGAGCACGGCGGCGTACACGGCCTGGTTGGCTTGCGAGCCGGAGTGCGGCTGCACGTTGGCGTATTCGGCGCCGAACAGCGCCTTGGCGCGGTCGATGGCCAGTTGCTCGACGATATCCACGTACTCACAACCGCCGTAATAACGCTTGCCGGGATAACCCTCAGCATACTTGTTGGTGAGCTGGCTGCCCTGCGCCTCCATCACCGCCGGGCTGGTGTAGTTTTCCGAAGCGATGAGTTCGATATGGTCCTCCTGGCGGGTGACCTCCTGCTGCATGGCGGCCCACAGATCGGGATCGACGACGGAGAGGGTGTTTTTACGCGAGAACATGGCTAACCTTCCAAAATTAAGGGGGAATCGGGAAAGGCGGGCATTTTATCACGCCGCCGCCAACAAAACGCCGCCCGTCAGGCGGCATCCACGGAAGGCTGATCCGGCTTACTGCCCGGCCACCGCCATGCGTCCCACCAGCACCGAGCCGCACTGGCGCGAGCCCTGCACCAGTACGTCGTTGCCGATGGCGACGATGTCGCGATACATGTCTTTCAGGTTGCCGGCGATGGTGATCTCCTCCACCGGATAGGCGATCTCGCCGTCCTCCACCCAGAAACCCGCCGCACCGCGCGAATAGTCGCCGGTCACCGCATTCACGCCATGACCGAGCAACTCGGTCACCACCAGGCCGCGGCGCATGGTGCGCAGCAAGCCGGCGAAATCCTCCGTGCCGGGACGGATGATCAGGTTGTGCGTGCCGCCGGCATTGCCGGTGGTCTGCATGCCCAGCTTGCGTGCGCTGTAACTGGACAGGAAATAACCGTGCAGCACGCCGCCCTCGACGATGGTGCGCCGACGCGTGCGCACGCCTTCGTTGTCGAACGGGCTGCTGGCCAGGCCGCGCGGGATGTCCGGCACATCCTCGACATGCACTACGTCGGAGAACACCGGCTGGCCCAGCTGGTCGAGCAGGAAAGATGATTTGCGATACAGCGCCCCACCACTCACCGCCTGCACGAAATGACCGAACAGGCTGGCCGCCACCGGCGCCTCGAACAGCACCGGGCATTGCAGGGTGGACAGCTTGCGCGCCTTGAGGCGGCGCACGGTGCGCTCGGCAGCGAGGCGGCCCACCTCTTCCACCTTGAGGATCTGCGCCGCATGGCGTGCGACGCTGTACCAGTAGTCGCGCTGCATGCCGTCGCCCTTGCCGGCGATCACCGAACAACTCACGCTATGGCGCGAGGAGGCATAGCCGCCGACGAAGCCCAGACTGTTGGCCTGTACGAAGCAGCCCTGATTGGCATTGACCGAAGCACCCTCGGAATTGACCACGCGCTTGTCGGCGGCGAAGGCCGCCCGCTCGCAGTCGCGTGCCAGTTCCACCGCCTGCGCCACCGAGATGTCCCATGGGTGATACAGATCGAGATCGCCATATCCACGCGCCAACTGGTCGGCGTCCGGCAACCCGGCACAGGCATCCTCGGCGGTGAAGCGCGCGATGTTGAGCGCGGCATCCACCGTGTCGCGCACCGCCTGCTGCGAGAAATCGGAGGTACTGGCATGGCCGCGCCGCTGGCCGAGATAGACGGTCACCCCCAGCCCCTTATCGCGCGTGTATTCGATGGTCTCGATCTCGCCCTGGCGTACGTTCACCGCGTGGCCACTGCCTTGCGACACTTCGGCCACACTGTCACTCGCGCCTTGCTTGCGCGCATAGGCGACGATATCGGCCGCAAGTTGGCGCAGGTCGTCGAGGGAGGGGGCGAGGCGGTCGGCGGGTGCTTGCATAAAATTTAGGGTCGGATGCGAACGGCAGGGGCGCTATCATAACAACATCCCCATCTTCACAGACACACCACGATGAGAGCGCACGACACCCCCGACGACGACTTGGAAGAACTGCCCCCCAGCAAGACCAAGATCAAGAAACAGATGCACGACCTGCAAGACCTGGGCAAGCAGTTGACCGAGCTGAACAAGGAGAAATGGCAGGAGCTGGATCTGCCCGAGAAGCTGTTCGAGGCGCTGGTCGAGTACAAGCGCATCAACAAATTCGGCGCGCAGAAGCGCCAGTTGCAATACATCGGCAAGCTGATGCGCGAAGTGGAGACCGAGCCCATCCTGGCCAAGCTGGAGATCTGGAGCGGCAATTCGCGCCTGCACACCGCCTGGCTGCATCAGGTGGAGAACTGGCGCGACCGTCTGCTGGACGAACCGGATGCCTTGACGGCCTTGCTGGCTCAGCATCCGGAGGCTGATGCGCAACGCCTGCGCACGCTGATCCGCAACGCGCACAAGGAAAAGGAGCTGAACAAGCCGCCCAAGTCCTATCGCGAGATCTTCCAGTTGCTGCGCGAGATCATCCCGCAACCGTGAGGCTCCATCGGCAGCGCCCGGGCGGCTGGCGCCCCTCCCCGCACCTGAGGGCTACGCCCTGCCGTGTCCGGTGCGCCCCGCCCAAATCCTGTCGCGACACATTCCCATTCCCGCACGAGATCATCCCGCAACCATGAGCAAACTACTGCCGCATATCGCGTTCGACAGCGGGCGCAATCCGACTTACAGCATGATCTGGCTGCATGGCCTGGGCGCCAGCGGCGACGATTTCGTGCCGGTGGCCGAAGCGTTGAACCTGCCACATGCGGTACGCCATATCTTCCCGCACGCCCCGCGCCGCCCGGTCACCCTGAACGGCGGCTTCGTGATGCCGGCGTGGTACGACATCTACGATATCGACCCTGCCACCTGGAACCGTACCGGCGGCGATGCGCGCCAGGATGCGGCCGGCATCCGCGCCTCGCAACAGGCCATCGATGCCTTCATCGAACAGGAGATCGCACGCGGCATCGCGTCGTCGCATATCTTCCTGGCCGGATTCTCGCAGGGCGGCGCGATCGCCCTGCAATGCGGGCTGCGCCGACCGCAAGCACTGGGGGGCTTGCTGGCGTTGTCCACTTATCTGCCGCTGGCCGACACCGTAACGCAAGAGGCCACACCGCAAGGCATCCGCACTCCGCTGTTCATGGCGCATGGCCGCCAGGACCCGGTAGTGCCGTACACCCTGGGCGCGCATTCGGCTGAACAGTTAATCAAGGCAGGCAGTGCACCCGCATGGCATGCCTACGACATGCCGCATTCGGTATGCATGGAAGAGATCGATGACATGGCGCGCTGGCTGACGGCGCGCATGCAGGCTTAATCGCTGGCGCTGTCCTGCGCCATCATGCGATAGCGCGCCAGGTCGTAGTCCTCGCCGCGCTCCACCAAACCCAAGGGCAGCAGCAGGTATTCCCGGTCGTCCAGTTCCATCTTGAGGCTGCGGCTGCCGGCATAGCTGTCCGCCTTCATCAGCAGCCAGGCTTCGCCGCTGGTGTCGTTGGGGCGATTGAGGTACATGCCCAGATGGCCGCCCTCCATCCCGTCCTCATCGGCTTTGTCATACAGCGGCACGCCCACGATGCGTGGACTCAACACCTCGACGCCGATATGCAGTTTACCCTCCGGATCGCGACGTAAACGACGCACCACGCCGGCACCCCAGTGATTGACGCTCTCCGGACGGCTGCCGATGAGCGAGCCGATCTTCACGCCGTCGGCGCGCGCCACGGGCAGGATGCAGCGGAAGCCGGAGGCGCTGATGTCTTCCACATCCCAGGTGTCGCTCTCTTCCACCCCGAAGCTGAGACCGACATCGCTATGCTCGAGCATCTTGAGGAAGCCACTGGCAACCTTGAGGCTGACCTGGATCCTGCGCCGCGGATTGCGCCGCGTAGGCGGCGGCAGGCTGAGGTTCTGCGCCACCCGGCGCGCCACGTCCAGCACCAGTTCCGCCTCGAACTTGGCGCCATACAGGTTGAGTCCTTCGGGCAGGATGCCCTTATCCAAGGTCTTCTGCATATCTTCCAGCTGCCTGCGCATACCGTCTGCCACGATGAAACGCAGGGCAGTATGCAGAGTACCTTCCGCCGTGGCCCGCATCGGTGGCGTGGGCTGTGCCAGGTCGAACACGAACAGCGCGGAAGCATGGTAGTTATCGAAGATCTCCACGCCCTTGCCGAGCGCGCTGAGCAGGCGTTCGGCGATATGTTCCTGCACCGGATTCAGATTACCCGCGCTACAGCCGCACCACAGCACCATTACGCCGAATGCCTCGGCCACGCTCTGATTGCAACCGGGATAGACGGTCACGCTGGTACGGGAGAAACCCTGCGTCTCGGCCAGGCTGTAATAGGCCGCCAGCCGTCGCCACAAGGCCGGATCGACCATGGCATAGCGTGCTGCCGCCATCTTGAGCAGACCGGAGATCGCGCCGATGCCGCGCGTGCATAGCAAGGGCAATTCATCCTTGATGGCAGACGAACCTTTGGCGCTGGACTGGTAGCGTTGCAACACATCGGCATGCGCCAGGTCGCTCTGCGTGAGGTAGTTGTCGAGCAGGGTCCACAGGCGGTTCTCCTGGAACTGGGACAGGGTCTGCAAGGTGAAGTAGTCGTAGAACAGCTTGCGCACATGGCCCTGTGCGGCCAGGTCGAACATGCGCAGCACGGCCCAGTGATGATCCAGCTTCAGGGTTTCGGCCTGTTCGCGCAAGGCTTCCAGCCAATCGGTCAACTCGGGCAATGCCTTGAGTGCGTCGTGCTTGGGGATATCGTCGAGCAGCGCCTGCGCCGACTTCATGTCCGCCAACGGATGGTCCGATTTCTTGCCGAATAGCCCGAGCACCACTGCGCGTCCCCCCTCTCTTCCCCCTGAAGCGGCCTGCAATATAAACAATTTCCGGCAAACTGCCCATATGCCGAAAGGCATATATCCCCTGGCCCCGGCGATTTGCAATATGCTCTCGCCATGCTCCCGCTCCTGCATCACGACACCCCGTTCCCGCCGGTCGAACGCGCCCTCGCCGCCCCCAACGGCCTGCTGGCCATAGGCGGCGACCTGTCTCCCGCCCGCTTGTTCGAAGCTTACCGCCACGGCATCTTCCCCTGGTTCTCGCCCGGCGAGCCCATCCTGTGGTGGAGCCCGGACCCGCGCATGGTGCTGGTCCCACAGGAGTTCCGCATCTCGCATTCCATGCGCAAGACGTTGCGCCGTGGCGCCTACGAACTGCGCGTCGACAGCGCCTTCGAGCAGGTGATGCGCGCCTGTGCCGCGCCGCGCGAAGGCGCCAACGGCACCTGGATCGTGGAACAGATGGTGACCGCCTATTGCACGCTGCATCGCCTGGGCTACGCGCACTCGGTGGAAGTATGGATGGAGGGCGAGCTGGTAGGCGGACTATATGGCGTGGCACTGGGGCATATGTTCTATGGCGAATCCATGTTCAGCCGCCGCACCGACGCCTCCAAGATCGCCTTGGCCCATCTCAGCCGACAGCTGGCCGCCTGGGACTTCGCCCTGATCGACTGCCAGATGTACACCCCCCACCTGGCCTCGCTGGGCGCGCATGAGATGCCGCGTGCGACTTTCGTTGCGATAGTGGCGCAAGCCGTGGCCGCACCGCACCAACCAGGTCCTTGGCATTTCGCAACGCCGGGCTGGTAGCGCACTTGTCCGTGCATGCGCCATGGTTTTCGCGGTGCGCGCGGAACTTGATACACTCGCATCCCGAACCGTGATCGCCTGCCCGCATGAGCCTGCTCAACGACATCCCGCTCTCCTCGCTCCAGCTGTATCTCACGGCGCCCTATCCGTGCAGCTACCTGGAAGGCTGCGAGGCGCGCTCGCAGGTGGCCACACCTTCCTTCCTGATCAACACGGCGGCGTATTCCGAACTGGTGCGCCAGGGCTTCCGTCGCAGTGGTACGTTCACCTACCGCCCGCGCTGCGACACCTGCCGCCAATGCATCCCGGTGCGCGTGGACGTGGCGAGTTTCGCACCGAACCGTTCGCAGCGTCGCAGCCGGAAACGGCACGGCGGCTTGCAGGTGGAATTGCTGCCGCTGCATGACCAGCCGGAATATTTCGCGCTCTACCACCGCTACCAACAGGCTCGCCACGCCGATGGCGGCATGGCCGACGACGATCCCGAGCAGTACCGCAATTTCCTGCTGCAGAGCCATGTGGACAGCATGCTGGTGGCGTTCCGCGAAAACGGCATCCTGCGCATGGTAAGCATCGTGGACGTGTTGCAGGATGGGCTGTCGGCGGTGTACACCTTCTACGATCCTGATGTGCCGGGCGCGAGCTACGGTACCTATAACGTGCTGTGGCAGATCGAACTGTGCCGCAAACTGGGCCTGCCCTGGCTCTATCTCGGCTACTGGATCGCCGCATCCCCCAAGATGGCCTACAAGGCCGGCTTCCAGCCGTTGCAGGGGCTGCACGACGGACGCTGGCAAGCCCTGCCCGAGGAGACTCAACCATGCTGACCCGCGCTGCCCTGTTCGTGACCGCCCTGCTCATCCTGCCGCCGCTGTCGCTGACGCTGGCCGACCGGGAATGGCTGCCGCCGCAAACCCTGAACGGCGATGTCTGGCTGCCGGCAATGATCACGCTGGGCATGCTGGCGATGGCCATGCTGCTGTTCGACACCCTCGCTGCGCGCCGCAGCGGCGTCCGCCTGCTGCACAGCCAGCGCGGCTATCTGGCCTGGTGCACCGTAGCCGGCGCCCTGCTGGGTGCACTGTCCGGCTGGCTCAACCTGTTCGCCGAACTGTGGGTCAGCGCCGCTGCCACACCGAGCGCAGCCATCCTGCTCGCCGCCACCTGTGGCGCGCTGGCTTTGCCCTGCGTGTTGCTGGCGCGCCTGTGGCTGGCCGGCGTGCCGGGCTTGGTGCGTCTCAACCGTTTGGGGCTGACACTGCCCGCATTACCCGGCGAAGCCACGGCCCGCATGCTGTTGCTGCTGGCACTGGGCAGTCTGTCCGCCGGCGTGGTGTGGCCGGGCTTCCCGTCCGCGCTGTTCTGGTCGGCGCCGTTATGGCTGCTGGTGGCGCTGCAACTGCTGTGGCATGAAGGCACCGTGTTCGCCGGCCTGCCGCGCGGCGACTGGAGCCGCGTGCTGCATGGCATGCTGGCCGGCTTGCTGGTGGGCGGCCTCCTGCTCAGCACCTGGCGCCTGGCGTCCGGCGCACTGCACCTGAACGGCACCCCTTGGCAGATCGCGCTCGCTTGCGCGCTGTATGGCCTGACCGCACTGCAACTGGGCGACCTCGTCGCCGAACACTGGCGCGGCAAACCGCGCAGCGAAGTATTCAAACGCAAACCCTTCCCGATCCCCGTCGTTTCCAAGAAAGACCAGTGATGTCCCTGTTCCAGTTGTTCCGCCCCGCCCTGTTCGCGCTCGATGCCGAAACCGCCCACCACGCCACCATCGACGGTCTGAAGACCGCGCAATGTCTCGGCCTCACTTCGCTGATGTTCAAGCGTCCGCCCGATGATCCGCGTTGCGTGATGGGCCTGACCTTCCCCAACCCGGTGGGACTCGCCGCCGGACTGGACAAGAACGGCGAAGTCATCGACGCGCTGGCCGCCTTCGGTTTCGGCTTCATCGAGATCGGCACCGTCACCCCACGCGCACAGCCGGGCAATCCCAAACCGCGCATGTTCCGACTCCCCGAAGCGCAGGGCGTGATCAATCGCATGGGGTTCAACAACGAGGGCGTGGATGCGCTGATCGCCAACGTGCAGCGCGCCAAGTTCAAGGGCATCCTCGGCATCAACATCGGCAAGAACGCCGATACGCCGATCGAGCAAGCAGCCGACGATTACCTCATCGGCTTGCGCAAGGTATATGCACATGCCAGCTACGTGACGGTCAACATCTCCTCGCCCAACACCAAGAACCTGCGCCAGCTGCAAGGCGGCGACGAGCTAGATGCGCTACTCGCGCAACTCAAGGCCGAGCAACTCAAACTGGCCACAACGCATGAGCGATACGTACCGCTGGCGGTGAAGATCGCGCCCGACCTCGATAGCGAGCAGATCAAACAGATCGCCGCGCTGCTCATCAAGCACCGCATCGATGGCGTCATCGCCACCAACACCACCTTGTCGCGCGACGGCGTGCAAGGACTGCCGCATGGCGAGGAGACCGGAGGCCTGAGCGGCGCGCCGGTACGCGACAGATCGACCGCCGTGATCCGCCAGCTCGCCGCCGAACTGCAAGGCGCACTGCCCATCATCGGCGTGGGAGGCATCCTCAAGGGAGAGGATGCTCTGGAGAAGATGCAGGCCGGCGCAGCGCTGGTACAGGTCTATAGCGGCCTGGTCTATCGCGGTCAGGAACTGGTGACCGAAAGCGCAGCAGCGATCCGCAACGCCCGCTGATCCTGCCGCACAGGGACGTCCGACCGGATCATTGCACAGTCACGAAGAAGGTAGTGGCGGTTGTGCCGGGCACGACCGCCACGCCTCCCGTCGTCACGATACTGCCGAATGAGCCGCTCACGCCGCCGGCGGCATCGATCAATACCAGCTGCTGCCCGGGGGTATAGGTGCCGGTGAAATGCAGATTGAGGGTCCCCCCCACCGTCGCCCTGCCTGCGACAGTGATGTGTCCGTGATTTACGCCTTTGCTGATGCCATCGACCGGCAACGTCAACGTGCCGGTCGCACTTTGCTGGAAATCACCCCCCAGCGCGATCTCATATTGCCCGGCCGCGAGCGTCAATCCGGCGTTGTTGTTCAGGCTGCCGCTGCCGAACGGTGTAGCGCCGCCGACTGCAACGGCACCGGCATTGATGGTGGTGCCGCCGATGTAGCTGTTGCCTGACAGCGTGGTGGTCGCAGCCCCCGCCTGCACGAACGAGCCCGTACCGCTGATATTGGACAATGTGATCGGCGTAGCGGTGTTCTGCACGATGAGCCTACCGTTGTTGACGACGGCGTTGTTTCCGCCCGTCAGCAAACTGCTGTCGCCACTGTAGCTGCCGCGCTGCCAGGTCGTATTGCCGGTCGTTCTGACCGTAATGTCGTTCAGCGGCACGCTTGCCCCCTTGCCGATGCGCAAGATCGCGCTGGCACCGATGGTGGTAGTACCGTTGTAATTCTGCGGTTGCGCAAACGTCACATCGTTACCTGCCGTAGACATGATGGTGACGTTGCCCCACCCCGCTTCGCCGCCGCGGTAGGGACCTCCGCCGCCGGTGATGCCGATGTTCAACGTGACCGGGGCGTTGTAATTGAAGGCCAGATTGCTGCCGCGCAGGTTGATGTAGGCATTCTTCGCGCCCAGCACCGGATAAGGCTCGGCTGGCGATGGCGCGGAAGGCAGGAAGAAATTGGCATGCGTGCCGTCGCCCCATTGCACCGTGCCCGCGCCGGATTCGATGTTGACGCCGCGATAGCTGGCGTCGTTGCCGTTGTTCACGCCATTGCGGTAGATCGCTTTGGCGAAATTCAGATTCGGGTCGCTCAAACCGGGGTTCACCAGATTCGGGCTGTCGTGCGGGCTGTTGTCGGTGTGGCTGTAGACCCCGACCATCACGATGGTCGAATTGCCGATGGCGTGGAAGTTGATGTCGTTGCCGTAAGCAGCTTCGTAGATGTTATGCGGCACGGTGACGGTGCTGCCGGGCGGACTCCAGACCAGCCAGGAGCCTTCGTTGAGCACGCCTTTCGCATTGGGCATGGAGGCCGCCACATGGTTGCTGCCGAAATCGTGCCCCGCACTCAGCGCAACGGCGCCGGTCATGGTGTTGACGCCGCGCATGGAGTGTCCACCCCAGGCTCCCACCGCCTGCACGATACTGCCACTGCCGCTGATCTCGCCCAGCAGCACAAACTGGTTGTTATTGAGGACGATCTTGCCGTTGTTGCGGATGTTGTTGAGGTTCACCTCGCCGTTGACCAGACTCGCAGCATTCTTGCTATCCGAAGTGGCGATGATATTGGGATTGTTGTCGGCGGCGGAGTTGGTGCCGAGTTGCAGCGTCGCGCCCGGATCGATGGTGAGCACCGGTGGGTTCGAGCCGCTGATGGTGAGCTGGTATCCGGCGCCGGGATAATTGGTCTTGCTGACAATCTCCACCTGCAGAGCATCGGGCAGGGTGAAAGTACTGGCCTGGGTGATGATCAGCGTGCCGGGATTGGCGGTACCGCCCCATGCGGACAAGGTGAGCGTGCCTTTGCCCGAGATGATGCCGGTATAGGTAGTGACGCCGGCCGGCAGGTTGATGACGGCATCGCCGCTCAGCACGACATTGCTGTTTGCCTGGATAGAGGAAGTGATATCGACACTTCCGGCTGGAGCCGACGAATTCCGATTGACGCCGCCCGCTGAGTGGCCACCGCCGCCACAAGCATTGATGGAGAGGACACACACCAGCGCCAACGACCGCGCTAGCGCACTAAAGCCAGATTTCGTGGATGACATTGCGAATGAGTACCCGAGTATGCGCCATGCAGGCCGCGTTGGTTCTCACCCTATCACCCATGCTTTCGTTGCACAGTCAGGAAATCCTGACTCGCTTCAGCTGTGCTGACAGCGTTGCCCGTCAATCGCCGCGCACCGTACGGTTGCGGCCGCCGCTCTTGGCGGCATACAGATTGCGGTCGGCCTCGGCCAGCAGGTCGGGCAGCGCGGCATGCTGCGCGACTTTCTCCGCCACACCGACACTGAGCGTGAGACGCAGTTTGCCGCCCGGGACTTCCAGCAGCAATTCGCTCACTGCCTGACGCATGCGTTCGGCGCATTGCCAGGCATCGGCCGCCGCGCTATCGGGGCAGATCACCAGGAACTCCTCGCCGCCGTAACGGCACACCACATCCTGCGTGCGTGCCGTGCGGCGCAAAGTCTCGGCCACCCGTTGCAGGGCTTCGTCGCCCACGTGATGCCCGAAGCGGTCGTTCACCGACTTGAAGTGGTCGATGTCCACCATCAGACAGGAAAGGCGACGCGCCCCGCGTTGCGCCAGCGCCCATTCCTGCTCCAGCCGCTCCATGGCATAACGCCGGTTGGGCAGGTCGGTCAGCGCATCGGTCAAGGCCTGCTGCTGCAAGCGTTCGTTGGCGGCGGACAGATCGGAGGCATAACGCAGCATGCGCTCACGGTCGAACGCCAGCTCGGCTTGCAGGCGCACCACGCGTTGCGCGGCACGCAGCCGGGCGAAAAAGATGCGCGGCGTCACCGGTTTCAGCAGATGGTCGTCGGCCCCGGCCTCGAAGGCTTCGATCAGCTTGTCCGGGGCGTTGTCCGCCGTGACCACCATCAGGTACAGGTCGCCGTTCTGCGCCTGCTCGCGCAAGGCACGGCACAGTGCCACGCCGCCAGGTCCCGGCAGCGAATCATCGATGATGACCAATTGCGGTCGCTGTGCAGCGAACTGGCGCAGCGCCTCTTCCCCGCTGGCGGCGACATGCACCTCGTGTCCGGCGGTGACCAGCAACTGTTGCAGCAGATTACGCATCGGACGGTCATCCTCGACCACCAGCACGCGCATCTTGAAATCGTCTTCGCTTGCGTCCGGCACCGCCACCGGCGGCGCCTCCCCCTCGTGCGCGGCCAGCAAGCGCCCCATGTCGGGCAACTGCTGACTGCCTAGACCGAACAACACCGCCCATTCATGCCAGTCGTGCGCACAGGTCTCGGCGATACGCAACAGATCGCCTTCCTCGATCGCCAGACGCGTGGCCGCATCGCGCAAAGGACCTAGTGCCAGCGCGCGCTCGCCATCCGGCATGGTCCACACATCGGCCATCAGCCCGGCCAGATGCAGCAGGTGCAGCAGGCGCCATTCGCGCGAGCCTTCGGCGGCGGCACTCTCCTGCGGCCGGCGGAAATGCTGCACCAGCGCCTGGAACAGCACAGGGAAATTCATGTCAGACAGCATCGCCACGCTGACGTCGGCCTGGTCGAAACCGAAGGCGGCACGTTCAGCACCGAGGCGGGCCGCGTCGTCGGCGACGGCGTTCTTCTCCAGCAAACCGGCATACTCGGAAGGGAACACGGTGGCCAGTGCCAGTTGACCGACCTGACCGAGCAGACCGAGCACAAAGAACTCTTCGGCCGCCACCAGCCGCTGTCGCTCCACCAGATGCCGCGCCGCGATGGCAGTGAGCAACGAGTGCAGCCAGAAATGGCGGTAATCGAAATTGGCACACGGGCCGTGCCGGTAATCGACCACCAGCGCGATACCCAGCACCAGCTGGCGCAAGGCGCGCATGCCGAGCACGGTGACCGCATCCTCGACGGTGATGACCGGGCGCGAAGGCGCGCCCAGCAGGACATTGGCGGCCTTGATGACGCGCTGGCTGAGGCCCGGGTCGCCGGCGATGAGATGGCCGATCTCATGACCGGAGACATCGTCGCGCTGCGACAGGTTGATGACCTCCAGCGCCACCCCCTTGGGGGTAGGCAGGCGCCCGCTGACGCTGAGGCGGTCCAGTATCTGTTGGTGGGTGAGTGGCAAGCTATCCTCCTGCAAGGCCTAGATTCTAGCGCAAACGCCGGGGTCCTGACCGCCGCACCGGTTATATGCATATAGCGCCTTCGTGGTTGAAGCGCCCCTTGTTCCGGCGCATAATCCGCCCCTGTTTTTTTCGCGCCTTGCGTCCTCCCGCAATGACTGAATATCTGTTGATACTGGTCGGCACGGTGTTGGTGAACAACATCGTGATGGTCAAGATCCTCGGGCTGTGCCCGTTCATGGGCGTCTCCAAGAAACTGGAGACGTCGCTCAGCATGGGCGCCGCCACCACGTTCGTGCTGACCATCGCTTCCGGCTTGAGCTATCTGGTGAGCCATTACCTGCTCGGCCCCGACCTGGCCTACCTGACCACGCTGGCTTTCATCGTGGTGATCGCCGCCACCGTGCAGTTCACCGAGATGGCGATCAAGAAGACCAGCCCGGTGCTGTACCAGGCACTGGGCATCTACCTGCCGCTGATCACCACCAACTGTGCGGTGCTCGGCATCCCGCTGCTCAACGTGCAGGCCAAACACGACTTCATCGAATCGTTGCTGTTCGGTTTCGGCGGCGCGGTCGGCTTCACGCTGGTGATGGTGCTGTTCGCCGGCATCCGCGAACGCATGGAAGGCGCGGACGTGCCGGCGGTGTTCCGTGGCACCGCCATCGCCATGGTCACCGCCGGTCTGATGAGCCTGGCTTTCATGGGCTTCTCGGGGCTGGTCAAATGATCCAGGCGCTGTGGATCATGGTCGCCATAGCGACGTTGCTGGGCGTGATCCTCGGCTATGCCGCCATCCGTTTCCGCGTCGACGGCAACCCGCTGGCGGAGAAGATCGATGCGGTATTGCCACAGACGCAATGCGGCCAGTGCGGCTATCCCGGCTGCAAACCCTATGCCGAAGCCATCGCCAAAGGCGAGGCGGACATCAACCTGTGCCCGCCCGGAGGCGAGGAAGGCATCCACAAGCTGGCGGAGCTGCTGGGGGTGGAATTCAAGCCCTTCGGCAAGGATGCCCAGCCCAAACCCAAGTCCGTGGCCTTCATTGATGAACAGACCTGCATCGGCTGCACCCTGTGCATCCAGGCCTGTCCGGTGGATGCCATCGTCGGTGCGGCCAAGCAGATGCACACCATCATCACCTCGGAATGCACCGGCTGCGAGCTGTGCGTGCCGCCGTGTCCGGTCGATTGCATCAGCATGCTGCCCATCGAGGAGAAGCTGGATAACTGGAAATGGAAATATCCGGTGTATGAGTTGAGGCACACCGCATGAGAAAACTGCATCGCTTCCATGGCGGCGTGCACCCCCCCACGCACAAGGCCGAATCCACGCGCACCCCGATCGCCCCGACCACACTGCCGTCGCGCCTGGTCATCCCCTTGCACCAGCATGTAGGCAACTGCGCGGTGCCGGTGGTGCAGGTAGGCGAGCACGTGCTCAAGGGGCAGATCATCGGTCGCCCGGAAGGGCGCCAGTCCAGCGCGGTGCACGCCTCCACCTCGGGTACGGTGAGCGCCATCGACATGCAAGTGGTAGCGCATCCATCGGGCGAACCCGACCTGTGCGTGACCATCATCCCGGACGGCAAGGACGAGTGGATCGAACATCAGGGAGTCGATTACACGCAGACCTCGCACACCGATCTGCGCCACCTGCTGCGCCGTGCCGGCGTGGTCGGCCTTGGCGGCGCGGTGTTCCCCAGCGATCTCAAGGCTTACTCGCGCCACCACAAGATCACCACGCTGGTGATCAACGGCGCCGAGTGCGAGCCCTACATCACCTGCGACGACATGCTGATGCGAGAACGGGCCGGCGACATCCTGCGCGGCGCAGAGCTGTTGCGCGAACTGCTGCATGCGGAAGAGGTGCTGATCGGCATCGAGGACAACAAGCCGCAAGCCATTGCCGCGATGCAGCGCGCCGTGGGACAGGACGGTCATCGACGCATGGAAGTGATCGCCGTCCCCACGCTGTATCCGGGCGGCGGCGCCAAGCAGCTGATCCGCGTGCTGACCGGCATCGAGGTCGCCGCCGGCGTGCGCTCGACCGAGCTGGGCGTGCAATGCTTCAACGTCGCCACCGCCTATTGCGCCTGGCGCGCCGTGGCGCATGGCGAGCCGCTGCTGTCGCGCATCGTCACCGTCACCGGCAATGTGGCTGAGGCGCAGAATTTCGAAGTGTTGCTGGGCACCCCGGTGGATGAGCTGGTGGCGCAAGCCGGCGCGAAACCGGACACCGACCGCTACATCATGGGCGGCCCGATGATGGGCGTGGATCTGCCGTCCGCCGCAGTGGGCGTGACCAAGGCCACCAACTGCATCATCGCCGCCTCGCCCGCGCTGTTCCCGCCGCCGCCGCTGCCCATGCCGTGCATCCGTTGCACGCGCTGCGCCGACGTCTGCCCGGCCGAACTGCAACCGCAGGAGCTGTACTGGTTCGCCAAAGCGAACAACTTCGGCAAGGCGCAGGAATACCATCTGTTCGACTGCATCGAGTGCGGCGCCTGCGCCTATGTCTGCCCCAGCAGCATCCCGCTGGTGCACTACTATCGTTACGCGAAGAGCGAGATCCGCGTACGCGACCACGACAAACGCGCCGCCGACCAGGCGCGCGAACGCCATGAGTTCCGCCAGTTCCGCCTGGAGCGCGAGAAGCAGGAGAAGGCCGAGCGTCTGGCGCAGAAGGAACGCGAAGCGGCAGCCGCCAAGGCCGCTACGGCGACCGCCGCCCCGGTCGCCACACCGGTCGGCGCCTCCAGCGACCCGGACGACACCTTGCAGATGCGCATCGATGCTGCGGTGGAACGCGCCAAGGCACAGGTCGCAGCCGCGCATCCGAAGAACACCGAGGCGCTCACCCCTGAGCAGCAGGCGGAGATCGCCGCCGTCGAAGCACGGCGCGCCAAGATCCGCGAACTGGCCTCCGCTGCCGGCGCCGAAGACGAGCCGCCCAAACAACAGTAAGGATCGCGCACATCATGTGGAGCTCCCCCTTCATCACCCAACCCGCCAGCGTCAGCCAGATCATGCTGCGCGTGCTGTTCGCACTGGTCCCGGGCATCGCGCTCTACGTCTGGTACTTCGGTCCAGCCATCCTGATCTCGCTCACGCTGGCTTCGATCACCGCGCTGGCCACCGAGGCGCTGATGCTCAAGCTGCGCGACCGTCCGCTCAAACCGTTCCTGAGCGACAACAGCGCCCTCATCACCGCCTGGCTGCTGGCGCTGTCCATCCCGCCGCTGGCGCCTTGGTGGCTGGTGGTGGTGGGCACCGCCTTCGGCATCGCCGTGGCCAAGCAGCTGTATGGCGGCCTGGGCAACAATCCGTTCAACCCGGCGATGGTCGGCTATGCCGTGCTCATCATCTCCTTCCCGGCGCATATGACGCACTGGCTGACGCCAGCCATGCTGAGCGAACATACGCTGACCTTCGCCGAACAGCTGCACTACATCTTCGGCGGCCTGTTGCCACCGGATGCCACGCTGGATGCGCTGACCATGGCGACGCCGCTGGACACCATGAAGACCGAGTTGCATCGCGGCCTGTCGGTGGACGAGATCCGCAACATGCCGATCTACGGCCACCTGGGCGGTAAGGGCAGCGAGATGGTCGCGCTCGGTTTCGCCATCGGCGGCGTGTACATGATCGCCACGCGCCTGATCAACTGGGTGATACCGGCCATCTATCTCGCCTCGCTGTTCACCATCGCCGGCGTCTTCAATCTGTACGACCCGGCACATTACGCTGCGCCGAGCTTCCACCTGTTCTCAGGGGCGGCGATGCTGGGGGCGTTCTTCATCTACACCGATCCGGTGGGCGGCCCGACCACCTACAAGGGCCGCTTGGTCTATGCCTTCGGCGCGGCACTGCTGACCTGGCTGATCCGCACCTATGGCGGCTTCCCCGATGGCGTGGCATTCGCCGCTCTGCTGATGAACCTGTGCGTGCCGCTGATCGACGCCTGGACGCAGCCGCGCATCTTCGGCAAGAAAGGGGAGGGCAAATGAAGCGCATCGTCCGCTCCACCCTGCAAACCGCCCTCAATCTGGTGTTCTTCGCCATCATCGGCACCGCCATCCTGTCCGCCACCTATTTCCTGACGCACGCCGCCATCGTGCATAGCGAGCAACAGGAAAAGCTCAAACTGATCACACAGATCGTGCCCACCGATCTGTTCGACAACGACATCATCCAGGACACGTTACCCATCGCTGCCGATCCCTTGCTCGGCACGACCGAAACCACCACCGTCTATCGCGCTCGCCTCAAGGGAGCACCTTCCGCCGTGGTGCTGGAAGCCATCGCACCCGATGGCTACAGCGGCAAAATCGCGCTCGTGTTGGCGGTACGCAGTAACGGTCAACTGGCGGGCGTGCGCGTGGTGGCACACAAGGAGACGCCCGGACTGGGTGATTACATCGAACTCGGGAAGAGCCCGTGGATCAAGGGCTTCGACGGGAAATCACGCACCGCGTACAGCGCTGAGGATTGGCAGGTGGAGAAGGACGGCGGCAAGTTCGGTTACATGACCGGCGCCACCATCACCCCGCGCGCAGTCATCAAGGCCGTGCACCATGCCCTGCAATATTTCGATGCCCACCGCGACGAACTGTTCGCCCCCCAAGGAGGCCGGTCATGAATCTGCACGAGATGAAGGACATCGCCTATAACGGCTTGTGGAAACAGAATCCCGGCCTGGTACAACTGCTCGGCCTGTGCCCGTTGCTGGCGGTGAGCAGCACCTTGGTCAACGCGGTGAGCTTGGGGCTGGCCACCGCCTTGGTGATGAGCTTGAGCAACGCAGCCATCGCCCCCATCCGCAGCTATGTCCCGAACGAGATCCGCATCCCGGTGTTCATCCTCATCATCGCGGTGCTGGTGACCGTGGTGCAATACCTCATGAATGCCTACATGTATGGGCTGTATGTGGTGCTGGGCATCTTCATCCCGCTGATCGTGACCAACTGCATCGTGCTGGCACGCGCCGAATCGTTCGCCTCCAAGAACCCCATGCTGCCGTCCGCTTTCGACGGCATGATGATGGGGCTGGGACTCACCGCCGTACTGGCGGCACTGGGTGCGCTGCGCGAGATCGTCGGCAAGGGCACGCTACTGTCCGGCATCGATCTGGTGTTCGGCGAATCGACCAAAGCCTGGGTGATCCACGTGATCCCCGATTACCACGGCTTCCTGCTGGCCATCTTGCCGCCCGGCGCCTTCCTCGGTCTCGGCCTGCTCATCGCCGGCAAGAACTGGCTGGACATGCACGCCGCCGCCAAGGCCCGCAAACAAACGGCAGCGGGCGTACAGCCTGAGGCCGCGCAGGGATGAATGCTGCCAAACGGCGCGAGATCTTCCTGCGCCTGCAAGCCGCCAATCCGCACCCCACCACTGAACTGGAGCACCAGTCGGCGTTCGAGCTGCTGGTCGCGGTGATCCTGTCCGCCCAAGCCACCGACAAGAGCGTCAACCTGGCCACGCGCGAACTGTTCCCGGTGGCGCGCACGCCGCAGCAGATCCTCGACCTGGGAGAAGACAACCTGCGCGAATATGTGCAGCGCATCGGCCTGTACCAGACCAAGAGCAAGCACATCATCCAGATGTGCCGCATCCTGCTGGAGAAACATCAAGGACAGGTCCCGCAGACGCGCGAAGCGCTGGAGGCACTACCCGGCGTCGGCCGCAAGACCGCCAACGTGATCCTCAACACCGCCTTCGGCCAGCCCACCATCGCCGTGGACACCCACATCTTCCGCATCAGCAACCGCATCGGCCTGGCGCCGGGCAAGGATGTCCTGGCGGTGGAGAAGAAACTGATGAAAGTGGTGCCGGACGAATTCAAGCAGGACGCCCATCACTGGCTGATCCTGCATGGGCGCTACGTATGTGTGGCGCGCAAACCGAAATGCCGCGAGTGCTGCCTGCTCGATCTGTGCGAATTCAAGGAAAAGGTGTTGTGATGTTCAATCCCACTCGCGACGAGGCTCGCAATTTCCTGTTCGAATCATGGCGCAAACGGCGTGCCGGCGAACTGCTGTCGCCGCTGGAAGACCTGACGGCGCAACTCATCGACAAGCATCCCGAATACCATGATCTGTTCAGAGATCCGGAGAAGTTCGCCGCCAAGGATTACGCCCCGGATGGTGACGTGGTCAATCCGTTCCTGCATCTGATGATGCACCTGACCATCGAGGAGCAGATCAGCATCGGCCAGCCGCATGGCATCCGCGAACAGTTCGCCCGCCTGAGCGAAAAATACCAATCGGAACACGAGGCCCAGCACGCGATGATGGATTGCCTGGGCGAGATGATCTGGCAGGCGCAACGCAATCGCAGCGCGCCCGACGCGGCCATCTATCTCGACTGTCTGGCCCACCAATGAGCCCGTTGCCGGCCGCTTCGTGCCGCTGACGAAAAACGGACTAACCGCTATAATCGCCGGCGCACCGAATAACAACCAATCTGCATGAAGGAGAGTTCCATGCCGCATCGCCAGCAGCAACCGCACTTCGAACTGAAGACGACCAGCCATGTCCAGGAGATCCTGGAGCCGCACAACGAACCTTGGCAAGTCGAACTGAATGCCCCCGCCATTTCCGTGATGACGGACTTCCGCGTGCGCGGCATGTTCAAGGTCGGCCCGGACGAGACCATCGACCAGGCCCTGCATGAGATGAAGGTGGCCGGTCTGCGTATCGCCTTCGTGAAGGAGAAAGGTTCCGAGAAACTGCTGGGTTCCATCACTTCCTACGACATCATGGGTGAGAAGCCGATGCGCTATCTGCAAAGCGTGGGCTTCGCCGACCGTGGCGTGACGCACAAGGACATCCGCGTGGGCGACATCATGGAGCACACCAAGGACTGGGTGGTCGCCGAGATGCATGATGTGGAAAAAGCCACGGTGAAGGACGTGCTGGATGCGCTGCAAAAGGCTGGCAAGACCCACATGCCGGTGCTGGAAGTGACTGAAGGCAAACAACCGCAACTGCGCGGCCTGTTCTCCGCCGCCAAGATCCTGCGCCTGACCGAAGTGAGCCGCCAGAAGGCTGCTGCCAAGTAAACGGACGCAAGATTAAACAAAAAGGCGCATCCGAGGATGCGCCTTTTTTATCGCCCGTCGAAAGGCAAATCAACCGGCATTCGGTCGCTTGCGCAGGTCAAGCGCGGCCATCACATAGCCGGACAAGCAATAGGCGAAGAACAACAGGAACAGATGCAGCGGCGGGTTCTGCGCCACGAAGATGAAGAACAGCGCGAACAGGAAGATCACGAAGAACGGCACGCTCTTGCGCATGTTGATCGACTTGAAGCTGTAGTACTTGAAGTTGCTCACCATGGACAGGCCGGCGAACACGGTCAGTGCCGCCGCATACCAGCGCAGGTCGTAACCGGTGAACTTGTTGTCCAGCATCACCCACACGAAACCGGCCACCAGGGCCGCCGCCGCCGGGCTGGGCAGCCCTTGGAAGTAACGCTTGTCGACCACGTCGATATTGGTGTTGAAACGTGCCAAGCGCAGCGCCGCACCGGTGCAATAGATGAAGGCAGCGAACCAGCCCCACTTGCCCAGGTCGCGGAACGCCCATTCGTACATCAGGATGGAGGGGGCGACACCGAAGGAGACCATGTCCGACAGGCTGTCGTACTCGGCGCCGAACTCGCTCTGGGTATGCGTCAACCGCGCCACACGGCCATCCAGACCATCCAGCACCATGGCGATGAAGATGGCGACCGCCGCGATCTCGTAACGGCCGTTCATCGACTGCACGATGGCATAGAAGCCGGCGAACAGCGCAGCCGTGGTGAACAGGTTGGGCAGCAGATAGATGCTGCGCCGGCGCAAGTTCATTTTGCTGCGGGGGTTCATCGGCTCCATGGGTCAGTTCAGTTGTGCAAGGATGGTCTCGGTGGCGCGCACTTTATCACCGATGCTGACCTTGACGGTAGCATCCAGCGGCAGATACACATCCACACGCGAACCGAAGCGGATGAAGCCGTAACGCTGGCCGCGTGCCAGCGTGTCGCCCGCTTTCACGTAACACAGGATGCGGCGCGCGATCAGACCGGCCACTTGCACGAAGGTCACCGTCTGCCCCGCAGGGGTCTTGAGCACGATGGCGTTACGCTCGTTCTCGCTCGATGCCTTGTCCAGATCGGCATTCACGAACTTGCCGGGGAAGTACTGCACCTTGCCGATGACGCCGTCCACCGGACTGCGATTGGAATGCACGTTGAACACGTTCATGAACACGCTGACCAGCAAGGCCTCGCGCTCACCATAAGGGTCGGTGGTACGCTCGACCTTGATCACGCGGCCATCCGCTGGACTCAGCACGGCACCAGCCTGCTGCGGGATCACACGCGCCGGGTCACGGAAGAACTGCAATACGAAAACGAAGATGATCCAGAACGGGATCGCCCAGGCGAGACACCAGGCCGAGACGGCCACGGCGACGACCAGCGAGATCGCCAAGAACGGCCAGCCTTCGCGGGCGATGATGGGATGCGGATAATTATTGCTCATAGATCAGGCGTAGGAATAGGAGGGCCGATAGCAAGAAGGTGAAGCCTGCGCTTCACCTTCTTGTCGGACTGCGTTTAGTTCTTCGATTGGTCGACCAGCTTGTTCTTGCTGATCCACGGCATCATCGCGCGCAGCTTGCCACCCACCTGTTCGATCTGGTGCTCGGCATTCAAACGACGACGTGCGGTCATCTCCGGATAGTTGGTGCGGCCTTCCAGGATGAACTGCTTGGCGTAGGAACCGTTCTGGATGTTGGCCAGGCACTCCTTCATCGCGGCGCGGGCTTCGCCGGCGATCACGCGCGGACCGGTGACATACTCACCGTACTCGGCGTTGTTGGAGATGGAGTAGTTCATGTTGGCGATGCCGCCTTCGTACATCAGGTCGACGATCAGCTTCAGTTCATGCAGGCACTCGAAGTAAGCCATCTCGGGCGCATAGCCGGCTTCCACCAGGGTCTCGAAACCGGCCTTCACCAGTTCAACCGCACCGCCGCACAGCACGGCTTGCTCGCCGAACAGGTCGGTCTCGGTCTCTTCGCGGAAATTGGTCTCGATCACGCCGCCCTTGGTGCCGCCGTTGGCAGCAGCGTAAGACAGTGCCACGTCTTTCGCCTTGCCGGTCTTGTCCTGGTACACGGCGATCAGGGTCGGCACGCCGCCACCCTTCAGGTATTCGGAACGCACGGTGTGGCCGGGGCCCTTGGGCGCGATCATGATGACGTCCACGTCAGCGGGCGGCACGATCTGGTTGTAATGGATGTTGAAGCCATGGGCGAAAGCCAGCGCAGCGCCGGACTTCAGGTTCTTCGCGACATCGGCGTGGTAGACCTCTGGCATGGTCTCGTCCGGCAGCAGGATCATCACCAGGTCGGCGCCCTTCACGGCGTCGGCGATCTCGGCGACCTTGTGGCCGGCCTTCTCTGCCTTGGCCCAGGAAGCGCCACCCTTGCGCAGCGCGACGGTCACGTTCACGCCGGAATCCTTCAGGTTCTGCGCATGGGCGTGGCCCTGCGAACCGTAACCCACGATGGTCACTTGCTTGCCCTTGATCAGGGACAGGTCTGCGTCTTTGTCGTAATAAACTTTCATGTTGGCCTCGTCGAAAAAATGAATGGTTGTGGATCAGAGTTTGAGGATGCGTTCGCCGCGCCCGATGCCAGAGGCACCGGTGCGCACCGTCTCCAGGATCAGGCCGCGCTCGATCGCCAGCAGGAACTTGTCCAGCTTGGAACCGGCACCGGTCAGTTCGATGGTGTAGGTCTTGTCGGACACGTCGATGATGCGTCCGCGGAAGATGTCGGTCATGCGCTTCAGCTCTTCGCGGTCGGCGCCTTCGGCGCGCACCTTGACCAGCATCAGTTCGCGCTCGATATGGTCGCCGTCGGACAGGTCCATCACCGACACCACGTCCACCAGCTTGTTCAGCTGCTTGTTGATCTGCTCGACGATCGCGTCGGAACCGCTGGTGACGATGGTCATGCGCGACAGCGTCGGGTCCTCGGTGGGTGCCACGGTGAGCGATTCGATGTTGTAGCCACGCGCGGAGAACAGGCCGGCCACGCGCGACAGCGCGCCGGCTTCGTTGACCATCAGCAGGGAGATGATATGGCGCATGTTACAGGTCCTCCGCCAGAATGATCTCGGACAGGCCCTTGCCGCCGGGCACCATGGGATACACGTTCTCGGTGGAATCGGTGCGGAAATCGAGGAACACCAATTCATCCTTGCGCGCGAAGGCTTCCTTGAGTGCGCCCTCCACGTCCGCAGGGTTCTCCACCTTGATGCCGACGTGACCGTAGGCCTCGGCCACCTTCACGAAATCGGGCAGCGCATCCATATACGACTGCGAATAGCGGTTGCCGTGGAAGAACTCCTGCCACTGGCGCACCATGCCCAGATAGCGGTTGTTCAGCGCGATGATCTTGATCGGCAGGTTGAACTGCTTGCAGGTGGACAGCTCCTGGATGTTCATCTGGATACTGCCCTCACCCGTCACACAGGCCACTTGCGCGCCGGGATGGGCCAGTTGCACGCCCATCGCCGCCGGCAGGCCGAAGCCCATGGTGCCGAGGCCGCCGGAGTTGATCCAGCGACGCGGCTCGTTGAACTTGTAATACTGAGCCGCCCACATCTGGTGCTGACCGACATCGGAAGTCACGAAGGCATCGCCGCGCGTGACCTTGTGCAACATCTCGATCACATATTGCGGCTTGATGAGTTCGGTCGAGTTCTTGTACGACAGCGAATTCGCTCCGCGCCATTCCTCGATCTGCGTCCACCAGGCTTTGAGTGCGGCAGCATCCGGCTTCTGCTTGCTGCTCTTCAGCACTTGCAGCAGGTCGCCCAGCACGTTGGCGACGTCGCCGACCAGCGGCACATCCACCTTCACGCGTTTGGAGATGGACGCAGGGTCGATATCCAGATGGATGATCTTGCGCGGCACTTCGGCGAAATGCGCGACATTGCCGATCACGCGGTCGTCGAAACGCGCGCCCACCGCCAGCAGCACATCGCAGTTCTGCATGGCCAGGTTGGCTTCCAGTGTGCCGTGCATGCCCAGCATGCCGAGGAACTGCTTGTCGCTGGCAGGATAGCCACCCAACCCCATCAGGGTGTTGGTGCAGGGGAAGCCGAGTTGGCGCACCAGTTCGGTCAGGTGTTTGGCCGCGTCGGACAGGATCACACCGCCGCCGGCGTACACCATGGGGCGCTTGGCTTCGAGCAGCATCTGCGCAGCCTGCTTGACCAGCGCCGGATCGCCCTTGACCTGCGGATTGTAGGAACGGATGCTGACCTTCTCCGGATAGACGAACTCGGTCTTATGGTTGGACACATCCTTGGGGATGTCCACCAGCACCGGACCGGGACGACCGCTCTTGGCCAGATAGAACGCCTTCTTCAGCGTGCTGGCCAGATCCTTGACGTCCTTCACCAGGAAGTTGTGCTTCACGCAGGGACGGGTGATGCCGACCGCATCCACCTCCTGGAACGCATCCTCGCCGATGAAACCGGTCGGCACCTGGCCGCTGATCACCACCATCGGGATGGAATCCATATAGGCGGTGGCGATGCCGGTGACGGCATTGGTCACGCCAGGACCGGAAGTCACCAGCGCCACACCGACCTTGTCGGTCGAGCGGGAATAGCCATCCGCAGCATGCACGGCCGCCTGCTCATGGCGCACCAGCACGTGCTTGACCTTGTCCTGCTTGAACAGCTCGTCATAAATGAACAACACTGCCCCGCCGGGGTAGCCGAAGACGTATTCGACCCCCTCCTCCTGCAGGCAGCGGATGGTTATCTCTGCGCCGGTCAATTCCATGGGCAAACTACCTATTCGTCCAGTCAATGAAAGACCGTGCAAGATACTGGCTGCGGTCTTTTTGGTCAACCCCGCAGCCCCCATGGACCCGGGAAAACCATTGCCACAACAGGAATTTGCTATCATCCGCCGCCCGCAACCCGCATTTCGCCGACATTGTCCACCCGCGCCGAGCTTTCCGACTTCCTCGCCAGCGTAGAACGCCGCGCCTACAAGCACGCGCTCTACGCGGTGCGTGACGAGGATGCCGCACTGGACATCGTGCAGGATGCCATGATCAAGCTGTCCGAGCGCTACGGCAACAAGCCCCCCGCCGAGTTGCCCCTGCTGTTCCAGCGCATCCTGCAGACCACCATCCTCGACCATTTCCGCCGGCAGAAGGTGCGCAACCTGCATTTCAGCCTGTTCTCCTCCTTCGCCCCGAAGCAGGAGGATGATGATTTCGAAGTGCTCGACCTGCTACAGGACGAAGACAATGCCAGCCAGCCAGCCGCCCCGGATACGGCGCTGGCACAAAGCGAGTTGCTGGGCATCATCGAACATGCCCTGCAACGTCTGCCACCCCGTCAACGGGAAGCCTTCATATTGCGTTACTGGGAACAACTGGATACGGCCCAGACGGCCGCCGCCATGGGCTGTACCGAAGGTAGCGTCAAGACACATTGTTCGCGCGCCACGCACACGCTGGCGGGCATACTCAAAGCCAAAGGGATAGACCTGTCATGGGAAACAGAGTGAACATCGAAGAACTGAAGAATCTGCTCGACCATGCGGCCGAAGCGCCGCTCGCGCCGGCGATCGCGCAGCGCCTGCAACTGGCGCGCCAGTCCGCATTGGCGCGCCAGCGCCGACCGCACGCATGGCTGACACGCCTGCAACATCTCCTCCGTCCGCACGAACATGAACCGCACCGCACGCTGCACTGGGTGGGTGCGCTGTTACTGCTCGCCGTGGTGCTGGCCGGCGGCTGGCAATGGAAGCAGGTCGCGCTGCACGACCATGCCGCCCTCGACCTGGCCATCCTCACCGACGATCTGCCGTTGCGCATGTATGTGGAGTAAGAAGACCGCGATGCGCAACACCCTGCTATGGCCCTTGCTCGCACTATTGCTGAGTCCGCTCGCTGCCAGCGCCGAAAAATGGAGCGAACTGAGTCCGACCGCCCGCCAGATCCTGTCCCCCCTGGAACAGAGTTGGGACACGTTGCCGCGTAGCGAACAGAAGAGCTTCATCGGGGTGGCCGATGCCTACCCCACCCTGCCGCCGGAAAAACAACAACGTCTGGTGTCGCAGATACAGGAATGGGCCGGACTGACCCACGAACAGCGCGAACGCGCACGCGAGAAGTTCTCGGCCTTCAGCAAGGTGCCGGAAGAGAAGCGTGAAGCGGTAAAACGCATGGTGCGCGAACAGGAAGACCAGCAACGCTGAGCCGAGCGCTCAACGACGCTCGGTGCGCCACAGCAGGAATAAAGCCACTCCAAGGAATATCCAGCTCACCGCCGTGGCGCTGAACATGGCCGGCCATTCGTTCAACGTACCCAGGTTGGCGAACAGCCGACTGGCGAAATGGAAAGCCAAGCCCAGCACCACGCCGAGGAATATCTTGCCGCCGACGCCGCCTTCGCGCCGCTGATAGGAAGAGAACGGCAGCGCCAGCATCATCATCACGAACACCGCGAACGGATACACCATCTTGTTCCACAGGGCGATCTCGTAACGCAGGGTACTTTGCTTGTTGTCCGCCAGATGGCGCGTGTACTGGTACAGGTTCCAGGCGGACATCTGCTCCGGCATCACCATCAAGACATTCAGCAGGCTGGGATTGAGCGCGGTATGCCACTCCATCGAGGGCAGGCTTTCGGCGCGCGCACCGACGCCTTCGAACACGGTGCGCTGCACATCTTCCAGCTGCCAGCGCCGCTCTTCCAGGAAGGTCGCGCGCTTAGCCGCCGTTACACTGACCAGATGGTAGTTCTCATCAAATTGATAGATGCTGACATTCAGCAGCGAGGTGTCCGGCAATACGCTGCGCACATTGACGAAACTGCCTTCATCCTTGACCCACACGCCGGAGCGGAACTCGCGCACATTGACTTGCGCGTTCTGCGCCTTGAGCTTGATCTGCTGCGCCAGCTTCTCGCTCGGCGGCGCGACGAATTCGCCGATCACGAAGCAGGCGAGCAACAAGGGAGCGCCGATGCGCAGCAACGTCTGGATCAGCTGCTTCAACGACACACCCGAGGCGCGATACACCGTCAGTTCGGAACTCGCCGCCAGTTGCACCAGCGCCACGATGGTGCCGATCAGCACCGCGACCGGGAACAACTCATAGATATGACCCGGCAGGATGAGCGCGACATAGAGCAGCATGAACCCCAGCCGATAGTCGCCGCGCCCCATCTCGTTGAGCTGGTTGATCAGGTCGATCAGCGCGAACAGCATGAGCAGGGCGGCGAACACCAGGAATACGCTGGCGTAGATCTCGCGGGCAAGGTAGCGCGACAACAGCTTCATCGTTTCCAGCGCCCCCACGGCCGCAGCGTGCTGCGTTGATAGAACAGCAGCAGCACGACGACGAACATGCCGGTATGCAGCATCCACATGCCGCTCACGGCATCGATCTTGCCTTGTGCCACCCAGGAGTTGGTCACGCTGATCATGTTGTTATAGAAGATGTAGACCACGAACGCGATGATCAGATTGAAGGAACGCCCGGAACGCGGATCGACGCGACTCATCGGCACCGCCAGCAAGGCCATGATCAACGCACTCAACGGCAAGCCGACACGCCATTCCAGTTCCGCCAGGTTCCACGAATCGGCATGCTGGATCAGATACCAGGTACTCAGCGTCTTCACCCCTGGCTGCGACTGCCGCAACTCGGCCGGCTCGATACGCATGGCATAGCGCTCGAACTGCGCGATGCGGAAATCCGCCTGTCCCGGCGTGCCTTCGTAGCGCGTGCCGTTCAACAGCACCAGGAAACGGTCGCCGTTCTCGGCCGTCTCCTGATAACCCTCCTTGGCCACCATGGTGCCTTCGCGCCCATGCTGGATGGAACGCACGAAGATGTTGCCGACGCGCTTGTTCTCGGTATCCACCCCTTCCAGGAAGAACACGCGGTCCGCCTGCTTCGATTCGCGGAACGCCCCCGGCGAAGCGGCCGACACATCATCCCGGCTATCCAGGCGACGCTTGTACTCCTCCGCTTTGGACAAGGCCCAAGGCGACAACACCAGGCTGGTCATGGCGATGACCGCGACCACCGGCACGGCATAACCCAGAACAGGACGTATCCAGCGCGTCAGCCCGATGCCGGAGGCGAACCACACCACCATCTCGCTGTCGCGATAGCAGCGCGTCAGCGTGATGAGGATGGACAGGAACAGGCTGATGGACAGCAGCACCGGCAGATAGTTGATGGCATTGAAGCCGAGGATCACCAGCACGCCATCCACAGCCAGCAAGCCGCTCACCGATTCGCCCAACAGGCGGATCAACTGGGTGAACACCACGATGCCGATCAGGATGGAGAACACCAGCATGCCGACCGAAGCGAACTCGCGGACCAGCGTGCGCTGGAAGATGCCGCGCATCCGTCCCGCAGGGGGTTGCTTTGACTTTTGCGGCGTGGATTGCGGATAATCCGGCATCTTGAAATTTCAGGGATTCATCGAGGAGAGGCGCGTGGAATTTAGCATAAAACAAGGTAGTCCGGAGAAACTGAAGAGCGCGTGCATCGTGGTCGGCGTGCATGATGGCGGCAAATTATCCAAGGCGGCACAGGTGCTGGACAAGGCTTGCGCACACGCGCTCAGCGACGTCATCGCGCACGGAGATATGAGCGGCAAGGCCGCCTCCACGCTGTTGTTGCACAAGATCGAAGGCATCGCCGCCAGCCGCGTGCTGCTGGTCGGCCTGGGCAAGCCCGCCGAGCTGGACAACCGCACCCGCGTGGACATCCTGCGCAGCGCATTCAAAGCGCTGCATGCCACCGCCAGCAAGGATGCCGCGCTGTTCATCTGTGACGACGCGCTGGGCACCGAGTCCGCCTGGCTGCTGCAACAAGCGGTGATCGCCGCGACGGAAGGCGCCTTCCGCAGCGACGGCCTGAAGAGCAAACCGGCGAAAGCGGCGACCTTGAAGCAGATCACCTTCGCCACGCTGGACAAACCGACTGCCACTCTCAAGCAAGCCGTCGAACAAGCGGCCGCCATCGCCCACGGCATGGAACTGACCAAGGAACTCGGCAACCTGCCCAGCAACATCTGCACCCCCAGCTATCTCGCCGCCAAGGCGCTGGCGCTGGCCAAGGCGCATAAACACATCAAGACCACCGTGCTGGAAAAGAAGGATATGGAACAGCTCGGCATGGGCTCTTTCCTCTCCGTCACGCGCGGTAGCGCACTGCCGCCCAAGTTGATCACGCTGGAATACAGCGGCGGTGCCAAGACGCAGAAACCCATCGTGCTGGTCGGCAAGGGCATCACCTTCGACACCGGCGGCATCTCGCTGAAACCCGGTGCCGACATGGACGAGATGAAGTACGACATGAGCGGCGCCGGCACCGTGCTCGGCACGCTGCAAGCCATCGCCGAGATGGAGCTGCCGCTCAACGTGGTCGGCGTCATCCCCACCTGCGAGAACATGCCTTCCGGCACCGCCACCAAGCCGGGCGACATCGTCACCTCGATGTCCGGCCAGACCATCGAGATCCTCAACACCGATGCCGAAGGCCGCTTGATCCTGTGCGACGCACTGACCTACTCGGCCAAATTCAAGCCGGATACCGTGATCGATATCGCCACCCTCACCGGCGCCTGCGTGATCGCGCTGGGCAATGTCGCCAGCGGCATGTTCGCCAACGACGACAAGCTGGCGCACGAACTGATCGCCGCCGGCGAACAATCGCATGACCGCGTCTGGCAACTGCCGCTGTGGGAAGACTATCAGCCGCTGCTGGACAGCAACTTCGCCGACATGGCCAACATCGGCGGCCGCGCCGGCGGCACCATCACCGCCGCCTGCTTCCTGGCGCGCTTCACCAAGGATTACCGCTGGGCCCACCTGGACATCGCCGGCACTGCCAACAAGTCCGGCAAGGACAAGGGCGCGACCGGCCGTCCGGTGCCGCTGCTCGCACAATACCTGATCAACCGCGCCGCCAAGTGACCCGCGTCGACTTCTACACCGGCAGCGAGGACAAGCTCAGGACCGCCTGCCAGCTGAGTCACAAGGCCATGCAGCATGGACTGCGCGTCCTGCTTCATGTGCCCGACGACGCCACCGCAGACAAGCTCGACCGCCTGCTGTGGCATTACCCGCCTACCGCCTTCATGCCGCATTGCCACAGCAACCAGGCGGAAGCGGTCGACATGCCGGTGGTGATCGCGCGCGACGAGCAGTTCCCGCATGCCGAACTGCTGATCAGTCTGCACGATGAATGCCTGCCCTTCTTCAGCCGCTTCGAACGTGTGATCGAGATCGTCGGCCACGACGATGCCGATGCGGTTCGCGGACGCGACCGCTTCAAGTTCTACCGCGACCGTGGCTACGAACTCAGTCATACCGACCTCAGGAAGCTGCGCGCATGAGCGACGGCCGCACAACCTTGCCGCCCGACCTGCCGGTACTGACCGAAGTAGTGGGGAGCGACGAGCTGCCAGTGCTGACCGAGGTGGTGGAAGCAGACTGGCTCACCGCCCCCGTCGCGGATAAACGTCCGGCCGACGTGGATGCCCCCCACATCCCCCTGGAGCTGGAAGCACACCTGGAGGCACTGTTCATGGAGCGGCTGCTGCCGCGTCTGGAAGCGGCCCGGCGTGAAGCCATCGAACGCACGTTAGCCGAATTCAGGCAAGAGCTGCCACAACTGCTGCGCGATGCGCAGGGCGCCCCCTCCGCTGCAGACTGAAGCCGCCGCAAGCCGTGCCCCGGCTTGATATAATCGCGCCCCTCTTCAGCCAGCCGGCTGATCCACTTCGCCGCACGAACATGACTCAGCAAAAAGAACTCGCCAAAAGTTTCGACCCCAAGGACATCGAAGCGCGCTGGTACCCCACCTGGGAGAACGCCGGCTACTTCAAGGCCGGCCTCGACGCCGCCAAACCCGACAATTTCTGCATCCAGCTGCCGCCGCCCAACGTCACCGGCACGCTGCACATGGGGCACGGCTTCAACCAGACCTTGATGGATGCGCTCACCCGCTACCACCGTATGCGCGGGGACAACACGCTGTGGCAACCGGGCACCGACCACGCGGGCATCGCCACGCAGATCGTGGTCGAGCGCCAGCTCGACGCGCAGAAGATTTCGCGCCACGACCTCGGCCGCGAGAAGTTCATCGAGAAGGTGTGGGAGTGGAAGGAATATTCCGGCAACACCATCACCAAGCAGATGCGCCGCCTCGGCACCTCGCCCGACTGGTCGCGCGAACGCTTCACCATGGACGAAGGCCTGTCCAAGTCGGTCACCGAGACTTTCGTGCGCCTGTACAACGAAGGCTTGATCTATCGCGGCAAGCGCCTGGTCAACTGGGACCCGAAACTGCACACCGCCGTCTCCGACCTCGAAGTGGTGCAGGAAGAAGAAGACGGTTTCATGTACCACATCCAGTATCCGCTGGCGGATGGCTCCGGCCATCTGGTGGTCGCCACCACCCGCCCCGAGACCATGCTCGGCGACGTGGCGGTGATGGTGCATCCCGAGGACGAGCGCTACAAGCACCTCATCGGCAAACAAGTCACACTGCCGCTGTGCGACCGCACCATCCCGGTCATCGCCGACGAATACGTGGACAAGGAATTTGGCACCGGCGTGGTGAAGGTCACGCCTGCGCATGATTTCAACGACTATGCAGTGGGCCAGCGCCACAAGCTGGAAATGATCTCCATCCTCACGCTGGATGCGAAGATCAACGAACACGCACCCAAGCAATACCAGGGCATGGACCGCTTCGCCGCGCGCAAGCAGATCTGCGCCGACCTCGAAGCGGCAGGTCTGTTCATCAAGGCCGACAAGCACAAGCTGAAAGTGCCGCGCGGCGACCGCACCGGCGTCGTCATCGAGCCGATGCTGACCGACCAGTGGTTCGTGGCGATGAGCAAACCGGGCGACGGCGGCAAGAGCATCACCGAGCAGGCGCTGGAATGCGTCGCTTCCGGCGAGATCAAGTTCCACCCCGAGAACTGGGTCAACACCTACAACCAGTGGCTGAACAACATCCAGGACTGGTGCATCTCGCGCCAACTGTGGTGGGGGCACCAGATTCCCGCTTGGTACGGCGTGAACGGCGAAGTGTTCGTCGCGCGCGACGAAGCCGAAGCGCGCAAGCTCGCCGACAAAGCCGGTTACGCCGGGCAGCTCGACCGCGACAACGACGTGCTCGACACCTGGTTCTCCTCCGCGCTGTGGCCGTTCTCCACGCTCGATTGGGACATGTCCAAGCCATTCGATGCACAGAACCAGTTCGTCAAACAGTACCTGCCGTCGTCGGTGCTGGTCACCGGCTTCGACATCATCTTCTTCTGGGTGGCGCGCATGGTGATGATGACCAAGCACATCACCGGCAAGATCCCGTTCAAGGACGTGTACGTGCACGGCCTGATCCGCGATGCGGAAGGCCAGAAGATGTCCAAGTCCAAGGGCAACGTGCTGGACCCCATCGACCTCATCGACGGCATAGCCCTCGAAGATCTGGTGAAGAAACGCACCACCGGCCTGATGAACCCCAAGGATGCCGAGAAGATCGAGAAGCGCACGCGCAAGGAATTCCCCAACGGCATCACAGCCTTCGGTACCGACGCGCTGCGCTTCACTTTCGCCTCGCTCGCTTCGCCCGGCCGCGACATCAAGTTCGACATGCAGCGCTGCGAGGGCTATCGCAACTTCTGCAACAAGCTGTGGAACGCCACGCGCTTCGTGCTGATGAACTGCGAAGGCAAAGATGTCGGTCTCGACGCAGCACTGCCGCAGGAATTCTCTGCTGCCGACCAGTGGATGATCAGCCGTTTGCAGCAGGCCGAAGCCGAGATGGCGACGCACTTCGCCGATTACCGCTTCGACATGGCCGCACGCACCGTGTACGAATTGGTGTGGGACACCTATTGCGATTGGTATGTGGAACTGGCCAAGGTGCAATTGAACGGCAACGAAGCTCAGCAACGCGGCACGCGCCGCACGCTGGTGCGCGTGCTGGAGACCATCCTGCGTCTCGCCCACCCCATCATCCCGTTCATCACTGAAGAATTGTGGCACTCGGTCGCACCGTTGGCAGACAAGCAAGGCGACAGCATCATGCTGCAAGCCTATCCGCAGGCAGACCGCAGCAAGATCGACGAAACTGCCAGCGCCCAGGTCGGCGTGTTGCAGCAACTCATCGCCGCCTGCCGCAGTCTGCGCAGCGAGATGAATCTGTCGCCGGCACAGCGCGTACCGCTGATCGCGGCTGGCGATGCCGTACAACTGCACAGCTTCGCGCCTTATCTGCAAGCGCTGGCCAAGCTCAGTGAAGTCGAGATCGTGAACGAACTGCCGGCAGGCGACGCGCCAGTTTCCATCGTCGGCAACTTCAAGTTGATGCTGAAGGTGGAGATCGACGTCGCAGCCGAACGCGAGCGCCTGGACAAGGAGATCGCCCGCCTGACCGGCGAGATCGCCAAGGCCAACGGCAAACTGTCTAACGAAAGCTTCGTCGCGCGCGCACCGGCAGCGGTGGTGGAACAGGAGAAGCAGCGCCTGGCCGATTTCGGCGCCACACTGGAACAGTTGCAGGCGCAGCGCAAGAAGCTGGGCTAAGCTCTCTGCATCACAAAAAAACGGCGGCCTTCGCAATGAAGGCTGCCGTTTTGCTTTCTTGCTTCAACGACGACGGATGAAGAAGGTGAATCCCTCGTCCTGCGCGCTGGACGACAACAACTCGTTGCCGGTCTTGCTACAGAATTCGCTGAAGTCTTTGGGCGCCCCCTTGTCGGTCGCCAGCACTTTTAGCACCTGTCCTGTCGCCATGGTCGAGAGCGATTTCTTGGCACGCAAGATGGGCAGCGGGCAAGCCAGCTCGCGCACATCCAATTCCAGATCGAAATTCATTTCGTTTCCTTATTGCTCTTCTTGATGGTCGCTCAACAGGCGTGCGATGCGCGTGTTGGCGACTGCCAGCCGCTTGACCACGATGCGCAGGAACGCTTCGTCGAATTTGTAGCGGCAGTTGGATGAGGCCTGCGCCAGTACGGCCGGGTCGATCTCGATCAGTTTGACCTCGGTGCGCGCCAGCACGTCGGTAGTGCGACGGGCACCCGGTTCCGAGAGATGCGCCATCTCGCCGAAGCAATCGCCTTGGTGCAACAGGCTGAGCAGCCGCCCCTGCTTCACCACGCGCACCGAACCGCTGGCAATGATGTAGAAATTCTGTCCCTCCTCGCCTTCGCGCAGGATCTGTTCACCCTTGTGCACCTTGCGCCATTCGCTGATGTGCAACACTTCCCACAGTTCGACGTCGGTGAACTGCCTGAAGAACGGCAGTTCACGCACAGTATCGAATTTCTCGGTGTCGTAGATGTTCTCCTGTTGCGGCTCGTAATCGCTGATGAACGAGACCAGTGCGCGCGCCATCTCGTCCCAGCTCGGATAGCGACGCGCGATGTCCTTGCTCATGGCGCGCAGCACGATGGCATCCAGCGCCGGCGGGATCTCGGGGCGGAAAGTGCTGGGTGCCGGCGGTTCGATGTTCATGATCTGATAGATCATGCTGTAGTTGTTCGCGGCATCGTAGGGCAGCTTGCCGGTGAGCAGGCGATACAAGGTCACACCGAGGGAATAGATGTCGGTCTGGTGCGTCAGCGGCTGCTCGCGGATCTGCTCCGGCGACATGTAGGCCGGCGAACCGACACCGGTGACCTGGGTTGTCTGCTGACTCTCGATCACCGCAGCGCCGAAATCGGATATCTTGATATCGGTCTCGCCGCACAACAGGATGTTGGCCGGCTTGATGTCTCGATGGATGACACCTTGGTATTGCGCATATTCCAGTGCCTTGCAGCATTTGTAGCCGATCTCGGCGATGCGCCCCAATGGCAACAGATGGTCGACCTCGGCATGGCGTTCCAGCGTCTCGCCCTCGACATATTCCATCACCATGTAGTTGGTGTCGCCTTCCAGGATGGCATCGTGGATCTTTACGATATGCGGATGCGAGAGTTTGCCGGCAAGCGAAGCCTCGTTCAGCAGCAGCTTGCGGAACGCCTTGCCGCTGGTGCTGTTGTTGAGCACACTGGCATTGAACACCTTGAGCGCGACCTGTTGCTCATTGAAGGGATCCACAGCCAGATACACGGTGCTGGTCGCACCATGCCCAAGCTCTCTGACGATGTGATATTTGCCTATGGATTCCATATGTTGCAAGCCCCCCGGGGCACGCATTCTGCGGTCTGGGCGGCGCCATGTCCAGCACGGGAACCGAACGGGGCGGGTGCTATCATACGCACCATGGAAAAACTGCTGATCTGCCTGCTAGCCCTGCTCCCCCTATCGCTCTTTGCCGAAGGCCTGCCTGACCTGGGCGACGAGTCGCAAGCCACCATGACCCCGCAACAGGAACGCTTGATCGGCGAGCAGACCATGTTGCAGATCCGCGCCAGCGACCAGTATCTGGACGATCCCGAGGTCACCGACTATCTGAACCGGCTCGGCCATCGTCTGGTGGCCAACAGCAGCGAACCGAGTCAATCGTTCGAGTTCTTCGTCGTCAATGACGAGGCGATCAATGCCTTCGCCATGCCCGGAGGCTTCATCGGCGTGAACACCGGCCTGATTCAGCTCGCCCAGAGCGAATCGGAACTGGCTTCGGTACTGGCTCACGAGATCTCGCACGTCACGCAGCACCATCTGGCGCGCATGGTCTCCGGCAGGAAGTATGACTCGATGGCGGCCATGGCAGCGATGGCGGTGGCCATCCTCGCGGCGCGCAACAGCCCACAAGCGGCGCAAGCCACCATGATCGGCGCGCAAGGCGGGTTGATGCAACGCCAGCTCGATTTCACGCGCGAGCATGAGAAAGAAGCTGACCGCATCGGTATCGATTTGCTCAAGCAATCCGACTTCGATCCGCATGCCATGCCGCAGTTCTTCGAACGACTGCAAAAGGCGACGCAACTCCAGGAGGGAGACGCGCCGAGTTACCTGCGCACCCATCCTCTGACCATCGAACGCATTGCCGATGTAGACAACCGCGTGGCCCAAATCCCGTTCAGGCTGGTCGCAGACAGCCTGGATTTCCAGTTGATCCGGGCCCGCCTCATCGCCCTGCAGAAACCACCCCAGGAAGCCGTTGCGTATTTCCAATCGGCACTGGGCAACAAGCGCTTCGGCAATCCGGTGGCACAACGCTATGGCTTGGTACTCGCATTACTGCGCGACGGAGAAGAAAAACGTGCCGCGCAGGAATTCAAACAACTGCACAGCTCGGCACCGCGCAATGCGACCATAGAGACGCTCGCGGGACGCATCCGACAGCTGGAGCGCCAGGATGAGGGCGTCCTGGCATTCTATGAGACGACGCTCAAGCAATATCCCACCCATCGGGCCTTGATCTACGACTATGCGCTGCTGCTGTTACAGAAGCAGCGCTATTCTCAAGCCTTGAAGCTGCTCGACGAACAGATCAACCGCGACGGCAACGATGCCACGCTGTATGAATTGCAGGCGCGCGCCTATACCGCTTTGGGACGTCATCAGGAGGCTCACCATGTGCTGTCTTACTACCAGATCCTGCATGGCAACCTGCGCGGCGCGATCGAACAACTGGAACTCGCCAAACTCGCCGGCAACGATTATTACCAGCTATCGGTGATCGAGACCGAATTGCGACAGTACCGCGAGTTCCTCAACGCACAGCAGCGCAAACAGCAGTAACTGCGTCAACCCGCGCGTAGTGCCAGCAACACCCGGCGCAACGGTGTGGGGATGGCTGCCGCCAGCGCCTGTTCGATCCCCTGCCACATCATGCCGGGCTCGGCACAGTTCACAGGTGCATCGCCGATCTCCAGTATCAAGGGCTGGATGTGCAGGCGGAAATGCGTGAAGGTGTGACTGAATGACGGCAGTGTGTGCTCCGCCGCGACCGTCATGCCATGTCGCGCGACATAACCTGCGATCGCATCGCGCCCGTCCAACTGCGGCACACACCACAGCCCCCCCCAGATACCGGTGGCCGGCCGTCGCTCCAGCCACAGCTGGTCACCGTGCCGCAACAACAGGAAAATGGCATGCCGTTCCGGCAGCGCCTTGCGCGGACGCGCCGCAGGCAACTGCGCCACGCGCTCGGTGCGCCAGGCGACACAACCTTCTCGCACTGGGCATGCACTGCATTTGGGCTTGCTGCGGGTGCAGATCGTCGCCCCCATGTCCATCAGCGCTTGTGTATAGATAGCGACTTCCGCGCGCGGCAATAACGCTTCCGCCTCGGCCCACAAGCGCTGCTCGACGCGACGCTCTCCGGGCCAACCGTCGATCCCGAGGTGGCGTGTGAGCACGCGTTTGACGTTGCCATCCAGGATGGCACGCGGTTCGTGCCAAGCCAGCGCCGAAATCGCCGCGGCCGTGGATCGACCAACTCCCGGCAATGCCAGCACTTGTTCGAAGTCGCGCGGAAACACGCCCGCATGCTGGGCCATGACCTGGCGCGCGGCCCTGTGCAGGTTGCGTCCACGCGCGTAATAACCGAGTCCGCTCCAGTGCGCGAGCACCTGCTCCTCGCTGGCGGCAGCCAATGCGGCGACATGCGGGAACGCTTGGATGAAGCGCAGATAGTATGGAACGACGGTGGCGACCTGGGTCTGTTGCAGCATGATCTCGGACAACCAGACGCCATAGGCGTCCGCCCCCTGCCAAGGCAGGTCGTGACGACCATGCTGCTTTTGCCAGCGGATCAGCCGGCTTGCAAAGCTATCCACCGGACTTCCCTACTTGAACAGGTTCTTGAGTCCTTGTTTGAGCTGCTCTTCGGCCTTAGCCTTAGCGGCAGCTTTCTCGGCTTCCAGCTTGGCTTTGGCTGCGGCCTTTTCTGCCTCTAATTTAGCTTGGGCTGCTGCTTGGGCGGCGGCTTTCTCGTCATCCAGCTTGTGCTTCAATGCAGCCTTCTCTTCTTCCAGACGCTGACGTGCGATATCCGCAAACAAGGCCGCATAATCGATCTTGATCTTGAGTGCATCGAACGGACCTTGCACATTGACCGGCAAGGTCCCGGTATTCCCCTGCTCCGTCTTGGCCATGATGACCTTGGCGTTATAGTTCATACGGTCATGGCCGATATCGATATCGCCATTACCTGCCAATCGGAGTACCGTCGAACGTACGGATAGATCATCGTTATGTGCGACTCCGTCCTTGATGTCCAGGCTGGCCTTGAACTCGCTGAAAGTGGTTCGCTCGCTCTGATTCACGCCCAGAGTCTCGGCTTTGGTATCCTTGTTCAAACGCTGTATGCCTTGCACCAGCTTGCCCAGATCGACGCCGCGTATCGCTCCATCAGTCAGATCGATGGCCACCTTGCCGTTCAGAGCGCGCTTCAGTGCCGTGACGGTATTCCCCTGCGTATGAAGCGCAAGCTGCACATTACCCTTTCCGTCAGCGATCTCCAGTCCGGCCGCATCCTTCAACAAGGGAGCGATCTGGACACCCACCAGTTTCTGCGTCACATCGAAGCTGGAAGTATTCGCATCGATCCGCAGCCTGCCATCCAGATTGCCCTGATACAGGGCCGCCGACAACGGCGCAATGGTCGCAATACCATCCCTGGCTTTGAGATCGATGCGCAATTTAGCAACTTGTACATTGGCCGCCTTCAGTGCACCGATGCGCACACTGCCTTCGACGTCCAATCCTTTCAGTGCTGACAGATCGAACGGTTGTTCCTGCGTCACCGTCTTGGCCTGTTGTTGCTCAGTATTCTTGGGCGGCAAATATGCGTCGGCATCGAAGTTGTCGACCTCGAGGTCGTAGCGGATAACCGGGGCTTTGAATCCCTTCACAGCCGCTTTGGCCCGGATCTGACTTTGCAGCAGCCCGCCGGCCAAATTGGCCTGAATACTCTCTCGTTGCAGATCTGCCTGCACACTGCCTTTCAGGGTGCTCTCGATCACCTTGCCCGGCAGTTGCTCGCCATTTGCCTTGAACCTGATCTGCATATCCTTGAGGTTGAACTGCTGCGTCTTCAGCCCGGCGATCAACTCGGTTTCCAGTCGCGCACTCAGCAATTGCCGCGGCTGTTCCAGACCGACATCAACTGCGAGGCCGCGCAATGCGATCTTTTCCAGATTGCCATTCACTCGCGGCAAAGACAGCGTAGCCGCGAGCTTGCCGAACGCCGCGTCCATATTGGCGCGCAGGGCCAGATTCTCAATGGAGATTTCTTCCTGCTTCAACATGGCTCCCGGCAGGGCCAGGTGCACATCGAATGTCCCAGCTTGTTTACCCTGGATATCGAGCAGCAGATCGGTCAATTGGAAAGTCTGGCTGGTCAGGTCCGCATCGGCTCCGGCCTTCAGTTTCAACTTCAACCCTTCGATGTCGAGCGCCTGACCACTCACCCTAAGATCGAGTCCACTGAGTGCATAGTGAGCCTTGTCCAGATCGAAACGCACTTTACCCGCCATTTCCACACCGACATCGACTTTCGGTTGCGTCATCTGGATACGTGTGGCAAGTATCACATCAGTGGGAACCGCGGGAGCCAAACGGCCGGTGCGCAAACTGAGCCGCTCCAAGCGAAGCTGATTACCCGTACCCTGATCATCGTAGCTGAACGCGCAATTTTCCACTGCTACGCCGGCTATATCGAATGTGATCGGAGCAGCCTGTGTCGCCGGCGTGTCTTCCGCCACAGCCGGAGATGCGCCCTTACTCAGCAGATCATCCAGATTGGTCGTTCCATCTGCACGCTTGACGACAGCCACCGTGACGCCCGAGACGGCGACCTGACTGACCACCACCTGCTTGCGCAACAACGGCCAGACAGCCAGTGAGACGCTCGCATCTTCCACCGCCGCGAATTCGCGTTCGCTCTTGTATTCCGACAACGAAATTTTGCCGAGATGGACGCCGATGCTGGGAAAGAACATCAATTTGATATCACCATCCAACTTGAGCGTGCGCTGCGTCTGCGCTTGCACCGCCTCGATGATCTGCGGCTTGTAGGCATTCGGATCGAAAGTCAGCGCAAGATATGCCCCCAGAGTCGCCCCCATGGAAACCAGGCCGGCCAATATCCAGAACAACCATTTAAGGAATCTCTTCATGGGGCACCCTCGTAAAAGTTTTGGCGATTATAGCCGTGCGGACAAATCGCAGCGGTCATATGCAGCTTGGCTGAAGGCAATAAAAAACCCCACCTATGAGAGGTGGGGTGATTTATAAACAACGAAGCCCTCACGAGGAGGGCTAGGTTGATTTGTAAGGAGTCTGACGATGACCTACTTTCACATGGGTAATCCACACTATC
>JAJZSA010000114.1 GCA_021822115.1 Pseudomonadota bacterium
GATCTGGCCCACTCGATCATCACCTTGCGCACCGCCTTGATGGTGGCCGGATCGGTGGAGTTGAGGAACAGCATGGAGGTCGCGGTGACCGGGTTGAACTTCTTCTGCCCCTGCTTGCGCAGGAAATTGCGCATCGCCACCGACACATCGCCGAAGTCGATGTCCACCGGACACGGCTTCTCGCAGCGGTGGCACACGGTGCAGTGATCGGCCACGTCGTTGAACTCGTCGAAGTGGCGGATGGAGACGCCGCGCCGGGTCTGTTCCTCGTACAGGAAGGCCTCGATCAGCAGCGAAGTGGCGAGGATCTTGTTGCGCGGCGAGTAGAGCAGGTTGGCGCGCGGCACGTGCGTGGTGCACACCGGCTTGCACTTGCCGCAGCGCAGGCAGTCCTTGATCGAGTCGGAGATCTCGCCCAGTTCGCTCTTTTCGAGGATCAGGCTCTCCAGCTCCATCAGGTTGAAGCTGGGCGTGTAGGCGCGTTCCAGGTTGCTGCCCGGCAGCAGTTTGCCGCGATTGAAACGGCCGTCCGGATCGACCTTGTGCTTGTAGGCGATGAACGGCGCGATCTCCTTCTCTTCGAGGAAATCGAACTTGGTGATGCCGATGCCGTGCTCGCCCGAGATCACCCCGCCCAGGTCCTTGGCCAGCTGCATGATGCGGTCCACCGCATCGTTCGCCTGTTGCAGCATGGCGTAGTCGTCGGAGTTGACCGGGATGTTGGTGTGCACGTTGCCGTCGCCGGCGTGCATGTGCAGCGCGACGAACACGCGGCTCTTCAGCACTTGCTGGTGGATGGCGAGGCACTGGTCGAGGATGAGCTGGTAGGTGCCGCCGCTGAAGATGTGGCGCAGCGGCTCGCGCAGTTCGCGCTTCCACGAGGCGCGCAGCAGGTGGCGCTGCACGGCGTCGAACACGGTGACGGCATCCTGCGCGTCGGCCGGGGCGAACGGGCATTCGGACAGCGGTGCATCCAGGTGTTGCAGCAGCCAGGTCCAGCGGCCGCGTATTTCGGCCAGCAGCTTGTGCGCGGCCTGCGGTCGTTCGCCCAGCAATTCGGCGTCGCCCAGTTGCGCATCGTCCTGGTAATGCAACGGCAGTTCGTTGGCGAAGAACTCGTCCAGTGCATCCAGCAACTTGATCTTGTTCTGCAGCGACAGCTCGATGTTGATGCGTTCCACGCCGTCGCAATAGTCGCCCATGCGCGGCAGCGGGATGACCACGTCTTCGTTGATCTTGAAGGCGTTGGTGTGTTTGGCGATGGCGGCGGTGCGCGCGCGGTCCAGCCAGAATTTCTTGCGCGCCTCGGCCGAGACCGCGATGAAGCCTTCGCCGTGACGCAGGTTGGCCAGGCGCACGATCTCCGAGGCCATGGCGCCGACGGCGGCTTCGTCGTCGCTCACCACATCGGCGATCAACACCATCTTCGGTCGCGTGCCGCGCCGCGATTTGGTGGCGTAGCCCACCGCCTTCAGATAACGCTCGTCCAGATGTTCCAGGCCGGCCAGCAATACCGGCTTGTCGGCGCGGTTGTCCAACAGCGTGGTGATCTCCACGATGGCGGGCACCGCTTCGCGCACTTGACCGAAGAACTCCAGACATACGGTGCGGGTATGTTCCGGGGCGCGGTGCAGCAGGAAGCGCGCCGAGGTGATGATGCCGTCGCAGCCTTCCTTCTGGATGCCGGGCAGGCCGGACAGGAACTTGTCGGTCACATCCTTGCCGAGGCCGGTCTTGCGGAAGGCGCTGCCGGGGATGGTCAGCTTCTCCGGCTGGCCGGGCAGCGGTTTGTCGTGGCGGTCGTACCGGGTGATCCGGAAGGTGGCCTGTTCGGCGTCATGGATCTTGCCCAGGTTGTGGTCCATGCGTTCCACCACCAGCCAGCGCCCGTCCGGCGCCACCATCTTCCACGACACCAGGTTGTCCAGCGCGGTGCCCCACAGCACGGCCTTCTTGCCGCCCGCGTTCATCGCCACGTTGCCGCCGATGCAGGAAGCGTCGGCCGAGGTCGGGTCGACCGCGAACACCAGCCCGGCCGCTTCGGCGGCCTCCATCACGCGCCGCGTCACCACGCCGGCGCCGCAATGGATGGTGGCATACGGTTCGTCGTGACCGGGCAGGACCATGGGTTCGACCGCCGAGATGGCATCCAGCTTCTCGGTGTTGATCACCACGGAATACTTGTCCAGCGGTACGGCGCCGCCGGTGTAACCGGTGCCGCCGCCGCGCGGGATGATGGTCAGGCCGAGTTCGATGCAGGCGCGCACCAGCGGGGCGATCTCGGCTTCGCTATCGGGGGTCAGCACCACGAAGGGATATTCCACGCGCCAGTCGGTGGCGTCGGTGACATGGCTTACGCGTGCCAGGCCGTCGAACTGGATGTTGTCGCGCCGCGTCAGGCGCGACAACATGCGCAGCGTGCGCCGGCGCAAGCGCAGCGTGGTCTCGAAATCCTCGGCGAAACGTTCCACCGCCGCCTCAGTGATCTCCAGCAGGCGGCGGACCTGTTCGTTGTGGTTGCGGCCGCTATGCTTAACATCGTCCATGCCGATGTTGGCCTTCACCGCTCCTACGGTGTCCTGGCGGCGTGCTTCGATGGCCCTGAGCCGATGGTGCAGGGCGCCGATCAAGGCATGGCGCCGCTTGCGGTTGGCGAGCAGGTCGTCTTCCAGGTAGGGGTTGCGCGTCAGCACCCAGATGTCGCCCAGCACTTCGTACAGCATGCGGGCGGAGCGTCCGGTGCGGCGCTCTTCGCGCAGGGTGTTGATGATCTCCCAGGCTTCGGCGCCGAGCAGGCGCAGCACGATCTCGCGATCGGAAAAGGAGGTGTAGTTGTACGGGATCTCGCGTAAACGGGCAGTCATGATGGCGACCGGGCTGTTCAAGGCGCGCATTCTACCCGAATGTCGTGCCGCACTCGACCCTGCCATGGCTGTGGCGTTAGCATC
>JAJZSA010000060.1 GCA_021822115.1 Pseudomonadota bacterium
CCGAAAAGGCGGCGCGCGCCTACAAGGACATCAACCTGCTCGGCTTCAAGCTGCTGCGCCCGGGCGGCCTGCTGTTCACCTACTCCTGCTCCGGCGGCATCAGCGACGAGTTGTTCCAGAAGATCATCGCTGGTGCGGCGCTGGATGCCGGCGTGGATGCGCAGATCGTGAAGAAACTCCAGGCAGCCCCGGACCACCCGGTGCTGCTGAGCTTCCCGGAAGGGGCCTACCTGAAGGGATTGGTGTTGCGCGTGGCGGGCTGAACGCCCGCCCGCATCAGGTCAACGTACGACCTGGAGACCGGCCTGCTCCCAGGCCAGGATGCCGCCCTGCACGTTGCTGACCTGCTTGAAGCCGGCCTCCTGCAACATGGCGACGGCGCGTGCGGAACGACGACCGGAACGGCACATCACTGCAATGGGCTTATCCTTCCAGGCATCCAGTTCTTTCATGCGATAACCGATCTCGCTCAAGGGCAACAAGCGGGCTTTCGGTGCATGACCGGCGGCATATTCTTCGACTTCGCGCACATCGAGCAGCAGCACACCCTGCTGGCTCAGTTGCTGTGCTTCACGCACATCGATGCCTTCACCGGCCTGGATCTGCTGGGCGACCAGGAACAAGCCCAGCACCGCAGTCACCCCCCACAGGATCTTGTTCTTCATCGCCGCCTCACGCCAACTGGCTGGCCGGGAAGCCGCTCTGCACCCAGCCGATCATGCCGCCGCGCAGATTGAATACATTGCCGAAACCCTGTTGCTGCAAGAACATGCAAGCCTGCGCGGAACGCGCACCGCTGCGGCACACCACCACCACCTTCTCATGTTTGCCCAGCTCGTTCACGCGCATGGGCAAGGTATGCAGCGGCAAGGCTTCGGCGCGCGGCACGGTCCCTTGCGCGATCTCTTCCATCTGACGCACATCGATCACGCGCATCGCGTGGCCTGCATCCTCTACCCATTGCGCGAACTGCTGCGCATCGATTTCCTTAACGTTCATACCAAACATGCTCAGCCTCCTGAATGACAAGTGGCTCGCATATTAGCATATTCTAATTTTCTGACAAGGCGGCCGCACCCGAAGCGGGCGACCTGAAATTGGAGCCCGTGGCGCAGACCACGGGACAGAACGCCCGTTATGCCAGCCCCACCAGCAGCAGTCCGATCGCGGCAGGCATCCCCTGCACCCAGAGGATCTTCATCTTGACCGTCAGTGCACCGTAGATGCCCGCCACCAGTACGCAGCTCAGGAAAAACACCTGCACCGCCGCCTGCGCTGTCCACAACCCCCAGATCAGGCCCGCCGCAAGAAAGCCGTTGTACAGCCCCTGATTCGCTGCGAGCATGCGGGTCTGCGCGGCGAACGCCTTGCTCAGGCCGAACGCCTTCAGTCCGGCCGGTCTTTCCCACAGCACCATCTCCAGCACAAGGATGTACAGATGGATCAGGGCCACCAGGCCGACAGCGATGCCGGCTGCAACTTGCATCAGCGCTGGCTTACGAAAGGCTTGAAGCCGAGACGCCCCGCCAGCTCGTTGGCAGCGCGCCGCGCTTCCTCGCTATTCTCGTACGGGCCGATGTGAATGCGGTTCAATCCCTGCTTGCGCACCAGGCGGATCTCCTTGCCAGTGTCGCCGAGCTCGGCGCGCATCCGGTCGAGGAAGCTTTGTGCACCTTGCTGTTCCTTGAACGCACCCAGTTGCAGATAGACTTTGCCGGAACGGTCCGGCGGCATCACCGGCATCACGGTCTCGGCAGCCACGGCCGGCGCCTTGGCCACCGGTGTCGGTACGACCGCAGCGACCGGTGCGCTGCCGTCCACCGCGATGCTCTCGACCTCGACTTCCGCACTGCCTTGGTTGACGTAGCCAAGTTTGTACGCGGCAACATAGGACAGGTCCATGATGCGGTCATGCAGGAAAGGACCGCGGTCGTTCACGCGCACCACCACCGACTTGCCGTTCGCCAGATTGGTCACGCGTGCATAGCTGGGCACCGGTAAGGTGGGATGCGCCGCGGTCATCGCATACATGTCGTAGGTCTCGCCGATCGAAGTGCGCTGACCATGGAATTTCTTGCCATACCAGGAAGCGATACCGCGCTCTTTGTAATTGCCGGGTGCCTGCAACGGGGTATAGGTCTTGCCCAGTGCCGAATACGGACGGTTGGCATAACGGTGCAACGGTTCGGCCTTGGGCACCGCATCCGGGATGGCGTCCAGATTGGCTGGCGCATCCGCGCCCGGGCCATCGCCCGGCAGATAGCCGCCTCCCGCTGCAGCGGGTGCGGGCGCTTTCTTGGCCGGAGTTTCGCGCGGAGGTGCGCTAGAACAGGCACTGAGCAGCGCAAGGCTGGCAAGGATGGCGAGCAAAAGACGGTTCATGGGGACTCCCTCAGGTTTTAACCAGACGTTGATGGGTATGGATGCTCATCAGTACACCGAAGCCGAGCAGCAACGTGAGCATGGAGGTGCCGCCATAGCTCACCAGCGGCAACGGCACGCCCACCACCGGCAGGATGCCGCTGACCATGCCGATGTTGACGAAGGTGTAAGTGAAGAATGTGAGCGTGATACTGCCCGCCATCAGGCGGGTGAAATAGGTGGGCGCAGTAGCCGTGATGTAGAAGCCGCGCCCGATGACAAAGGTGTAGAGGGCAAGCAGGATGATGTTGCCGATGAAACCGAACTCTTCCGAATACACGGCAAAGATGAAGTCGGTAGTACGCTCGGGCAAGAAGTCCAGGTGCGTCTGGGTGCCTTCCAGGTAGCCCTTGCCCAGCAGACCGCCAGAACCCACTGCGATCATGCCCTGGATGGTGTGATAGCCCTTGCCCAGCGCATCCTGACTGGGATCGAGCAGCATCAGGATGCGGTGGCGCTGATAATCATGCAGCATGCTCCACAGGAACGGCGCGCTGACCAACGCCGCCAGCAGCAAGCCGATGATGATGCGCCACGACAGTCCGGCCAGGAACAGCACATAGAAACCGCTGGCGGCGATCAGGATGGAGGTGCCCAGGTCGGGCTGGCGCAGGATGAGGCCGACCGGCAGGAACAGCAGCAGGGCCGCGATGGCGTAGTTCTTCACCGTAAGCGTGGCTTCGTGTTTCTCGAAATACCAGGCCATCATCAGCGGCACTGCGATCTTCATCAATTCGGAGGGCTGGAACACCATAAAGCCGAGGTTGAGCCAGCGCCGCGCGCCGTGACTGATCTCGCCGAACAGCGCGACGCCGATCAGCAGCAGCAGACCGATCACATACATCGGCACCGCGATGCGCATCAGCCAGTGCAACGGCATGTTGGCCACGATCCACAAGGCCACGAAACCGACTGCGATGTTGCCCAACTGCCCCACCACTCGCCCACCACTGCCATCGCTCGCGCTATACAGGATCAGCAGACTGATCAGCAACAACCCGCCCAGCCCCGCGAGCAGGATGGGATCGAGGTGCAACATGAAACGCTGGCCCAGTTGCCGCAGCTTGATCATCAATCTTCCTCCGCGCCGGTTTGTTCAACCACGGCCTGCAAGGGCTTGGGTTGCTTGCCGAGCAGGTAATAGTCCAGCACCTTGCGTGCGATGGGGGCAGCGGTCGAACCGCCATGACCGCCGTTCTCGGCCAGTACCGCCAACGCGATACGCGGCTTGTCCGCCGGCGCGAAGGCGATGAACCAGGCATGGTCGCGATTGTATTCGGAGATCTTGTTGGCCTCGTATTTCTCGCCCTGCTTGATGGTGATCACCTGCGCCGTGCCGGTCTTGCCCGCCACCGGATAGCCGACACCGTAGAACGCCCCGACGGCGGTGCCGCCCGGCTTGACCACGGCGGCCATCGCACGTTTCACCAAGTCCAGATGTGCAGGCGGGATATGCAGGTCGAACAAAGGTTGCGGTGCGGCACTGGGCGTCACGTCGCCCGCCAGGCGCACCTCCTTCACCAGATGCGGCTGATAGGCTACACCGTCGTTGGCCAGGGTCGCCGTGGCAAAAGCGAGCTGTAACGGAGTGACCAAGTTGTAGCCCTGGCCGATGCCGGCCGAAACGGTATCCCCGGGATACCAGATCTGGCCATGCCGTTTCATCTTCCAGTCGACGGAAGGCAGCAGCCCGGACAATTCGCCCTCCAGATCGATGCCGGTACGCTTGCCAAAACCGAACAGGTCGAGGAATTCGTGCATGCGGTCGATGCCCAGTTCAGTGGCGAGGCCGTAGTAATAGGTGTCGCACGAGACTACCACCGACTTGAACAGGTTGACGCGGCCATGGCCGCCGGCCTTCCAGTCACGATATAAATGGCTGCTGCCGGGCAGGGTATACACCCCTGGATCGCTGATCTCCATCTCTGGTGCACGCACGTTGTAATGCAACCCGGCCAGCGCCATGAACGGCTTGATGGTGGAACCGGGCGGATACTGGCCGCGCAAGGCACGGTTGTTCAGTGGTACATCGGGGGAGTTGTTCAATGCATCCCAGCTCTCGGTATCGATGCCATCGATGAACAGGTTGGGGTCGTAACCGGGTTTGCTGACGAATGCAAGGATCTCACCGTTGGTCGGATCGATGGCCACCAGGGCGCCGCGATAATCGCCGAACGCTTCCACCGCGACCTGTTGCAACGTGGCATCCAGCGTGAGCTGCAAATCCTTGCCGGATTGCGGCGGCGTGCGTGACAGCATACGCACCGCGCGCCCGCCGGCATCCACCTCGATCTGCTCGAAACCGGTCGCCCCGTGCATGGCTTTCTCGTAGCGCTCTTCGATACCGGTCTTGCCGATGTAGTCCGAGCCCATGTAATTGGTCAGCTCGTCACGTTTTTCCAGCTCGTCCAGTTCTTTCTGGTTGATGCGGCCGATGTAGCCGAGCAGGTGTGAGGTGGTATCGGAGAACGGGTATTCGCGGAACAGGCGTGCCTTGATCTCCACGCCGGGGAAACGGAAGCTCTGTACCGCAAAGCGCGCCAGCTCCTCGTCCGTCAGGCGCGTACGCACCGGCAGCGTCTGCAAGGAGCGCCGCTCCGACATCAGCTTCTTGAAACGGCGCAGGTCCTTGGGCTTGATCTCGACCACCTTGCCGATCTCGGCGATGGTGGCATCCAGGTCCTTGATCTTTTCCGGCGAGACCTCCAGCGTATATCCGGCATAGTTGCGCGCCAGCACGACACCGTTGCGATCGGTGATGACACCGCGATTGGGCACGATGGGCACCACGAAGATGCGGTTGCTTTCCGCCAGCGTGTCGAAATACTCGTTCTTCCACACCTGCAGGTAGAACAGCCGCAGCAGCAGCAGCAGCAGGAACAGACCGACGAAACCGAGACAGAAGATCAGACGCAGGCTGAACAGGTACCGCTCGCGCTGGTGGTTCTTCAGCTCGACATGCGGCGTCATAGTTCGTTCGGGTCGCGGCTGGGACGGCGCAACTTCTGGATGAGCAAGGTGAGCGGCGCCCACAGCAGGGCGGAAGTGAGGCAACCGAGGAAATAGTTCCACTCGACATAGCCATGCACCTGCCAGTGCACCAGCGCATAGACCGCATAGCTGGCCAGCAGCAACACCAGCACATGCAAAGATTGCTCGCGCAGGCTGAACATCTGCACGCGCCGGTTGAGCACCAGGCCACCGAACGCCAGCACGCTATACGCCAAGGCATGCTGGCCGAACAGGCTGGCATCCGCCACATCGACGAAGATGCCCAGCATCCAGCCGATGCCGATACCGACCCGGTGCGGCTTGTGGGTACACCAGTAGAGCAGCATCAGGCCGACGAAATCGGGACGCCAGACCAGCGCCGCGCCATGCCAAGGCAACCACTCCAGCAATACCGCCGCCACGAAGCTGGCCACGATGAACGGTGTGCTGGCCGGCAACAGGAACTCGCGATCGACGTTCACCTGGTATCTCATGCTCCCCCCTTGCGCTTGTCCGACTTCCTGAGCTGCGGGGCAACGGTCTCAGCTTGGCTGGCCGGACGCGGCGGCAGAGCGGGCACGGCCGACACGATCAGCAAAGTACGGTGACGGTCGACGCCGGCCAGCGGCACGCACATGATGTGCGCGAAAGGATAGGCCGGATCGCGCTCGACGCGCGTCACGCGCGCCACCGGCAGGGCCGGCGGATAGGTGCCATCCATGCCCGAGGTGACCAGCTCGTCGCCGACCTGGATGTCCACGTCCACCGGCTGATAGCGCAGTTCCAGCTCACCGATGTTGCCGGAACCGAACACCGCTGCGCGCAAGCCGGTGCGCACCAGCTGCACCGGCACCACGTTGTCCTTGTCGGTGACCAGCGTCACTTCCGACAGGAAGGGGTAGGTGCGCGTGACCTGACCGACCACGCCGAGGTTGTCCACCACGGCGCGCCCGGCCTGCACGCCCTGCTGCTCGCCGGCATCGATGAACAGCTTGCGCTTGAAGATGTCGCGTTCTAGATAGACGATCTGCGCTGCCTGCACGCTGTATTCGGCGCGCTCCTTGATGCCCAGCAGCTCGCGCAACTGCGCATTCTCGTTGAGCACCGATTCCATCTGCTTCAACTGCGAGGCATCGGCGTCATGCTGCAAACGCAATTGCGCGTTCTCGTCGACCAGGTGGCCTTGCAACGTGACGTAGCTGGTCACGCTGTCCCACACCTCGCCCGGCATGGCCGTCAGCCGTTGCAGCGGATAGATGATGATAGCGATGACCTGGCGCGTGGATTCCAGATAGCGGTAACGCGCATCGACGAACAGCAACAACAGTGACAAGACCGAGAAGAACACCAGCCGCGCGACCGGACTCGGGCCGCGGTTGAAGAAGCGCAGGGTGCGGGTGTCTTCCAGCGCCACGCCGATCAGTCGGTGGTGAAGATGTTGGTGTACTTGTCCATGCAGTCGAGCGCCTTGCCGGAGCCGCGCACGACACAGGTCAGCGGATCGTCGGCGATGACCACCGGCAGACCGGTCTCTTCCATCAGCAGACGGTCGAGGTCGCGCAGCAGTGCGCCGCCGCCGGTGAGCACCATGCCCTTGCTGGCGATGTCCGCGCCCAGTTCCGGCGGGGTCTGCTCCAGCGCGGTCTTCACCGCACTGACGATGCTGTTCAGCGGATCGGTCAACGCTTCGAGGATCTCGTTGCTGGAGATGGTGAAGCTGCGTGGCACGCCTTCGGCCAGATTGCGGCCGTTCACTTCCAGCTCGCGCACTTCGCTGCCCGGGAAGGCGGAACCGATCTGTTTCTTGATCTGCTCGGCGGTGGTCTCGCCGATCAGCATGCCGTAGTTACGGCGGATGTAGTTGATGATGGCGTCGTCGAACTTGTCGCCGCCGACGCGCACGGAGCCGGAATACACCGCACCACCCAGCGAGATCACACCCACTTCGGTGGTACCGCCGCCGATATCCACCACCATGGAACCGGTGGCATCTTCCACCGGCAGGTCGGCACCGATCGCGGCCGCCATCGGCTCCTCGATCAGTTCCACGCGACGTGCGCCGGCGCCGTAGGCTGACTCACGGATAGCGCGGCGTTCGACTTGGGTGGAACCACAGGGCACGCAGATCACGATGCGCGGGCTAGGCGTGAAGATGCTGGATTTGTGTACGCGGCGGATGAACTGCTTGAGCATCTGCTCGGTGACGGTGAAATCGGCGATCACGCCGTCCTTCATCGGACGGATCGCGGTGATGTTACCCGGCGTGCGGCCCAACATCTGCTTGGCGGCCAAGCCGACCTGCTGGATCACCTTCTTGCCGTTCGGACCACCCTCCTGCCGGATCGCCACCACGGATGGCTCATCGAGCACGATGCCGTGTCCGCGCAGCCAGATCAGCGTGTTGGCAGTGCCAAGGTCGATGGCGAGGTCGTTGGAGAAGTAGTTGTTGAAGAGTCCGAACATGTTCCGTCCCGTAGTGAATAGGTGCCCTGAATGGCCGCGTATGATACCCTAACGCCCTTGTTTGAATATAGTGTTTGCCATGTCTTTAAGCACCCAGGATGTCGAAAAAGTCGCCCGTCTGGCACGCCTTGCCATGACCCCGTCCGAGATCGAGAGCGCGCGCAGCCAGCTCAACGGCATCTTCGGCCTCATCGCCGAGATGCAAGCCATTGATACCGCTGGCGTACAGCCCATGTCGCACAGCCAGGACCTGTCCCAGCGCCTGCGCGAGGACAAAGTCACCGAACCCAACCAGCGCGCGGCCTTCCAGGCCATCGCCCCCCAGGTGGAACAAGGCCTGTACCTCGTTCCCAAAGTCATCGAGTAAGCCAGCATGTTCGAATCCAGCCTCAAGCAACTGGGCGACGCCCTGCGCGCCAAACAGATCTCCAGCGTCGAACTGACGCAAAGCTATCTCGACCGCATGGCGCGACTGAATCCGCAGCTCAACGCCTATGTCACCATCGCGGCCGAACGTTCGCTGGCCCAGGCCAAGGCCGCCGATGCGCGTCTTGCCGCCGGCAACGCCGATGCCCTGACCGGCATCCCCATCGCCCAGAAAGATATCTTCTGCGCCAAGGACTGGCGTACCACTTGCGGCTCGAAGATGCTGGAGAACTTCATCTCCCCCTACGATGCACACATCATCGAGCTGTTCGACACAGCGGGCGCGGTCAACCTGGGCAAGACCAACATGGACGAGTTCGCCATGGGGTCGTCCAACGAGACCTCGTATTTCGGTCCGGTGAGGAACCCGTGGGATACGCAGCGCGTGCCCGGCGGCTCCTCGGGTGGCACCGCAGCAGCGGTCGCAGCGCGCCTGTGCGCCGCCGCCACCGGCACCGACACCGGCGGCTCCATCCGCCAGCCCGCCGCGCTGTGCGGCATCTCCGGCCTGAAACCGACCTACGGCGTGTGCTCGCGCTACGGCATGATCGCCTTCGCCTCCAGCCTGGATCAGGCCGGGCCGATGGGCCGCAGTGCGGAAGACCTGGCGCTGATGATGAACGTGATGGCCGGATATGACGAGCGCGATTCGACTTCGCTGCAACGCGACAAGGAAGACTACACGCGCGATCTCAACAAACCGCTGACCGGTCTGCGCATCGGCCTGCCCAAGGAATTCTTCGCCGAGGGCATGGGCAGCGACGTGGCGCAAGCAGTGGAGGCCGCCATCGCCGAATACAAGAAGCTCGGCGCCACCATCGTCGACATCAGCCTGCCCAACTCCAAGCTGTCGGTGCCGGTGTATTACGTGCTGGCCCCGGCGGAAGCATCGAGCAACCTGTCGCGCTTCGACGGCGTGCGCTACGGCTACCGCGCCCCGGAATACAGCGACCTCGCCGACATGTACGAGAAATCGCGCGCGCAGGGTTTCGGCGCAGAAGTGAAGCGCCGCATCATGATCGGCACCTATGTGCTCAGCCACGGCTATTACGACGCCTACTACATCAAGGCCCAGCAGATCCGCCGCCTGATCGCACAGGACTTCGTCGAAGCCTACAAGCAGTGCGATGTGATCATGGGGCCGACCTCGCCCTCCACCGCCTTCAAGTTGGGTGAGAAAGGCGACGACCCGGTGCAGATGTATCTGTCCGACATCTACACCATCGCGGTGAACCTGGCCGGCCTGCCCGGCATGTCCATCCCCTGCGGTTTCGGCGCCAACGATATGCCGGTCGGCTTGCAGATCATCGGCAACTATTTCGACGAGGCGCGCATGCTCAACGTCGCGCACCAGTTCCAACTGGCGACCGACTGGCATCGCCGCGCACCGCAGCTGTGACCATGAAGATCACCCGCTTCACCGGCGTCGCCCCGCTCAAGCGCAAACTCGACCGCCATCCCGTATATGGCGCGGTGCAGGACATGGACAGCTTGCGCCGCTTCATGGAACACCATGTCTACTCGGTGTGGGATTTCATGTCGCTGCTGAAATACCTGCAACGCCATCTGGCCGACACCCAGGTGCCGTGGATGCCCACCGGCGATGCCGAGGTCACTGCCGCCCAGCGCTTCATCAACGAGATCGTGCTGGGCGAAGAGACCGATGACGGCTTGCCTGATGCGAAGGGCAAGCCCACCTACATCAGCCATTTCGACCTCTACCTCGGCGCGATGGAGGAAGTCGGCGCGGACACACGCCCGGTCAAAGCCTTCCTGCGCTCGGTGCAGCGCAACGGCATCGAGAAAGCATTGCAGACCGCAAAGATCCCCGAACCAGCGCGCGCCTTCATGCAGACCACCTTCGGCTTCATCGCCAGCGACAAGCCGCATCTGGTGGCCGCCGCCTTCGCGCTCGGGCGCGAGCAGGTCATCCCCGGCATGTTCCGCGCGCTGATCGCCGACATGAAGATCAGCAAGCGCAAGGCGCCGCTGTTCCACTATTACCTGGAGCGACACATCCACCTCGACGACGAGTTGCATGGCCCGCTGTCGTTGCGCCTGCTGAATCACTTGTGCGCCGGTAGCGACGCCAAGCTGCGCGCGGCGTCCAAGGCCGGCTGTGCCGCCATCGAGGCGCGCATCGCCTTCTGGGATGGCGTACGTGCCGCCCTGCCGACCCAATCGAAGAAACGGAGCACATGATGCAGTGGGAAATCGTCATCGGTCTGGAAGTGCATGCGCAACTTTCAACCAACAGCAAAATCTTCAGCGGCGCTTCCACCGCGTTCGGCGCGGAACCGAACACGCAGGCTGACGCCGTGAGTCTGGCGCTGCCCGGCGTGTTGCCGGTGCTGAACAAGGGCGCGGTCGAGCGCGCCATCAAGTTCGGCCTCGCCACCGGCGCGCACATCGCGCCACGCTCGGTGTTCGCACGCAAGAACTACTTCTACCCCGATCTGCCCAAGGGCTACCAGATCAGCCAGTTCGACCTGCCGGTGGTCGGCCAGGGCCAGTTGACCATCCAGGTGCCGGCGCAAGGCAAGCAACCCGCCTACGAGAAAGTGGTGCGCCTCACGCGCGCCCATCTGGAAGAGGACGCCGGCAAATCGCTGCACGAGGATTTCCACGGCATGACCGGCATCGACCTCAACCGCGCGGGTACGCCGCTGCTGGAGATCGTCTCCGAGCCAGACATGCGCAGCGCCGCCGAAGCAGTCGCCTACGCCAAGGCGCTGCACACGCTGGTGCAATGGATAGGCATCTGCGACGGCAACATGCAGGAAGGCTCGTTCCGCTGCGACGCCAACGTCTCGGTGCACCAGCCCGGCACACCGTTCGGTACGCGCCGCGAGATCAAGAACCTGAACTCGTTCCGCTTCCTGGAACAGGCGATCAACTACGAAGTGCAGCACCAGATCGCCACCCTGGAAGACGGCGGCAGCATCCAGCAGGCCACCGTGCTGTTCGATCCGGACACCGGCGAGACGCGCGTGATGCGCACCAAGGAAGACGCGCACGACTACCGCTACTTCCCCGACCCCGACCTGCTGCCGCTGGAGATCAGCGAGGAATGGAAGCAACAGGTCGCGGCCACCCTGCCCGAACTGCCGCACACCAAACAGGTGCGCTATCAGGAACAAGGACTCTCGGCCTACGACGCCAGCGTGCTGACCAGTTCGCGCGCGATGGCGGATTTCTTCGAAGCCGCGCTGGCTGAAGCCCCCGGCCAGACCAAGATGTGCGCCAATTGGGTCATCGGCGAAGTCAGCGCGCAGCTGAACCGCGACAACCTCGACATCGCGCAATGCCCGATCAGCGCCGCACAACTGGGCGGCATCCTGAAGCGCATCGCCGACGGCACGGTATCCAACTCCGGCGCCAAGGAAGTGTTCCGCACCATGTGGACGGAAGGCGGCGCGGCCGATGCCATCATCGAGGCCAAGGGACTGAAGCAGGTCTCGGATTCAGGTGCGATCGAAAAGATCATCGACGAGGTGCTCGCAGCGAACGCCGATAAGGTGGCCGAATATCGTTCCGGCAAGGACAAGCTGTTCGGCTTCTTCGTCGGCCAGGCGATGAAAGCCAGCAAGGGCCAGGCCAATCCGACGCAACTCAACGAGATACTAAAAATCAAACTTTCCGAGTAAATCATAAACAGGAGACTTGAGAATGAGATATCTATTGATTATTGCTTACCTTACCACTCTCTCCGCCTGCGGAACTCCCAGCATCTATAGCTCTGGACCTCGCTCTGTTGTCGTGAGCGCTTTTCTTAAAGATGAATCACAAGCACAAGCCGTCGCCGATGCTGAATGCAGAAAGTATGGTAGATATGCCCAATTGGCTGGGGTTATGGTTGGACACAAGCTCGCTTTTAACTGTGTACAGTAGTTTTGCTTAATCTATCACTTAAATTGACGTCGTATCGCATCACCCGGTAGAAGCCGCCGAAGCAGTATTCCACGTGCGGCTCGCCGGCCAGTGATTTGCCCTGTTTGCGCAAGGCCTCTGCCAGCTTGGCCGTCACGTCTTCCTGCCAGAATCCCGGCAAGAACGGTTCCAGTGTCCCCAATATCCAGCGTGTGAGCGGGAAGCGGTACAGCGGATGCTGCCGCGGCGTCGCGGCGTATTCCGTCACCAGCACCGAACCGCCCGGCTTCAGCACGCGCGCCATCTCGTCGTACACATGCTGCCGCGCCTCGGGCGGCAATTCATGGAACAGGAAGAACAGGATCAACTGGTCGAAGGCGTCGTTGGCGTAGGCCAGTGTCTCGGCATTCATGCGCGACAGGTGGATGCGCTGCGCGATGTCCTGCGTCTTGCTGCGCGCCAGTTGCAACTGCCCCGCCGCCACGTCGCACAGATGCACTTCGTTGTCGGCATTGCGGAACAGCGACGGCGTGAGCTTGCCGTACACGCAGGTCAATTGCAGCAAGCGCGCGCCGGAACGTGCATCGACATGATGCAGCGTCTTGTGCAACAACTTCTCGTATTGCCCGAACAGGATGGCGTTGATGATGGGCTGATGATCGAAGAAGCGGATGCTCTTCTCCCACAAGTAGGCCCACCAATAATGGCGCGCCAGATATTCCGGCACCCCGCCCTGCATGAAGCGCCGGTAGATCGCCATCAAGCTTGCGCGCGCGGCTTGTGCGGCGCTTTGGCGAACAGACGGTCGTACAGCCAGTTGGGCAACAGTTTGAGCAAGCGCCCGACGATGGCCATCTGCCAGGGCACCACCTTGAACGAACAGCCGCGTTCGATCACGCGTGCGATGCGGCACGCCGCATCGTCCGCCTCCAGCATGAACGGCATGGGATAGGGATTGATGTCGGTCATCGGCGTGCGGATATAACCGGGGCAGAGAGTCACCACCTTGACGCCGCTGCCATGCATCTCCAGCCGCAACGATTCCAGATAGGAGATGAACGCCGCCTTGGACGCGGAATAGGCGCCGGAACCAGGCAGTCCGCGGAATCCCGCCACGCTGGCGATGCCGACCAGCCGACCGCGCCCGGCGGCGCGCATGACCTCGACGAATGGCTGGAAGGTATGCACCGCGCCCAGCACGTTGATCTCCATCACGCGGCGGAACACATCGCCGTCTGCCGCATAACGCGTCAGCGTGCCGATGCTGACCCCTGCATTGGCGATGACGATGTCAGGCACGCCGGCGCGCGCGATGAAATCGTCTGCGGCAGCACGCAAGGCCGCCGCATCGCAGACGTCCGCAGGATAGACATGAACTTTTCCGGGATGGGCGGCCGCCAGTGCCTGCAAGGCGTCTTCGCGACGGGCGATGACGGCCACGGTGGCGCCGCGCTCCAGATAATGGCGCGCCAGCGCGAGCCCCAGCCCGCCCGACGCGCCGGTGACGACGACGCGCATCAATGCTTGCCGGCGCGACGCTCCTTGCGGGCGATCTTGATCACTTCGTTCAGCACGCGGATGGTATCTGCCGGCTCCAGTCCGGTGATGATGTATTTGCCGTCCACCGCGATAGTGGGCGTACCGCGCACGCCATAGGCGCGCACCAGCTGGTTGCTGCGCGCTACCTTGCCGGCCAGCGCGAAGGAGTTATAGGCAGCATCGAACTTGCCCGCATCCACACCGCGCTTGGCGACGAACGCGCGGATCTGCGCCTCGTCGCTCAGGTCGGTGCCCAGCACGTTCCAGGCCTGGAACAGGTCGTCGTGCAGCTTCGCGCGCATGCCCAGCGCGTCCAGTGCGTAGAAGGTGCGCGCCATCGGCTCCCACGAATCGCGGAAGATCACCGGCACGAACTCCAGTGCGACATCCTGCGGCATGGTCTTTTCCCAGCTGCTCAGCGGACCGTGCAGGTGGAAACAGTGCGAGCAGCCGTAGAAGAAGAATTCGAGCACTTCCACCTTGTCGCCGCTGCTGGTCGGTTGCGGCGTCGCCAGCACCTTGTAGTCGCGGCCGACCATGACTTCGGCGTGCAACGAGGTCATGCCGAGCAACAACATCAGTGCAAGGAATCTACGCAGGGTCTTCATCTTCACCTCCAGTGGTTATTGAGCGCGCATCACCGCTGCGGTGGTGATGCCGTTGGCCTTGAGATTGTCGAGCGCACCGTTCGCCTCGCCTTGGCCCTTGTACGGACCGAGGCGCACGCGATGCCAGATGCCCTTGTCGGGGATGGCCACGCTCTGGATGCTGGCTTCGAAGCCGGCCAGCGCCAGGCGAGCCTTGAGTTTCTCCGCATCGCCCATGCTCTGGAACGCCGCCACCTGGATCAGATAGGGTGTGCTGTCCGCCGCCTTGGGAGTCGCGACCTTGGGTGCCGGTGTCGGCGCGGGGCGCGCCGCCGCTGCATCGTTCTTGTCGGGCAACACGCGATAGAACTCGAACTGCTGTTGCGCCGATGCGGTGGCCTGTTCGGGCTGCGGTGCAGGTTGCGGCGTCACCACTTGCGGCACCGGCTTGGGTTGTTCATGCGCGACCGAAGGCCGGCTGAAGGAGGCCGGGTTCTTCTGCACCATGTACCAGGCGACGATGCCCGCGATGGACAAGCCGATCACCATTCCGAGGATCAGCGAGGCCAGCGCCTTCGATTTCTGTGCTCCACCTGCAGCAGCCATGTCGTTCCTTTTTCCGGGTTACATCTGTTCGGGCGCTGTGACACCCAGCAACGCCAATCCGTTCCGTAGCACTTGTGCGATCGCCGCGATCAGCGCGAGGCGCGCCAGCTTGATGCGCTCGTCGTCCACCAGGAAGCGCGAGGCATTGTAATAGCTGTGGAAATCACCTGCAAAATCGCGCAGATAGACCGCGATCTGGTGCGGCGCGAGGTCGTGCGCGGCCTGTTCGATCACTTGCGGGAAGTCGATCATCTTCTGCAACAGCAGCTTCTCGTAGTCGCTGTCCAGCACGTCCAGCGCCACCTGATGCAAGGACTGGCGATCACCGCCCCAGTCGTGCAGCACCTTGTGGATGCGCGCATGCGCATACTGGATGTAATAGACCGGGTTGTCGTTGCTCTGCGACTTGGCCAGGTCGATGTCGAACACCAGTTGCGAATCGGGTGAGCGCGCGGCGAGGAAGTAGCGCGTGGCATCGCAGCCCACTTCGTCGATGAGGTCGCGCAGCGTGACATAGCTGCCGGCGCGCTTGGAGATCTTCACCTCTTCGCCGTTCTTCAGCACCGTCACCATCTGGTGCAGCACATAGTCGGGCCAGCCCTTGGGGATGC
>JAJZSA010000061.1:0-366 GCA_021822115.1 Pseudomonadota bacterium
TCAGTGTGCCGTCGGCTTTGCCGATCACCACATCGTCTACCGAATACGTTATCGAATCGATTTCAAGCCAAAGACAATCCGGATCGGACAAGACTGTCAATGCCCAATCAAATGCCACCAATGTCTGATAACCATCTCCTCGGTTAGAACGTATGCCTGCGATGCTCATCTATTAACTCCTGCTGGGGGAGTTCACTCCCCAGATTCTGATCACTGTTAGCTCATGACAATAGTTGCAAATAATACTCGTCACAGCCAACTCAAGACCATTCACTTACTGCATTGGTCAATATTCTTGGAAGCGGACATTGACAAGAGCCTGGATTTTCTATGACCGGCCGCTTTGGCCGAACAACCGTTATCACC
>JAJZSA010000061.1:376-15303 GCA_021822115.1 Pseudomonadota bacterium
GGATTTTCAATCATACGTTGAGAAATTTTTTCGGCCTCATTGCGGTAGAAGCCTAGTTCGAGAATGTCTACACCTATCGCCGGTGATGATTTCATAGCAGTTGCGTGACTATCGGGCCAGCCGTCCTTTGTCAGATGTGTTGCCCCCACTGACAATCTTTTGTCTCTTATGGGTTAGCAAGAGACGGCCGATCATCATCGAACTTGTCGTTTTGAACGACCGCTGTTGAGCGGGAAGCGGACATCCCCTCAGCCTTCTCAGGCAATCATTTCAGTAAACCGCTGATGTCTCTTATGGCCGACAAGCCGCCGCCTCTGGAATCATTCCCTCTATCGTCTATCCAATCCGCATTCCGATCATTCCGTTCTCGCTGAGCACTGGCCGCGGGCAGGTTCCTAGTGCCGGGCACTAGGCGCAAGGTCTTGTGCGCAGGGGCCGGTGTGGTGGCGGCTATCCGTATTTCCCGGCTCAAACTTACTGATATTCCAGCTAAATTTCCCTGGGGCTGGGAAGGCTGCTAGCATGGTGCACCTTTTGGGCGAGCGAAATTTTCCGGCGCATGAAATTTTTTTGCGGATGGGTGGTCAATGCCCGTTCGATTTTCAATTAAACCTTTTGGAAACTGCATGGTGCGTTCTTCGATAGCCAGGACGATGCTGGTCTTGGCATGGTTGCTGAGTGGGAATCTGCTGGCGAGCGAGCTGCCCAACGCTTGCAGTCGCGACCGTGATCCCAACGACTTCACGATCTTCAGTTATCACGAGATCGCGGAAAAGAGCGAGACGCTCGATTCGACCTATGCGGTCTCGCCCGCGAGTTTCGATGCACAGATGAAATGGCTGGTCGATAACGGTTATCACTTCATCCGCATCGACGACATCATCGATCATCGGAAACACGGTAAACCATTGCCGGACAAGGCAGTCCTGATCACCTTTGACGATGGTTATCAGTCGATCTATGCCAATGCGTTCCCGGTCATCAAGAAATATCACATCCCTACCGTGGTCGCGCTGGTCGGCAGTTGGCTGCAAGCCAAGGACAAGGTCGATGTCGGCGGTTATCCGATCGACCGGCAGAAATTCCTGAGCCAGGCGGAGATCCGCGAGATGGTGGCCAGCGGGCTGGTGGAGGTGGGCAGTCATAGTTACGACTTGCATCGTGGGATATTGGGCAACCCGCAGGGCAACATGGAGCCGGCGGTCATCACGCGGCAATGGTTGAGCGAGCAAGGGACCTATGAGGATGACAAGCACTATCAGCAACGCATCCATGCCGACCTGAAGGCGAACAACGATTTTCTCCAGCGTTACACCGGACAGCGGCCGCGCGTGATGGTATGGCCCTATGGCGATTACAACCTGGAAGTGCGCAGGATCGCCGAGCGGCTGGGGATGCCGATCGGATTGACGCTGGACGACGGCAGCAATACCCGCAGCACGCCGCTGTGGGGACTGCGCCGTATCCTGGTGGACCACAAGATGTCGCACACCGACATGGAACTCAATATGTGGGATCGCAACAACAATTTCACCGATGGTGCGATGACCACCAAGGCGATGCATATCGACCTTGATTACATCTACGACGCCGACCCGGAGCAGCTCAACAAGAACCTGGGCGAGCTGCTGGAGCGCATCAAGCGCCTCAATGTGAATACCGTCTATCTGCAGGCGTTCGCCGACCCGGATGCCAACGGCGCGGCCGATCAGGTCTATTTTCCCAACCGCCATATCCCGCTGCGCAGCGATCTGTTCAATCGGGTCGCCTGGCAGATCGGCACTCGTACGCAGGTGAAGCGCATCTATGCCTGGATGCCGATGATCGCCTGGGAACTGCCGGCCGGGGAACCGGCGGCGAACGACAAGGTGGTGACCTTGCAGGTCGATCCCTCGCACCTGAACATGGGCTATCCGCGCCTGTCTCCCTTCTCGCCGCAGGCGCGCAAGGTCGTCCGTGAGATCTACGAGGACCTGGCGAAGTCGGCTGTGATAGACGGCATCCTGTTCCATGACGATGTGACGCTGTCCGACTACGAGGACGACAGCGCGATGGCACGCGCGCAATACCGTAAGTGGGGATTGCAGGCGAGCGTCCAGCAGATCCGTGCCGACCGTGCGCAATTCTTGCGCTGGACGAAACTGAAGACCGAGTATCTGGACGATTTCGCGCTGGAGCTGGCGCGCGTCGTGGGCAACTATCGCCCGGGGTTGAAGACGGCGCGCAATCTGTATGCGCAAGTGGCCCTGAACCAGGATGCGCAGGAATGGTATGCGCAAAGCCTGGCGGACTCGATCCGGAAATACGACTACACGGCGATCATGGCGATGCCTTACATGGAGCAGGCCGATGATGCCGGCGCGTTCTACGATCAGCTCGTCGCCAATGTCAAACAGCAAGCGTGCGGCCTGGAACGGACCGTGTTCGAATTGCAGGCGGTCGATTGGCGCAGACACAGCCAGGCGATCTCCTCCCAGGAACTGAGCCTGACCATACAGCACCTCTACGATGCCGGTGTGAACCATATCGCGTATTACCCGGACGATCTGTTCCACAACAACCCGGATGCCGATCTGATGAAACGCCTGTTCGCCAGGAAGCCGATCCGCATGTATCCCTTCAACCCGAATAGCGTGTTACCCAGGAACTAGAGAGGATCGAGGCGATGATGGGCTCGCATGTTTTTTGGCACTCGCTGTGGCACTTCTTCATCGGGTATATCTTCTATTACCCGCTGTTCATGTCCACGCTGTGGATGGTCGGCGCGATCTATTTCTATTTCAAGAACGAACGCGCGGTCCAGGCCGACCACATCCCCAAGCTGCGCGAGGGTGAGCACTGGGAAGGCGTCAGCATCCTGATCCCGTGTTTCAATGAGGGGCAGAATGCAATCGAGACCATCAGCTATGCGCTGAATGTCGCGTATCCCGATTTCGAGGTGATCGCCATCAATGACGGCAGCAAGGACGACACGCTGGAGATCCTGCTCGGGCTGGCGCGCAGCCATCCCAAGCTCAAGGTGGTCAACCTGGCCGAGAACCAGGGCAAGGCGCTGGCGCTGCAAGCGGGCGCCTTGCTGGCCAAACACGACTACCTGGTGTGCATCGATGGCGATGCCTTGCTCGACCCGTATTGCTTGCACTGGATGGTGAAGCACTTCATCCGCTATCCGCAGGTGGCGGCGGTGACCGGCAACCCGCGCATCCGCAATCGCACCAGCCTGCTCGGCCGCATCCAGGTGGGCGAGTTCTCCTCCATCGTCGGCATGATCAAGCGTGCGCAGCGTTCGTTCGGGCGGCTGTTCACCGTATCCGGGGTGATCACCGGGTTCCGCAAAGCGGCGGTGCATGAGGTCGGTTACTGGAGTCCGGACATGCTGACCGAGGACATCGACATCACCTGGAAATTGCAACGCAACGGCTGGGATGTGCGCTTCGAACCGAAAGCCTTGGTGTGGATCCTGATGCCGGAGACGATCAAGGGGTTGTGGAAACAACGTCTGCGCTGGGCGATGGGCGGCGCGCAAGTGATGCTCAAGAACTTCAAAGTGCTGTTCGCCGCCAGACAGACCCACTTGTGGGGCTTGATGATCGAGCTGCTGCTCAGCACGCTGTGGGCATACACCATGGCGCTGGTCTGCGTGGTCTGGCTGCTGAGCCTGTTCTTCCCGCTGGGTTACCTGTCGCCCGACAGTTCGCCGATCTTGCCGGATGACAGCAGTGTGTTCCTGATCGGCGCCTGCCTGTTGCAATTCGCCGTCAGTCGCTGGCTGGACGGTCACTATGACCACGGCTTGGGGCGGAACTATTTCTGGATGATCTGGTACCCGTTCGTCTACTGGTTCATCAACCTGGCCACGGCGGTCGTGGCATTGCCCAAGGTGTTGTTCGGCGCCCGGCAACGTGCACGCTGGGTGAGTCCGGATCGTGGTGTGCATCAGACGCTCAAGCAACCGGGGAGCCGCGATCATGTATAGACATACCCTGATCATCAATAAACGCCATGAGATGCCGCGCAGCAAGATATGGCTGTGGGACGGGGTCACCCTCTTGCTGTGGGTGGGGTTCATCTATCTGTGGCACCCGGTGTTCCACATCTTCCTGCGCATCATCAACGCGGACGTGCCCGCCGAAGAGATCTCGGACTGGATCTACGACAACATCCATAGCGTCACTTTTGAAAATGGTTTGAAGATGCTGATCGTGACGCCCATCGTGCTGTTCCTCCTGTCATGGCTGAAGCGCCACAAGGGCCCAAGCGAACATGTCATCTATACGGATGAGGACTATGCCGGCTATTTCAGGCTGGATGCCGATCGCTTGCAAACCTATCGGGATAGCCAATTGGTCACCGTTCATCACGATGATCGCGGGCAGATCACCGCGCTGGAAGATCGGATCGACTAGTCGCTGCGATGCTGGTGCCGGCGATCGCCAGCGCGCTCCCCCACAACGTCTCGCCCCCTGCATCGCGATAACTCAGGTACACCCTGAGGTCGAATTCCAGCTGGCCGTAGTCCGGTTCCATGTGCAGGCATAGTTGATAGAACGCCTTGTCGTGCTCGCGCTGTTTCATGTGGGCGAGTTCGTGCACGACGATCATGCGCAGGAATTCGGGCGGGGTGTCCTTGAACAGGGAGGCGATGCGGATCTCTTTCTTGGCCTTGAGGTTCTGGCCTTGCACGCGCGCGTGGGTGGTATGGGTGCCGAGGGCGTTGCGTAGGACGTGCAGGGTGTTGTCGAAGGCGACCTTGCTCAGTTGCCCGGCGTTGCGCATGTGTTCGTTCTTGATCGCCTGCACGTAGTCGTACAGCGCCTTGTCGGTGCGGATGTCGTGCGCGGCGGGGTATCGGCGGCGCAGCAGTTCGGCCACCTTGTCCTCGGCGATCAGCTGCCGCACCTGTTCGACCAGCGCGGCGGGGTAGCCGGCGAGGTAGGGCAGGGGCGCGGTCACGAGGCTTTTACGCGCCCTTAACCGCAGGCGCCGATGGCGCCGCAGCTGGTGCAGAACTCGCAGCCGTCCTTTTTGATCAGCGTGGCGTTGCCGCATTCCTTGCAGTGTTTGCCGATGACGGGCTTGAAGGTGGAGGTGGGTTTGATCTGTCCCTCCGGCACTTCGAGCACGCCCATCTGCTGCACGGGGTAGCCGTGCTCGTCGAGGATGCCGAGCATGGCGTAGCGGTGGATGATGAGCTTGGCGACATAGGACACGGTGGAGGGGAAGCTCTCCATCTTGTTCTCGCCCGGCACGCGCGCCATGAAGTCGCCCAGCGGTTCGCCGAAGTTGAGCAGCTTGCGCAGCTTCATGCCGATCCAGGCCGGGTCGATCACGCGCATGTCCAGGCTGAGCACCTTGCACAGCCCGTCCAGTGCGCGCGGATACACGCCGGACAGCCACATGGAATAGGGGCGACGCTGGCCGTCGGGCAGCACCAGTTCCTTCAGGCCGAGCACGAAGTCGTCGCCGGTGCCGGCGTTGGCGATGTCCACCGTCCAGCTCATGGTACCGTCCACGCCGGTCTTGGGTTCCTTCTTGGCGAACAGCGCATCCATCATCGGCGTGGTCGCGTCTTCGGTGATCTCCAGCGCGCCGAGTTGTTCGATGCGGTATTTCAGCAGGTGGGCGAAGGCCGCCACCAGGCTGGGCATATGGCGCATCTCGCCATCGGGCGGCATGGGCATCTCGAAGGCGTCGTCGCCCGCCGACTTCATCAGCATCTCCAGCTTCATGCGCACCCACACCGGGTCGCGCGTGCGCATGTCCATCGACAGCGATTTCGCCAGCGCGCCGAGGCCGCGCGGCTGCTCGGAACCGTTCACCCACACTTCGAACGGATGGTTGCTGCCATTGGTGGTGTGCGAGACGAAGGTGACGAAGCTGCCCAGCGGATGTTTCACCACCTGCGAGGTCCAGCCTTCGCTGCCGGCGGGCAGCTTGGGGCGGCCGGGCCAGCGCAGCGAGGCGAGCGCGGGTTTGGGCGCGCTTTCCAGCACGATGCGGCGGTCCTGGTCGAACACCAGATCCTGCGGTTGTTCTTCTTCCTTCTTCTCCGGCGCGACGGAGAGCACCGAGCCCAGCACGCTGTTGGGGCGATAGGTGGAAAGTCCTTTCAGTCCGGCCTTCCACGCCTCGGTGTAGAGGTCCTTGAAGTCCTCATAGGGATAGTCGGCGGGCACGTTCACCGTCTTGCTGATCGAGGTGTCGATGAACGGCGCGACGGCGGCCACCATCTTCATGTGGGCGATGGCGCTGATCTCCAGCGCGGTGACGAAGGCGGGCGGCAGCTGGTCGGTGTCGCCGCCCTTCTTTTTGTACAAGCGCCAGGCGTGGTCTTCCACCGCATAGTCCTTGGTGCTGCCGTCCGGCATGCGCTTCTTGCGCGTGTAGAACCACGAGAACGCGGGCTCGATGCCGTTGGAGGCGTTGTCGGCGAAGGCCAGCGAGATGGTGCCGGTGGGCGCGATGGACAGCAGGTGGCTGTTGCGCAGGCCGTGCTTGCGGATCTTGGCTTTCAGTTCGTCCGGCAGGCGCGAAGCGAAGCGCGGCGCGGCCAGATATTTCTCCGCGTCCAGCAGCGGGAACGCGCCGCGTTCGATGGCGAGGTCGACCGAAGCCAGATAGGCCTCGTCGCGCATCAGGCGCGACACCTCGGCGGCGAAGGCCAGCGCCTCGTCGGTGTCGTAGCGCAGCCCCAGCATCACCAGCGCGTCGCCGAGGCCGGTGAAGCCCAGCCCGATGCGCCGCTTGTTGCGCGCCTCTTCCTGCTGTTCCGGCAGCGGCCAGGCGGTCACGTCCAGCACGTTGTCCAGCATGCGCACCGCGACCTTCACCAGCCGCGTGAAACGCGCACGGTCGAACGTCGCGTGCGCGCTGAACGGATGATCCACCATGCGCGTCAGGTCGATGGAGCCGAGGCAGCAGCAGCCGTAGGCGGGCAGGGGTTGCTCCGCGCAGGGGTTCGTAGCTTCGATCACTTCGCAGTACGACAGGTTGTTGTCGCGGTTCATGCGGTCGATGAACAGCACGCCGGGCTCGGCGTGGTCGTAGGTGCTGGCCATGATCTGCTTCCACAGCTCGGTGGCGCGCACGGTGCGATACACCCATTTGCCGTCGGCGCGCTGGGCGGCACCCTGGTCGATCAGGCTTTGCGCGGGGCGGGCGGCATGCACCAGCGCGAAGTCGGTATCGGCCAGCACGGCTTCCATCAGCGCGTCGGTGACGCCGACGGAGAGGTTGAAGTTGCGCAGGTCGCCGCTGTCCTTGGCGTGGATGAAACGCTCGATGTCGGGATGGTCGCAACGCAGCACGCCCATCTGCGCGCCGCGCCGCGCGCCGGCCGATTCCACCGTCTCGCAGGAGCGGTCGAACACGCGCATGTAGGAGATGGGGCCGGAAGCGCGCGAGTTGGTGCCTTTGACGTGCGCACCCTCGGGGCGGATGGCGGAGAAGTCGTAGCCCACGCCGCCGCCGCGGCGCATGGTCTCTGCGGCCTGCTGCAGCGCGTCGTAGATGCCGGGGCGGCCATCCACGGTGCCGGAGATGGCATCGCCCACCGGCTGCACGAAGCAGTTGATCAGCGTGGCCTGGCTGTCCAGCCCGGCGGCGGAGTTGATGCGCCCGGCGGGCACGAAGCCATCTTCCTGTGCGAGGAAGAACGCTTCTTCCCAATGTGCGCGCTGTTCGGGCTTCTCCGCCTGCGCCAGACCGCGCGCTACGCGGCGGCGCACGTCCTGGACCGAGGTTTCGCCGGGTTCGGCGTATTTTTCGAGGAGGACTTCGGTGCTGATCTCTTGGGTCATGAGGACGCTCGCATGAAGGCGGGAGGGGCGGTGGATTATACGGACACGCGACGCGATGACAGGGCACATTTTTGCCGAGGATGGGTTAATGTAGCGGGAGTGCTCATCAAACAGCAGGGGGGCTGAGATAGCGCATGAGTGACAATGCATCGATCGAACCGGTCCGTCTCGGGCTGATGCCGCCGTTGACCGGGCTGGTGGGGCTGTATGGCGCCGAGATCTGCCATGCCGCACAAATCGCCTGTGACGAGATCAATGCCGCCGGCGGCTTGCTGGGGCGTCCGCTGCAACTCCTCATCGAGGATGACGGCAGCCTGCCCGATACCGCTGTTCCGGCCGCCTTGCGCCTGGTCGAGCAACATCGGTGCGACGCTATCATCGGCAACCTGCTGTCCAACTCGCGCATCGCCGTCGCCGAGCAGGTGGCCGAACCGAAACGCATCCCCTACCTGAACTTCTCTTTCTACGAAGGCAGCATCTCGGGACGCTACTTCTTCCACTTTGCCGCGTTGCCCAACCAGCAGATCGACAAGATGATCCCCTGGCTGGCCGAACGCTACGGCCCCAAGATGTTCTTCGCCGGCAACAACTATGAGTGGCCGCGCGGTTCCATCGACGCCGCCAAGCAGGCGTTACTGGCCGTGGGGGGCGACATCCTGGGCGAGGAATACCTGCCCATCGGCGCCAGCCTGCAGGAGATCGATGACCTGCTGCAACAGGTGGCGCGCTCCGGGGCCGATGTGTTCGTGCCGTATTTCGCCGGTCAGGATCAGGTGCATCTGCTCACGCGCTTCACCGAGATGGGGCTGAAGAAGCGCATGGCGGTGGCGATGGGGCATTACGACGAGATGATGGTCAGCCAGCTGCCGGCTGCGGTGCGCGAGGGCTTCTATTCCAGCAACACCTACTTCATGTCGGTGAACACGCCGGAGAACCGCAGCTATCTGGAACGTCTGGCGCAGGTGCCGGGCGTCAGCGGCATCTGGCCGGCCGGCAACGGCATCCTCACCAACTTCGGCGAGGGTACCTATCTGTGTGTGCGTGCCTACGCGCGGGCGGTGGAGATGGCTGGCACCACCGAGGCGGAAGCCGTGGTGGATGCGCTGGAGCGGGTGCGGGTGGATGCGCCGCAGGGCGAGGTGGCGATGGATGCCGCCACCCATCATGCCAGCGTCAACGCCTATCTCGCCCGTTGCAATGCGGATGGCACCTTCAGCATCGTGGAATCGTTCGGGCGCATCGATCCGGTGATCCCGGCCCGCTATCGCGGGCAGTCCCATGCTGCGCCTCTGCATGAGTCACCGCCTTCGCCGCAGGTATCGGCACGCATCTCGGCCGAGGCCAATGCCGCCATGCAGCGGCTCAGCACCGCACACCAGATCCTGTCCATCGCCGACATGGCGATCATCGCCACCGATCAGCAAGGCATCATCGCCGAGGCCAATCCGGGCGCTTGCCACCTGTTCGGCTATACCCTGGAGGAGATGGTCGGCATGTCGGTCCACCAGTTGTTGCCGCCGCATGTGCGTCAGCGTCATGTGGAACTGGTGAAGGGGTTCGTGGAGGGCGACGAGAACGAGCGGCGCATGTCGGCGCGCGGCGAGATCTCCGGTTACCGCAAGGACGGTTCGTTCTTCCCGCTGGAAGCCGCCATCGCCAAATTCCGCAACGAAGATGGCTGGATGCTGGTGGTCACCATGCGCGACATCTCCGAGCGCAAGCGCGCCGAGGAGGATATGTTGTGGCGCGCCACCCATGACGCGCTGACGCAGTTGCCCAACCGGGCGCTGATCCGCGAACGGCTGGTGAACGCGCTGCAACGTTCGCAGCGCCAGGGCTTGAGCATCGCGCTGCTATTCATCGACCTGGACGGCTTCAAGCTGGTGAACGACGTGCACGGCCACGAGGCGGGCGATGCCTTGCTCAAGCAGGTGGCCGCGCGCTTGATGGAGCAGGTGCGTCCGGGCGATACGGTGGCGCGTCTGGCCGGCGACGAGTTCGTGGTGCTGTGCGAACAGCTGGAACAGCCCACCACCATCTCGGCGCTGGCCGAGCGCATCAACGAGGCCTTGCGCCAGCCGGTGGACTTCAACGGTACCCCCTTGTTCGTGACCGCCAGCATCGGCATCGCGGTCGGCCACGGCAGCACCCATTCGGCCGATGACCTGTTGCGTTCCGCCGACAGCGCCATGTACGAGATGAAGCAGAAGGGGCGCGACGGCTGGCAATTCTTCAACGACAGCCTGGAGCAGAAGGTGCGCCAGCGTCTGGCCGTGACCGAAGGCTTGCGCAATGCCTTGCGCCAGGGCGAACTCTCCTGTCGCTTCCAGCCCATCGTGTCGGCCGAGAACCGGCGCATCGTCGGTGCCGAGCTGTTGCTGCGCTGGCATACCCAGGGCGGCGAGATCTCGCCTGCCGTGTTCATCCCCATCGCGGAGATGACCGGCACCATCGTCGCCATCGGCTTGTGGGTGTTCCGCCAGGGCTGTCAGGCCGAGGTTAAGTGGCGCAAGCGCTGGGGGACGCAGGCGCCGTCCTATGTCTCCATCAACGTTTCCACGCGCCAGCTGGACGATGAGAACCTGGCCGATGATTTCGCGCGCATCCTGCGTGAGACCGGTGCCGACCCGGCGCGTCTGCTGATCGAGATCACCGAGACTTCGCTGATGGCCAATGTGGAAGCCAACCTGGGTGTGTTGCGGCAATTGGCTGCGCTGGGCCTGCATGTCGCGGTGGACGACTTCGGCACCGGTTATTCCTCGCTGGCGCAACTCACCCGCATGCCGGTCAGCGTGCTGAAGATCGACAAGGCTTTCGTCGATGGCGTGGACAAGCAGGCGGACAGCCGCACCATCATCCGTACCATCATCGGGCTGGGGCGTTCGCTGGGCATGAAGCTGGTGGCCGAGGGGGTGGAGAACGAGGCGCAGCTGCTCGAATTACACTCCAACGGCTGCGACTTCATCCAGGGCTATCTGTGTTACCGACCGCTGGAGGAGGCGGCCTTCATCGAAGCGGTCGACCGCGAGGTGGGCACGGTGCGGCAGGGGACGATGCCTGCCCTGTATTTCCTCATCTATGTCAGCGTGGCGACCGGAACGGTGGATGAGGCGGCCTTGGCCGAGATCGTCAGGAGCGCACAGCAATACAATCAGGAGAACGGCATCACCGGTTGTCTGCTGTATCAGGACGGCTGTTTCATGCAGATGCTGGAGGGCAGCCGCGAGAACGTGCAGCGCCTGATGGCGTTCATCCAGGCCGATACACGCCACCGCGATCTGCGCATCGTCATCGAAGGGGAGGAAGCGCGGCGCGTGTTCCTCGACTGGAGCTTGCAGTTCCGCGACGTCTCGCGCATGGCCGATGCGCCGGATTTCACCCGCTGGAGCCGCCGCCACATCAGCTTCTCAGAACTGGCCGAGGATGCGCGCCTGTGCTACAGCTACATCACGGCCTTCAAAGGCAATACTCTCTGAAAATCCTGTAGAACCGGGGATTTTTTCGGCGTCACCTGGCCTTGCTTTTCATTCCGGCAGGATGAACGTCTTTTCAGCAGCGATCGGGTTCATGCCTGCGCGAACAGCGTGACCAGCCCATCCAGTCCGACGAAATTCAGCGCATGGCTGGCCTGCGCGCGCACCACCGGCTTGGCGTGATAGGCGATGCTGACGCCGGCCTGCGCCATCATCTTCAGGTCGTTGGCGCCGTCGCCCATGGCGATCACCTGCTCGCGTTGCAGGCCCAGCTCTTCGCGCACGTGGTTGAGCCAATCGGCCTTGCCCTGTGCATCGACGATGTCACCCAGTACTTTGCCGGTGAGCTTGCCGTCCACGATCTCCAGTGTGTTGGCGTGGGCGAAGTCCAGACCGAGACGGGCCTTCAGGCGTTCGGTGAAGAACACGAAGCCGCCCGAGACCAGCAGCGTCTTGATGCCGTGCCGTTTCAGCGCGGCCAGCATCGTCTCCGCGCCGGGGTTCAGTTGCAGGCGTTCGTCGTACACGCGTTGCAAGGCCGATTCGTCCAGGCCTTTCAGCAGTGCTACGCGGCGGCGCAGGCTCTCGGCAAATTCGATCTCGCCGCGCATCGCGGCTTCGGTGATCTCCGCCACCTGCGGCTTGAGGCCCTGCATGTCGGCGATCTCGTCGATGCATTCGATGCTGATCAGCGTGGAATCCATGTCCATCACCAGCAGGCCGAAGTCGCCCAGATGCTTGCCCTCGGGCACGTAACCGCAATCGATCTGGTGCTCGTAGCAGTAGGCGCCGATGATCTCGTGCGGCTCTGCGTCGCGCAGGCGGTAGGCATGCGGGGTGATCTGTTCGATGCGATGCGTCCCGGCCAGGCTGGCGATGTGTTTGACCTGGACGTCGGGGATGGCATGCAGTGCGTGGAGGATGAGGTTCATAGGTCGGCGATGCAGCCTGCCAGTGCAGGCCTGTGGTTGAAAACGAAGGCGCGCATTTTACTTCAGGGCTGACGCGCCTGTTGCGCCTTGATGATCTTGGGCAGGTTGCTCTCTATCCAGTCCACCAGGCTGTCTATTTGTGTGCCGATCTGTTTGCCCAGCGGCGTCAGCGAATATTCCACGTGCGGCGGCACCACGGGGTAGGCGATGCGCTCCACGAAACCGTCGGCTTCCAGTTGTTGCAGTGTCTGCGCCAGCATCTTCTCGCTCACGCCGTCGATCTTGCGGCGCAGTTCGCTGAAGCGGTGCGTGCCGTCCATCAATGCGGACAGCACCAGCACACCCCAGCGGCTGGTGACATGGTTGAGGATCTCGCGCGACGGGCAGTTCGTGGAGAACACTTCTCCGCGGCGAAACACGGGCTTGGGATTGGCGGCGATAGCGGGCATGGCACTTACTTTTTTGTGCGTACTTACGAAAGGTTATTGTAGCGGATATTCTGCGTTCACCTGTTCATAAATAACCAAGAAAGGAAACGCCATGATCGTCGTCACCGGCGCTACCGGCCAACTGGGCCGCCTCGTCATCGCCTCGCTGCTGAAGAAAGTGCCTGCTGCGCAGATCATCGCCGCCGTGCGCAACGTGGAAAAGGCCGCCGACCTCAAGGCACTCGGCGTGCAAGTGCGCCAGGCCGATTACAACCAGCCCGAGAGCTGGGATGCCGCCCTGCAAGGCGCAGACAAGGTGCTGCTCATCTCCTCCAGCGAGATCGGCCAGCGCGTCAGACAGCATCAGGCCGTCATCGACGCCGCCCAACGTGCGGGCATGAAACTGCTGGCCTACACCAGCGTGCTGCACGCCGATACCTCCGTGCTCGGCCTGGCCGGAGAACACCGCGAAACGGAAGCCGCCATCAAAGCCTCCGGCGTGCCTTATGTCTTCCTGCGCCACGGCTGGTACACCGAGAACTACGCCATGGGCATCCCCACCGCGCTGAATCTCGGTGCGGTGTACGGCTGCGCAGGCGAAGGCCGCATCGCCTCCGCGACACGTGCCGACTACGCCGCAGCCGATGCCGCCGTGCTCACCATGGAAGGTCAGGCAGGCAGGGTATATGAGCTCGCCGGTGACACCAGCTATACCCTGGCCGAATTCGCCGCCGAGATCGCCAAACAAGCTGGCCGTGCCATCCACTACGTCAACCTGCCCCAAGCCGATTACAAACAAGCGCTGCTGGGCGCGGGCCTGGCGGAACCATTGGCCGCGTTGTTGGCCGATTCCGATGCCGGCGTTTCCAAAGGCGCGCTATTTGACGACGGCAAGCAACTCAGCACGCTGATCGGCAGAGCAACCACGCCGTTGGCGGAAGTGGTGAAAGCGGCACTGTAAGCAGCAGGTGCCTCGCGACCAGTGCCAGGCTGGTCGCGCTCCGCTTCATGTCGCACATGCCTGAAATGCGCGTGCGATCACGCCAGTTGTATAAAATGACCCGCCCTCACGTTCGTGTTCAGCCGCCTTGCCTTCATGCCCCAAGTCGCAACCAAAACCAGTCTTCACCCACGCAATCCGCACCGGGAACGTTACGACTTCGCGCAACTCATCGCGGCCTGCCCCGAACTGGCCACTTACGTGTCCGTGAACAAGTACGGCAACGAATCCATCGACTTCGCCGACCCGGCCGCCGTGAAAGCACTCAACCGTGCCTTGCTGAAACAGCATTACCACATCAAGGAATGGGACATCCCCGCGCAGTACCTGTGTCCGCCCATCCCGGGACGCGCCGACTACCTCCATTACCTCGCCGACCTGTTGGCCGAGAGCAACGGTGGCAACATCCCGCGCGGCGACACGGTGCACGTGCTCGACATCGGTGTCGGGGCGAACTGCATCTACCCGCTCATCGGCCACGCCGAATACGGCTGGCATTTCGTCGGCACCGATGTCGATGAGCCTGCACTCAGCAATGCGCGTCACATCATCGATGCCAACGGACTGGAGGACGCCATCGAACTGCGTCATCAGTCATCCACCTCGTCCATCTTCGAAGGTGTGACCTATGCCGATGAATACTTCGCACTCACCCTGAGCAACCCGCCGTTCCATGCCTCGCTCGCCGAAGCCCGCAAAGGTTCGCAACGCAAATGGCAGAACCTGGGCAAAGAACACAACAAGCACAAGAAGCCGGTGCTGAACTTCGGCGGACAGAGTCTGGAGCTGTGCTGCGAAGGTGGCGAAGAAGCCTTCATCACCCGTATGATCGAAGAGAGCGCCGACGGCGGCGACCACTGCCTGTGGTTCACCACGCTGGTCTCGAAATCATCCAGCCTGCCGCAGGCTTACAGCGCGCTGAAGCACTTTGGCGCAGTGGACAGCCGCACCATCGAGATGGCACAAGGGCAGAAGAAGAGCCGCTTGCTGGCGTGGACGTTCATGGACAAGCAACAGCGGCGGGAGTGGTGGGAGAGACATGGTCGGAAATAATGCGCCGTAGGATGGGGTGCCCCCTTCGGGGACGAGAGCGCAGCGATACCCATCCTGCGATACGGCTTCGCCTACTCAGGACGAACGGGGTGCCGCGATATTGCGAGCCAACAAGCGAAACGCCTACTGCAATTCCTTGAAGAAATTCACCACCGCCAGTACCCGCTGCTTCAGATCCCCATACTTCAACTCGATGCGCAATTTGTCCGGCCCGGCCATCTTGATGTGCCGTTTGCTCTGGA
>JAJZSA010000115.1 GCA_021822115.1 Pseudomonadota bacterium
TCCCACGCTCTCAGCCAGGCGCAGGTGCAGCGTTTCGAAGCCTTGCTGCGCGCCTTGTGGGAGCGCCTGGCGGACAGCGCACAGGGCCTGGACGACACAGCGCAGCGCCAGCTGGCCGAACTGCAAGACTGGCTGCGGCTGCAAGCCGATGCCGCGATGGAACCCGGCAAGGTGAACCCGCTTGCCATCAAGGACAAGGTATTGAGCGTGATGACTGCACAAGTGACTTTGCAACCCAGCGGCCACGACTTCCTGGTCGAAGGCCACGACTCCCTGCTGGACGCCGCCATGCGCGCCGGCATCCCGCTCGACTATGGTTGCAGCGGCGGCAACTGCGGCCTGTGCAAGGCACGCGTGGTCTCCGGCCAAGTGCAGCAGACGCGCCACCACGACTTCACCATCGCACCGGCGGAACAGGCTGCCGGCTACATCCTGCTGTGCAGCAACACCGCAGTGAGCGATGTCGTCATCGAAGCGCCGGTGGCGGACAGCGTGCAGGACATCCCGTTCCAGCAGATCGAAGCCACGGTGAAAGCCGTCGGCCCGATCAACGACGACATCCTGTTGCTGCACTTGCAGACGCCGCGCACGCGCCGCCTGCGTTTCCTCGCCGGCCAGAGCGTCACTCTGCGCGTGGGGCGCGCCTTCAGCGCGCTGCAAGCCATCGCCAGTTGCCCGTGCGACGACCGCAACCTGCTGTTCCACATCCATCGCCAGAGCGGCAACCTGTTCGCCGACTATGTGTTCGACAAGCTGAAGGCGCACGAGGTGGTGGAGATCGAAGGCCCGCAGGGCGAATTCATCCTGCACGAGCGAGCGATGCGGCCGCTGTATTTCCTCGCCCTCGATTGTGGCTTCGCGCCCATCAAGAGCGTGATCGAGCATGCGCTGTCGCTGGAGGCGGAAGACATCACCCTGCACTGGATCGGCTCCGACAAGCGCCACATCTACCTGCCCAACATCGCCCATGCCTGGGACGACGCGCTGGACAATTTCCACTATGCGGAACATGTGGCCGGCTTCGACCTGCGCCAGCTGAACGCCCATCGCAGCGCCGCGTTGCACAAGCTGCTGGATGAGCTGGTCGGCGCCGATGCGCGCCTGCTGGAAGGCGACCTGTACATCGCCGGCCCGAGCGATAGCGTGCAGTGCATCGAGAGCTATTTCCTGGAACGCGGCTTGCCCAAGACGCGCGTGACGGTCGCCGCCGTGAAGTGATTCAGTCCGCGTGCGCCAACGCGGCCAGCGCCTCATGCGCGATCTCGCGCACTTCTTCGTGTTCGTCCACCCGCAGCAGTTCCAACGGCTTGCGCGCCGCTGCACTGCCGGTGAGGCCGAGCAGATGGGCCGCATCGGCGCGCACGCGATGGTCGGCATGCCGCGTCATCTCGCTCAGCTCGGGAATCAAGGCCTGCAAACGCGCATGCCCGGCATAACGCTCCAGCAGCGCACTCACCCCCAGGCGCACGTCGATACCCAGCTCGGTATCGGCCAGCATGGCGAGCAACACCTGCAAGCGCGCCGCATCGGCCACCACGAAGGCACGCGCATGGGTGAACTCGCCGCCCCGCAACAGATGTTCGAGGTAATGGGCGGTGCCCGCTTCGCTCTCCGCCCAGGCGGCCCACTGGCGTAGCTCGGCCAGCGTCTGCGCACCGCTCAGCGTGAACGGCCCCATCTCCAGCCAGGGCGCGCTGCGCACGCCATGTTGCGCCGCCAGTTCCGGCTGTTGCGTGGCATCGACCTCGATCACTTGCGCCACGGCACCTTCCCGCACCAAGGTCGCCAGCGCCTGCTTCACCGCCGCGCAATGCACGCAGCCCGGCGTGACGAAGAGCAAGGCAGCCGGCCTCATACGCTGTCGCGCACCTCGAAACCGGCATACTCGCCGCTGCCGGGTGACACCTCGACGCGCGTCACCTCGGCTAGGTCCGGACCGCGCTGCGCCCACTGCACCAGACGGTCCACCGCCTGCGCATCGCCCTGCACCATGGCTTCCACCGTGCCGTCGCTGCGGTTGCGGCACCAGCCTTCCACGCCCAGCATCTCCGCCTCGCGCCGCATCGAATCGCGATACCACACACCTTGCACGCGGCCATGCATCACCAGATGCAATGTCTTGCTGCCTTGTTCCATCTCATTCTCCATGCACCGTCACCAGCAGGCGGCGACTGCCACCCTGGTCACGGTGCTCACACAGATAGATCCCCTGCCAGGTGCCCAGCGCCGGCCGACCGTTGGCGATGGGGAGGTTCAGACTCGCGCCCAGCAGGCTGGACTTGATATGCGCGGGCATGTCGTCCGCGCCTTCGTCCTGATGCAGGTAATAAGGTTCGTCCTCGGACACCGCGCGATTGAACCAGCTCTCGAAATCCTGGCGCACGCTGGGATCGGCGTTCTCGTTCAGCGTCAGCGAGGCCGAGGTGTGCTGCAGGAACACGTTCATCATGCCCACGCGCAAGCCGCGCAATTCCGGCAGCTGGCGCAACACCTCATCGGTCACCAGATGGAAGCCGCGCGCACGCGGCTGCAAGCGGATCTCTTTCTGCAACCACATCGCTCAACGCTCCTCGCGCAGGGTGCTCAGCTTCACACTCACCACCTCGCCTTCGATGATCTCGCCGCCCCTCTCGGTGCTACGCGCACGCGCCACCTCTTCATGCATCTGCTGCATCTGCGCCTGCATGGCACGCCACTGCTGGCGCGCTGCGCGCGTCTTCCACCAGAACCAGGCGGCGAGCAGCAACAGCAG
>JAJZSA010000005.1 GCA_021822115.1 Pseudomonadota bacterium
TCCCTGCGTTGCTCGAACGGCCGGGCCTCCTCATAAACTCGCACGATCCGCTACGCGGCCACGTGCTCAAACATATTCGTCGGACTACCCCCGGCCGTCCTGCGCTACTCGGCGGCGCACAGGGGAAAGAAAAGCGAAAGTCAAAATCACATGGTGGGCAGCAAGCTGCCCACCATAGTCAAAGCAATTCGACTCCGGTACATTGGGGCCCACTTACCAAATTGGCGATAAGAAATATGCAAATAGAATTTCTTAGCGAAGCTGAAGAAGTTGGTTGCCTTGGGTTGCTTGAAGGAGCGGCGAAGAATCTTTATACGCATGAAACTTTCTACGCTTCCGTGTGCAATAAAAATGATGGACCGTTTTATTGCCCATATTGTTTTTCTGATGCGGTTCTCAGAAAGTGCTCAGAGAAGCGTGACCATTTTGCTCACAAATCAAGGCTTACACCTGTTCTTGGGCCCGAGGAAGGTGAACTACACAGCCAGTGCAAAATAGAAATTTGTGACCTGTTAAGTCTGCGATTTCCTGATGGGAAGTGGGCTGTTGAGCGGACAATTCCAGAAAATAAGCCGAAAAAAATACCGGAGTTGCGCCCTGATATTAGCGGACGCATAGGTGGTGTACCGGTCGCAATCGAAATTCAGGCAAGTAGCTTAACAATAAACAGGATAGTAAAAAGGGCCGAGAGTTACACCAAAAGAGGCATAGCTCTTCTTTGGGTAGTTCCGCTCCGCGAGCCGCTTGGCAACGCACCATTCAGGCCAAGACTATATGAGAGATATTTGCACAGCATGTATTTTGGCCGAACATATTATTGGTGGAAGGGGCTTGGGCTTACTTTAAAACCTGTTCACTATGCAGCTGCTATTCGGCATGTCGAATACAGGGAGTGGATTGGTGAGGGAGGGGAGCATATGGATGGCGGCGGTTACGATGCGAGATATAAAATTGTAAAAGAGCCAAAGTTTGGGCGAGATTGCAATATTGCAGAAGACTTTTATGCAATGGAGCGCGAGCAATTCACACCAGATAATGAGCGGAAAGCAGTTCCAGAATGTAAAACATGGCAGGACAAGCTTCTTCCATGGTGGGGGTAGGGAGCATGGGCGCGAAGCGCCCATGTTGTTTAGGGTTTTGACTCTCCTCTTCCCCTGTGCGCCGCCGAGTAGCGCAGGACGGGCGGGGGTAGTCCGACGAATATGTTTGAGCACGTGGCCGCGTAGCGGATCGTGCGAGTTTATGAGGAGGCCCGGCCGTTCGAGCAACGCAGGGTACCCGCGCAGCGGGCGGCAAACCGGGGTCGCCTTCTTTTTGGTCACTTTTTCTTGGCGAAGCAAGAAAAAGTGACTGGCTGTCGGGCCACCCCCGACGGTTTTGATTTTGACAATATCAGATGAAAAAGGGCACCTCGTGGTGCCCTTTATATTTGTCGAGATGCAAAGCGGATGCTCAGCGCAGGCTGGCGACGTATTTCGCTTCCGCCTTCACCGGTATCGGCACTTCGACATGCTGCGGTTTGGGCAGCAGTGGATGTACGGCTTCGATGCGCTCGGCCAGCGCCTGCAATTCATCCGATCCTGCCGAGCGGGCGAGTCTGATCACTTCTTTGGCGTAATTTTCATCGGCACACATCCATTCGACGTCGATGATGCGGTTGTGTTCCCGCCGTAACAGGACGTGGATACGACCTGCGAGGGCGAACAGTTTTTCCATCTCTCCTGCCATGGTTTCTCCTTGTGATGTTTCTGTCACCGAAAAAAAGGGCACCTTCGCAGGTGCCCTTGAAATGGAGCCGGGAGGCTCCAGGGAGGAGTCGTTACACGTTGTATGCGCGTTCGCCGTGCGAGGTGGTGTCCAGACCTTCGCGCTCGTCTTCTTCCTTGACGCGCAGACCGATGGTCAGGTCAACGATCTTGTAGCAGACGAAGGCGGCGACAGCAGACCAGATCACCGAGGTCAGCACGGCCTGTGTCTGGATCCACAGTTGCGAGCTGATCGTGGTGTCGACGATGGTGTTGTTGACGTAGTCGATGATGCCGGTGCCGCCCATGCTCCAGGTGTTGAACACGCCGGTGAGCAGCGCGCCCAGGATGCCGCCCAGCGCGTGGATGCCGAACACGTCCAGCGCATCGTCCGCACCCAGCATCTTCTTCAGACCGGTCACGCCCCAGAAGCAAACGATACCTGCCAGTGCGCCGATGACCAGACCGCCGCCGATGCCGACCCAGCCGCAGGCCGGGGTGATGGCGACCAGACCGGCGACTGCACCGGAAGCCGCGCCCAGCAGGCTGGGCTTGCCCTTCAGGATCCACTCGCAGGCCAGCCAGGTCAGCACGGCAGCAGCGGTAGCGAACAGGGTGTTGGCGAAAGCCAGGGTTGCGGTACCACCGGCTTCCAGCGCGGAACCCGCGTTGAAACCGAACCAGCCCACCCACAGCAGCGAAGCGCCGATCATGGTCATCACCAGGTTGTGCGGAGCCATCGGCTCTTTGCCGTAACCGATACGCTTGCCGACCAGATACGCACCCACCAGACCGGCCACGCCGGCGTTGATGTGCACCACGGTACCGCCGGCGAAGTCCAGCGCGCCCTTCTGGAACAGCCAGCCGGAAGCGGCGACTGCAGCAGCAGCGGCGTCCGCATCGGTGAAGGCGTCCGGGCCGGGCCAGAACCAGACCATGTGCGCGATCGGCAGGTAGCTCACGGTGAACCACAGTGCGGAGAACAGCAGCACGGCGGAGAACTTCATGCGCTCGGCGAAACCGCCGACGATCAGCGCCACGGTGATGGCGGCGAAAGTGGCCTGGAAGGCGATGAAGGCGAACTCGGGGATGACGACGCCCTTGCTGAAGGTGGCTGCATTGGCGACTGCACCGGTGACCGGATCATAGACGCCGGACAGGAACAGCCTGTCGAAGCCGCCGATGAACGCGTTGCCGGTGGTGAACGCCAGCGAGTAGCCGTAGATCGCCCACAGCACGGCGATCAGCGCGAAGATGCTGAACACCTGCATCAGGATGGACAGCATGTTCTTGCTGCGCACCAAGCCGCCGTAGAACAGCGCGAGGCCGGGGATGGACATCAGAATCACCAGCAATGTCGAGCTGAGCATGAAGGCGGTGTCGCCCTTGTTGGGGCTCGGTGCCGGGGCGGCTGCGGGTGCGGCTTCCGCCGGGGCGGCTTCGGCGCTCACTTCAACCGCGGCTGCCGGCGCCGGGGCGGCTTCTTCTGCAAAAGCAGGCGCTGCCAGGCCGCACAGCATGGCCAGCAGCGTGAATGATGCGATCAGTTTCTTCATCATGTTCTCCTTAAAGGGCATCCGGGCCGACTTCGCCGGTACGGATACGGATCACTTGTTCCAGGTCCGACACGAAGATCTTGCCGTCGCCGATCTTGCCGGTCTGCGCGGCCTTCTCGATGGCTTCCAGCACGCGGTCCAGCTGGTCGTCCTTGATGGCGGCTTCCAGCTTGATCTTGGGCAAGAAGTCCACCACGTATTCCGCGCCGCGATACAGCTCGGTGTGGCCTTTCTGGCGACCGAAACCCTTCACTTCGGTGACGGTGATGCCTTGCACGTCCATCGCCGACAGCGCTTCACGCACTTCGTCCAGCTTGAACGGCTTGATGATTGCAGTGACCATTTTCATCATGACTCTCCTTGAAAATCGGGGCGGCGAGCCGCCCCGGTTCGATTACATCGCGTGCGACACTGTCACAGCCACGACGCCTTTGCCCCATTTGCCGCCCGTGGCGTAGGTCCACCCGGAGCCGGCATTGGTGTTGGAGTACGCCACACCGAAGACATAGCCGCTGATGTCCTTGGAAGCTCCGAACTTGTAATCGGCATAGCTGTACAGCGTGTCAGCCGAAGCGGGCTTGAAAGTCTGCTTGCCGGCGTGTGCGGATAGCGTGATACCGGTATCTTCCAGCGTGTAGCTGGCATTCACTTCAAGGTAATTGGACCCGCTGCCGTCGATCACGGTCAGGAAGTCGCCCAAGCTGTGAGAATATTTGACGCTCACGAACTTGTAGCTCAGGGAGCCGTAGATTTCATGGGTGTCCGCCTTGGCAAAGCCGGAGGCGGCCGTGTAGTCACCCAGATAGTTGTAACGGACATAGCCCACGTCATAACCGATATCGGAAGCAGTGCCGCGATAGCCGGCATAGGTGTCCAGTTCCATGGTCACGCTGCCCGATGCCACTGCGCCGCTGTCGGCGATCCAGCTGACGTTGGAGCCCCACACGCCGACATAGACACCGCTCTCATGCGCGTAGTCGACGCCGCCTTGCACCGCAGGATTGTGCGAAGTCTGAGTGATGCCACGGAAAACGTAATCGCTGACAAAACCGACGTTGGCCGAGAGCGTGGATTCTGCGGCAGCAGGCAGGGTAAAAGAAGCAGCCAGGGCAGCGACGATCAGTTTCTTCTTAAACATGGTCTTTCCTTTCATTTAGTTTCAACACGGGACAAGAGTATCCACGCTTTCCCTACAGCAGCTTCCGTGCCAGGCCTTGAAAACCCATCAACGGCGGGCTTTCTGTGAAACGATGGAAAAATCATGCACGGCCTTGGTGCACCGAGTCGGCGCGGCAGAAAACTTCGGCGCACAGAGTTGGTGCGGACATCGCGCCCGGGTTGTTGGTACACTGCGCCCCAGTCGAGAACAGGGAGATAGATCATGCTGAATGCCAAATTCTTCGAAGAGATGTCGGGCAAGCTGAACGAAGCGATGGCCAACAGTCCGGCCAAGGATTTTGAAAAGAACGCGCGCGCTTTGCTGGCGCAAGGGTTCGCCAAACTGGATCTGGTCACACGTGAGGAATATGACGTGCTCGCCGCGCGCATCGAGAAGCTGGAAGCGCGCTTGGCCGCACTGGAGTCGCACAAGTAAACCATCATGAGCCTCGCTGTCCTGTACAGCAGAGGGTTGTCCGGCATGGAGGCCGCGCAGGTCACGGTCGAAGTGCATCTCGCCAATGGGCTGCCGCAATTCACCATCGTCGGCCTGCCCGAGGCCGAAGTGAAAGAGAGCAAGGACCGCGTGCGCGCCGCCTTGCAGAACTGCCAGTTCGAGTTCCCCGCGCGCCGCATCACCGTCAATCTCGCGCCCGCCGACCTGCCCAAGGAGAGCGGGCGTTTCGATCTGCCTATCGCCATCGGCATCCTCGCCGCTTCCGGGCAGGTGCCGGCCGACAAGCTCGATGAATATGAATTCGCCGGCGAGCTGGCGTTGACCGGCGAGCTGCGCCCGATCCGCGGTGCGCTGGCGATGACCTATCGTGCGGCCGGTAGCGGGCGCGCCTTCATCCTGCCGCAGGCGAACGCGGCCGAAGCGGCATTGGTGGAAGACGCCGTGGTCCATCCGGCGCACAACCTGTTGCAGGTGGCGGCGCACCTGGCCGGGCGCGAACCGCTGGCGCGTTTCATCCCGCAGGATGCGGGCGAGACACCGCACTATCCCGACCTGCGCGAAGTGAAAGGACAGGCACAGGCCAAGCGTGCGCTGGAGATCGCCGCTGCCGGCGGCCATTCGCTATTGATGAGCGGGCCGCCGGGGACCGGCAAGAGCATGCTGGCGGCGCGTTTCCCCGGCATCCTGCCGGCGATGACGCAGCAGGAGGCGCTGGAGAGTGCGGCCATGCAATCGCTGGGCGGCACCTTCGACGTGCGCCAGTGGAAGACCCGTCCCTATCGTGCGCCGCATCACACCGCGTCCGCCGTGGCGCTGGTCGGCGGCGGCAGCAACCCGCGTCCCGGCGAGATCTCGGTCGCCATGCACGGCGTGTTGTTCCTCGACGAGCTGCCCGAGTTCGACCGCAGCGTGCTGGAGGTGTTGCGCGAGCCGCTGGAGAGCGGGCGCATCACCATCTCGCGCGCGGCGCGGCGCGCCGACTTCCAGGCGCAGTTCCAGCTGGTCGCTGCGATGAATCCGTGCCCTTGCGGCTATCTCGGTCATTACAACGGCAAGTGCCGCTGCACGCCGGATCAGGTGGCGCGCTATCGCGGCAAGATCTCCGGGCCGTTGCTGGACCGTATCGATCTGTTGTTCGAAGTGCCGGCCGTGCCGCAAGACGATCTGCTCAAGCAGGCCGATGGCGAGCCGAGCGCGACGATACGCGAGCGCGTGGAAGCCGCGCGCCAGCGGCAACTCGCGCGGCAGGGCAAACCCAACGCGCTGTTGTCGGTGAGCGAGATCGATGTGCATTGCGCACCCGATGCCTCGGGCGAGGCCTTGCTGCGCCAGGCCATCGCTCGCCTCGATCTGTCGGCGCGTGCCTATCACCGCATCCTCAAGGTGGCGCGCAGCATCGCCGATCTGGCCGGCGTCAGCGCCCTCGGCAGCGACCACATCGCCGAGGCCGTGCAATACCGGCGCATGGACCGGGCGCATTCCTGAGTCGCACGCTGCGTTAAATTTCTCACAGCAGGTCGTACAATCTTCCCGGCAAGATGGGGGAGAACACATGCGGACAGCACTCGAAGCCGCGCTCGACAACTGGCGCAAGCCGATACCGGCGGCACTCAAGAAGGCATTCCAGGTATTCCAGTACCGGCAGAACGCGCATTTCATGCGGCTGCTGGTCTGGATCGGCCACTTGGCGTTCTTCTCCTATGTGTTCGTCGATGCCATCGTGCTGCCGGAGATCCTCCAGGCATCCCTCGCCGCCCGCCTGGCTTTCCTCGGCCTCCTGCTGCCGCTGAATCTGCATTTCATTCGCCGTGTGCACAACATGGCCTGGCTGGAATCGATGTATGCCGTCTGCGTGATGCTGGCCACCGTGCTGTGGCTGGGCGTGCTGTTGCCGCAGGGGCAGAGCGAGATCGTGCATAGCTATATGTATGCGTCGGTCATCTTCGTGGTGGTGCTCAATCTGGTGATCCGTTCCAGCTATCGCATCGCGGTATGGGCATCGCTGGCGCATGCGTTCGTCGCCTTGAGTCTGGTCGCCGTGCTCAACCACCATGACTGGATGACGCTGTTCATCTACAGCGTGATCTATCTGCCGGTGCTCGGCTTCAGCCTGATCGTGAGCTGGTACAACACGCGCACCGCCCGCCGCCTGTTCCTGCATGCGCAACTGGAAGAGCTGGATCGCCAGGAACTGGAGGCGGCCAACCGCAAGCTGGAGCAGATGGCGCATACCGACATGCTCACCGGGCTGCCCAACCGGCTGCTGATGGATGACCGTCTGCAGCAAGCGGTCCATCTGGCCAAACGTGCCGGCGGCCAGCTGGCCCTGCTATATCTCGATCTCGACCTGTTCAAACCGGTGAACGACAACTACGGACATCTGGTCGGCGACGAGTTGCTGTGCCAGGCGGCACGGCGCATGGCGGATTGCGTGCGCGCCTCGGACACCGTTGCGCGCATCGGCGGTGACGAATTCGAAGTGCTGTTGCCCGAGATCGGCGAGGTAGCCGATGCCAGCCGGGTGGCCGAGAAGCTGCGCGCTGCGCTGGCGCAGCCGTTCGAGGTGCAAGGGATCGCGCTGCATATCAGCGCCAGTATCGGCATCGCACTCTACCCGCAGCATGCGCAAGGGATACAGGAGTTGCGGCGCATCGCCGACGAAGCGTTGTACCGTGCCAAGGCACACGGGCGCAACGCTGTGGAGATCGGGCCGGCCTGAGCGGGCTCAGTGACCTTGCAGCACCACGGGGGCGTAGCGGGAATCCTCGTTCAGGATGTGATTGAGCAACCAGCCCACCATCAGGTGGTTGAGGTCGACGGCGGTCTCTTCGTGCTGGCGGAAGCGCTGGCGCAGGTCTTCCACCAGAGCGATGAACTGGCGATGGTCTTCTTTGTGGCGGGCCAGCAAGTCGTAACCCACGTCTTCCAGCATGGTCTCTTCGAAGGCGAAATGCGTCTGCGTGTAATCGACCAATTCGTCGATGATGCGGCCGGTCGCTTCTCGGGTCGAACCCTGGGCATGCGCCTCATACAGCCGGTTGATGTAGTCCACGATGCGCCGGTGCTGGCGGTCGATCACGGTGATGCCGGTATCCAGTTTGTTGGTCCAGTCTATCCTCTTCATGCCCCGTTCTCCTGTCGATGCGCCGCTGTTCATCCGAACAGGCGGGCGAACAATCCTTTTTTGCGTTCCACGAAATCCTGTTTCTGTCGCAGATAAGCCTGTACCGATTCCACGTAATCGTTGTCGTCGCGCTTGATGTGGTTGAACAGCCAGGTCACCAGCAGGCTGTTCAGCGCCTTGGTCACGTCCTCGCCGCGCTCGGCACGAGCCTGGAACTCGGCGATGCGCTTGGTGAACAGTTCGTGTACTTTCTTGTGCGAGGTCAGGAAGGGATAGCCGGCCTCTTCTTGCAAGCTTTCTTCGAAACCGAAGTGGGAGATGGTGTAATCCACTAGGTCGTTGAGCAACCAGGCGGCTTCTTCGCGCGACATGCCATTGGAGCGTGCATCGTCTAGCTGGTTGATGTATTCCACGATGCGCCGGTGCTGCTGGTCGATCACGTCGATACCGATGTTCAACTGGTCAGACCATACGAACTTCGCCATGCCACCCCCGTCAGGCCATAAAAGTCACACAGATGGTAGTGACATTCGCCGCCGTCGGCAAGCCGCCTACCCCCCCATGTTAGAATCCGCGCACCTTAGAAAAGCCGGTCATCATGAGCAAAGTAGCCACTCACATCGAATCTCTCCTGCAACAACGCATCCTCATCCTCGACGGCGCCATGGGCACCATGGTGCAGCGCCACAAGCTGACCGAGGCGGACTATCGCGGCGAGCGTTTCAAGGATTGGCCCAAGGATCTGAAAGGCAACAACGACCTGCTGGTCATCACCAAGCCGGAAGTCATCAAGGGCATCCACTGCGAGTACCTGGCTGCGGGCGCGGACATCATCGAGACCGACACTTTCGGCGCCAATGCCACCACGCTCAAGGCGTATGGCATGGAGTCGCTCAATTACGAATTGAATAAGGCCGGTGCCGCGCTGGCGCGCGAGGCCTGCGACGAATACGCCACGCCCGACAAACCGCGCTTCGTCGCCGGCGTGCTCGGCCCGACCGACAAGACCGCAACCATCTCGCCCGACGTGAACGACCCGGCCGCGCGCAACATCAGCTTCGATGAACTGGTAGCCGATTATGCCGAGGCCACCAACGGCCTGATGGATGGCGGTGCCGACCTCATCCTGATCGAGACTATCTTCGACACGTTGAACGCCAAGGCGGCCATCTTCGCGGTGCAGCAGGTATTCGAGCAGCGCGGCGAAACGCGCCCCATCATGATCTCCGGCACGATCACCGATGCCTCCGGCCGCACCCTGACCGGTCAGGTGACCGAAGCCTTCTACAACTCGCTGGCGCACGCCAAGCCCATCTCCATCGGCCTCAACTGCGCGCTGGGCGCGGAAGAACTGCGCCAGTACGTGGCCGAGATGTCGCGTGTCGCCAACTGCTACGTGTCGGCACACCCGAACGCCGGTCTGCCCAACCCGCTCGCGCCCACCGGCTACGACGACACGCCGGAGAACATGGCCGGCCACATTCACGAATGGGCCGAGAGCGGCTTCCTCAATATCATCGGCGGTTGCTGCGGCACCTCGCCCGCCTTCATCAAGGCGATTGCGGAAACCGTGAAGGACATCGCGCCGCGCAAGATCCCGCAGAACCCGGTCGAGTGCCGCCTGTCCGGTCTGGAGCCGTTCAACATCGGCGACAGTTCTCTGTTCGTCAACGTCGGCGAGCGCTGCAACGTGGCCGGTTCGGCCAAGTTCAAGCGCCTCATCATGGAAGGCCAGTACGAGGAAGCGCTGGAGATCTGCAAGCAGCAGGTCGAGGCGGGCGCGCAGGTCATCGACATCAACATGGACGACGCCATGCTCGACGGCAAGGCGGCCATGGTGAAGTTCCTCAACCTCATCCCCGCCGAGCCGGACATCAGCAAGGTGCCGGTGATGATCGACTCCTCCAAGTGGGAGATCATCGAAGCGGGCTTGAAGTGCGTGCAGGGCAAGAGCATCGTCAACTCCATCTCGCTCAAGGAAGGCGAGGAGAACTTCATCAAGTACGCCACGCTGGTGAAGCGTTACGGTGCGGCCGCCGTGGTGATGGCTTTCGACGAGAAAGGCCAGGCCGACACCTATGCGCGCAAGACCGAGATCTGCAAGCGCAGCTACGACATCCTGGTGCACAAGGTCGGCTTCCCGCCCGAGGACATCATCTTCGACCCCAACATCTTCGCCATCGCGACGGGTATCGAAGAGCACGACAACTACGCGGTGGACTTCATCGAAGCCACGCGCTGGATCAGGCAGAACCTGCCCTACGCCAAGATCAGCGGCGGCGTGTCCAACGTCTCGTTCTCTTTCCGCGGTAACGAGCCGGTGCGCGAGGCCATCCACACCGTGTTCCTGTATCACGCCATCAAGGCCGGCATGAACATGGGCATCGTCAACGCCGGCCAGCTCGGCGTGTACGAAGAATTGCCGAAAGACCTGCGCGAGGCGGTGGAGAATGTGGTGCTGAACCGCAGCAAAGATGCTGGCGAGAAGCTGGTCGCGCTGGCCGAGAACTTCAAGGGCGGCGGCAAAGCTCAAGTGGAAGACCTCGAATGGCGCAAGGGCACGGTGCAGGAGCGCCTGACCCACGCACTGGTGCGCGGCATCACCACGTTTATTGTTGAAGACACCGAGGAAGCGCGCCTGCAAGCTGTGCAGCCGGTAGACGTGATCGAAGGCCCGCTGATGACCGGCATGAATGTGGTCGGCGACCTGTTCGGCGCGGGCAAGATGTTCCTGCCGCAGGTGGTGAAGTCGGCGCGCGTGATGAAGCAGGCCGTGGCGCATCTGGTGCCCTACATCGAGGCGGAGAAGGCCAAGTCCGGCGACACCAAGCCCAAGGGCAAGATATTGATGGCGACCGTGAAGGGCGATGTGCACGACATCGGCAAGAACATCGTCACCGTGGTGTTGCAGTGCAACAACTTCGAGGTCATCAACATGGGCGTGATGGTGCCGTGCGAACAGATCCTGCACACGGCGCGCGAACACAATGTGGACATCATCGGCCTGTCCGGCCTCATCACTCCCTCGCTGGAAGAGATGGCGCATGTGGCGAAAGAGATGGAACGCCAGGGCTTCAAGGTGCCGCTGCTGATCGGCGGCGCGACGACTTCGCGTGTGCATACCGCCGTCAAGATCGCGCCCAACTATCCGAGCGGCACCGTGGTGTACGTCACCGATGCTTCAAGAGCCGTGGGTGTCTGTAGCAACCTGCTGTCCGACACGCTGAGTGCCAACTACATCGCGGAAGTGAAGGCCGACCAGCAGGCGGCGCGCGACCAGCACGAAGGCAAGCAGGGCAAGGCGGTGCTGGTGCCGCTGGCCGAAGCGCGCGCGCATGGCCTCAAGACCGATTGGAAGAAATATTCACCGCCCAAGCCGAAGCTGCTCGGTGTGCAGAAGCTGGAGAACTACCCGCTGGAGGCGCTGGTCGAGTTTATCGACTGGACGCCATTCTTCCAGGCATGGGAGCTGGCCGGACGCTATCCGAAGATCTTGCAGGACGAAGTGGTCGGCGCAGAAGCGACCAAGCTGTTCGCCGACGCCCAGGCCATGCTGAACAAGATCGTCAAGGAAAAATGGCTCTCCGCCAACGCCGTGTTCGGCCTGTTCCCCGCCAACACCGTGAACAGCGACGACATCGAGATCTACACTGACGACAAGCGCAACAAGGTGGCGATGACCTGGCACAACCTGCGCCAGCAGACGAAGAAACCCGCCGACATCCCCAACTACTGCCTGGCCGATTACATCGCGCCCAAGGACAGCAAGGTCAAGGACTACATCGGCGGCTTCGCGGTGACGGCCGGCATCGGCATCGAGAAGAAGATGCAGGAATTCGAAAAGGCCCACGACGACTACAGTGCCATCATGCTGCAAGCGTTGGCGGATCGTCTGGCCGAAGCCTTCGCCGAACACCTGCACCTGCGCGTGCGTCGCGAGTTCTGGGGCTATGCGGAAGATGAAGGTCTGAGCAACGACGACCTGATCGCCGAAAAATACCACGGCATCCGCCCCGCCCCCGGCTACCCCGCGTGCCCCGAGCACAGCGAAAAAGGTCCGTTGTTCGAGCTGCTGCAAGCCCCGCAGAACGCAGGCATCACGCTGACCGAGAGTTTCGCGATGCTGCCCACCGCAGCGGTCAGCGGCTTCTACTTCTCGCACCCCGAGGCGAAATACTTCGCCACCGGCAAGGTGGACAAGGAGCAGGTCGCGGACTATGCGCAGCGCAAGGGGTGGACGGTGGAAGAGGCGGAGCGTTGGTTGGCACCGGTGTTGGCCTATTAAACAGCACTCATCAAGGAATAAGAATGGTTGAATTTGAACTTGGTAAAAGAGTTCTCGCGCTTAGAGAGCGTGTTGTTGCCGAGTTCAATTTAGGTGACTGGGAAGAGGTTGGCCTTCTAACTGGGTACTCCGATCTCATATCCAAACACCCACGCTTACTACGCAGTTTATCGTGGGGTGATGAAGATTATGCAGGTAATGCCCTTTCTATTATCAAGCGCATTGCAGAGCAAAATGAGGAAGCATTTGCGGTATTCGAAAGGTATGTTGCAGAGAAGTACCCGGGTGAAGGCCAATACATTTCTGCAAAGCCTGCAGAAAGAAAAATTACCTTCGCCCCCAACGTCTTTCAAGTGCCTGAAAGCGCAGCTGTCGAACACGATTTGGTTGCGGTAATGATGCCTTTCAAAACCGAGTTCAACTCAGTGCATGATGGTATTCGCCGTGCTTGCAGTGCTGCTGGCTACCGGTGTCTTAGGGTTGATGACATTTGGGAAGAAAGCACGGTAATTCAAGATATTTTCAACCTTATTTTTCGCGCCCATGTAGTTATTGTCGATTTCACGGGCAAGAATCCAAACGTAATGTACGAAACGGGAATTGCTCATACATTGGGTAAACATGTGGTTCCCATTTCGCAGTCGCTTGATGATGTGCCATTTGATATGGCACATCATCGCATTCTCAAATATCTCCCGAACAACGAGGGCATCGAAGCGATGGTCTCGAAACTTTCAGAAAAACTTCGTCAAGTTAGCAAATGACAATTACTTTGAATCAGATGTGGCACAACTCCTATAGCGTATGAAAGGAACACAATGACTACCCTCATCAAAACCGACACCAAACTCGGCGAAGGCGCAGAAGCCCAAGCCGGACAGACCGTCATCGTGCATTACACCGGCTGGCTCTTCGACGAGAGTGCACCCGACAACAAGGGCGCGAAGTTTGACAGCTCGCTCGACCGTAATGAGCCGTTCGATTTCCCGCTCGGCGGCGGGCGCGTCATCAAGGGCTGGGACGAGGGCGTGGCGGGCATGAAGGAAGGCGGCACACGTACTTTGGTGATCCCGCCGGAGATGGGTTACGGGCCGCGCGGTGCGGGCAACGTCATCCCGCCGAATGCAACGCTGGTGTTCGACGTGAAGCTGCTGAAGGTGATCCGCACCGAGTGCATCGATACCAAGGTCGGTGAAGGCGACGAGGCGCAGGCCGGGCAGCATGTGACGGTGCATTACACCGGCTGGCTGTTCGACAAGCATGCGGAAGGCAACAAGGGCACGAAGTTCGACAGCTCGCGCGACCGCGATGAGCCGTTCGAATTCCCGCTCGGTATGGGCCATGTGATTCAGGGCTGGGACATCGGCGTGCAGGGCATGAAAGTGGGCGGTCAGCGCACGCTGATTATCCCGGCCGAGATGGGCTATGGCCGTCGCGGTGCGGGTGGTGTGATCCCCGGCAATGCGACGCTGGTGTTCGAAGTCGAATTGCTGGGTGTGAACTAAATGAAGCGCCTCCCTTTCATTTCACTCGCGGCTTTGCTCGGTGCCAGCAGTCTCTTGTTCAGTGCGTGTTCCCAAGCCGAGCTGCCCGCTGCCAAGCCCAGCAATGTGACCGAGCTGATGCAGGTCGAAGTCAAGCCGGGCGCCGGTGCGGAAGCCAAGGCGGGCCAGACCGTCGCGGTGCATTACACCGGCTGGCTGTATGACGAGGCGGCCCCCGAACATAAAGGCGCGAAGTTCGACAGCTCGCGTGATCGCGGTCATCCGTTCGAATTCCCGCTCGGTGCAGGTCAGGTCATCAAGGGCTGGGACGTCGGCGTGCAGGGCATGAAGGTGGGCGGACAACGCACCCTCATCATCCCGCCCCAGATGGGTTATGGCGCACGCGGTGCAGGCGGCGTGATCCCGCCGAATGCGACGCTGGTGTTTGATGTGGAGTTGCTGGCGGTGAACTGAGCCGGGGTTTAGACTGCGACCATGTTCTACCTCGAACTCTTCTCCGCGCTGGATCGCCACAAGGTGGACTACCTGCTGATCGGCGGGTTGGCGGTCTCGTTGCATGGCGTTGAACGTGCCACGATGGATGTGGATATCACCGTCGCGATGAGTCCGGCCAATCTTGCCGCACTGATCGAGACGGCGAGAGAATTGAAGTTGACGCCGGTGTTGCCGGTGCCGCTGGAGTCGTTGAGCAATATCGAGCTGTTGCGGGAATGGCACGCGAATCGCAATCTGGAAGCGTTCGCGCTGCGTACGCCGGAACTGGCAGGTGTGACCATAGATGTGCTGTTGTTCCCGCCGGTGGATTTTGTCGGCATGCAACAACGGGCAGTCGAGTTCGATGTGGCAGGCACGGTGATCAAAGTGGTTTCCATCGACGACCTGATCGCGATGAAAAGCGCAGTTGGCCGCCCGATCGACCTTTCCGATGTCGAACATCTACAGAGGATCAAGGCGTCATGACACAACCCTTCACTTCCGGCGACCGCACCTACTACGTCAGCGATGAGCGTTTGCGCGCATTCCGCGCGCTCACGCCGGAACAGCGCTTGCGCTGGGTGGAAGAGTTGGCGAATTTTTTGCGGATGGCCAAGGTTGCAAGGCAGGACAAGGCCGCGTCCGGAAACAGCGGTACGCGATAAAGCGTTCACAGGCATAGTCCGGCACACGTTCAGGGGGAGCGACAGATGTTCCAGATTCGAGTTCACGGTCGGGGCGGTCAGGGGGTGGTGACGGCGACGGAGATGCTGTCGGTCGCCGCGTTCGAGGAAGGCCGCCATGCGCAGGCGTTTCCCAGTTTCGGTTCGGAGCGTACCGGTGCGCCGGTGGTGGCGTTCTGCCGCCTCGACGACAAGGAGATCCGCCTGCGCGAACCCATCATGCAGCCGGATGCGCTCATCATCCAGGACCCTACCCTGCTGCATCAGATCGATGTGTTCGCCGGCCTCAAGCCCGACGGCTATGTGCTGCTGAACTCCGCACACAGCTTCGAGCAACTCGGGCTGGGCGAACTGGTGCAGCGCATGGGTCATACGCGGCTGGCCGCCCTGCCCGCCACCGAGCTGGGCATCAAACACATCGGCCGCCCCATTCCCAACGTGCCGCTGATCGCCGGTTTCGCGGCGCTGTCCGGCATGTTCAAACTCGAATCCGTGATCAAGGCGATCAACGAGAAGTTCTCAGGCAAGGTGGCCGAAGGCAACATCGCGGCCGCGACCGAGGCTTACGAACTGGTGAAGCAACAGATGAAGGAGGCCGCAAATGCTTAAGCAGATGGAAGGCTCCAAGGCCGTGGCCGAGGCAGTGGCGCTGTGCCGCCCGGAAGTGATCTGTGCCTATCCGATCTCGCCGCAGACGCATATCGTCGAGGCATTGGGCGAGATGGTGAAATCCGGCGAACTGCAACCGTGCGAGTTCATCAACGTGGAGAGCGAGTTCGCCGCGATGTCGGTGGCTATCGGTTCTTCCGCTGCGGGTGCGCGTTCCTACACGGCGACCGCATCGCAGGGTCTGCTGTTTATGGTGGAGGCGGTCTACAACGCATCCGGCCTCGGCTTGCCCATCGTGATGACCGTGGCCAATCGCGCCATTGGTGCGCCGATCAACATCTGGAACGACCATTCCGATTCGCTCTCGCAGCGCGATTCCGGCTGGATGCAGTTGTTCGCCGAGACCAACCAGGAAGCGGTCGACTTGCACATCCAGGCGTTCAAGCTGGCCGAGGAACTGTCGATGCCGGTGATGGTGTGCATGGACGGTTTCATCCTCACCCATGCCTTCGAGCGCGTGGACATCCCGACGCAGCAACAGGTGGATGCCTTCCTGCCGCCGTATGAACCGCGTCAGGTGCTCGATCCGCAGGACCCCATCTCCATCGGCGCGATGGTGGGGCCGGAGGCGTTCATGGAAGTGAAGTATCTGGCGCATGCCAAGCAATTGCAGGCGCTGGAACTGATCCCGCAATACGCCGCCGAATTCAAGGAGAAGTTCGGGCGCGACAGCGGCGGACTGGTGCGGACTTATCGCACCGAGGATGCCGAGACCATCATCGTGGCCATGGGCTCGGTGCTGGGCACCATCAAGGATGTGGTGGACGACATGCGCGAACAGGGCCACAAGATCGGCGTGCTGGGCATCATCAGCTTCCGCCCCTTCCCGATGGAACAGGCGCGCGAGGCGCTGCAACACTGCAAGCGTTTCGTGGTGGTGGAGAAGCATCTGGCCGTCGGCCTCGGCGGGGTGCTCACCACCACGCTGCGCATGGCCGTGGCCGGGCTGAAGCTGAAGGGTTATACCGCCATCGCCGGACTGGGCGGTCGTCCCATCCCCAAGGCTTCGTTGCACGACCTGTTCCTGAAAGCGGAAACCGACAGTCTGGAGCCCATCACCTTCGTCGATCTGGATTGGGACGTGGTGAACAAGCAGCTGGAACGCGAGCGGCAGAACCGCCGTTCCGGCCCCATCGCCGAGAACGTGTTGCATGCCAAAGGCATGTCTTCCTCTGCGAAATTCGGTTAGAGGCAGCCTGCTCATGACGACGAAGGGCATCTGCTGCGTTGCGCGGTACTCGAAATCCTCATGTACTCTTTGTACATTCCGGTTTCTGCGTGCCGTGCGCCTTGCATCCCTCCCTTCGTCGTCACGATCAGACAGCCTCTATGCAGAGCAAAGGAATTAGGAGAGAACATGGGATACCAGACCATCAAGTTCTACCAGACCGGCACCTACACCGTGGGCAACCGCCTGCTGGCGCCGGACGAGCGCAGCGTGCAGGCCGGTGAGTTGCGCAGCAACTCGATCAACTCTGGTCACCGTGCCTGTCAGGGTTGCGGCGAGGCGCTCGGTGCGCGTTACGCCATCGACGCCGCGATGGCGGAGAGCGACAACCAGTTGATCGCGGTGAACGCGACCGGCTGTCTGGAGGTGTTCTCCACGCCGTATCCCGAATCGTCCTGGCAGGTGCCCTGGGTGCATTCGCTGTTCGGCAACGCGCCGGCGGTGGCGACCGGCGTGGCCGCGGCGATGAAGGTCAAAGGCAAGAAGGATGTGCGCGTGGTGGCGCAGGGGGGCGACGGCGGCACCACCGACATCGGTTTCGGCTGCCTGTCCGGCATGTTCGAGCGCAACGACGATGTGCTCTACATCTGCTACGACAACGAGGCCTATATGAACACCGGTGTGCAGCGTTCATCGGCCACACCGCCGACGGCGCGTACTGCCACGACGATGCCGGTGGGCAAGGAGCCGGGCAACGTGTTCGGACAGGGCAAGAACGTACCGGAGATCGCCATGGCGCACGGCATCCCCTATGTGGCGACGGCGACCGTGGCCGACCTGCGCGACCTGGAATACAAGGTGCGCAAGGCGATGAAGCTGCGCGGCGCGCGCTATATCCAGATCTTCGTGCCCTGCCCGCTGGGCTGGGGTGCCGCCTCGCATGACACCATCAAGCTGGCGCGGCTGGCCAAGGAGACCGGCATGTTCCCGGTGTTCGAGGCCGAGCACGGCGAAGTGACCGGCGTGCTGAAGATCCGCAACAAGCAGCCGATCGAGGAATACCTGAAGCCGCAGAAACGCTTCGCGCACTTGTTCGGCAAGCACGCGCATCCCGAGATGGTGGCGCATTTGCAAGCCATCGCCGACCGCAACATCCGCAAATACGGCTTGCTCAACGAGGAGAAGGCAAATGGCTAACAAACCCTTCGCCATCACCCTCAAGCCTGGTACCTCGCTGTCCAATCTGACCGGTTCCTGGCGCAGCGCGCGCCCGGTCTATCTGGATCGGCTGCCGCCGTGCAACAACGCTTGCCCGGCCGGCGAGAACATCCAGGGCTGGCTGTTCCATGCCGAGAGCGGCGATTACGAACAGGCCTGGCGCGTGCTGACTTTGGACAATCCGTTGCCCGCGGTGATGGGGCGCGTGTGCTACCACCCGTGCGAGACGGCCTGTAACCGTGCGCAGCTCGACCAGGCGGTAGGCATCAATTCGGTGGAGCGTTTCCTCGGCGACGAGGCGATCAAGCGTGGCTGGAAGTTCGACCAGCCTGCTGCTGCCACGGGCAAGAAAGTGCTGGTGGTGGGCGCGGGGCCGTCGGGACTTTCTGCCGCCTATCATCTGGCGCGCCTGGGGCATCGGGTGGAGATCCACGAAGCCGGTCCGCTGGCCGGTGGCATGACGCGTTTCGGCATCCCGAAATATCGTTTGCCGCGCGAGGTGCTGGATGCCGAAGTGCAGCGCATCGTCGATCTGGGCGTGACGCTGAAACTGAATACCAAGGTGGAACATATCGATCAAAGCATGCAGGCTGGCGGGTTCGACGCGGCCTTCCTCGCTGTGGGCGCACATATCGGCAAGCGCACGCAGATCCCGGCGGGCGATGCCTCGCACATCGTGGATGCGGTGTCGGTGCTGCGCTCGATGGAGGGCGAAGACAAACCCATGCTGGGACGCCGCGTGGTGGTGTACGGCGGCGGCAATACCGCCATCGACGTGGCACGCACCGTGAAGCGTATGGGCGGCGAACCCATCATCGTCTACCGCCGCACGCGCGACAAGGCGCCGGCGCACGACTTCGAGATCGAGGAAGCCCTGCAGGAAGGCGTGATGGTGAAGTGGCTGTCCACCATCAAGCAGGCCGGTGCGGGCGAGATCACCATCGAGAAGATGGAACTGGACGACAAGGGCTTCCCGCAGCCGACCGGCGAGTTCGAGACACTGGCGGCGGATTCGGTGGTGCTGGCGCTGGGGCAGGATGTCGATCTTTCCCTGCTGGAGGGCGTGCCCGGGCTGGAAGTGAAGGACGGCGTGGTGCAGGTCGGCCCCAACATGATGACCGGTGCCGCAGGCATCTTCGCCGGTGGCGACATGGTGCCGTCGGAACGCACGGTGACCGTGGCAGTCGGCCACGGCAAGAAGGCGGCGCGTCATATCGATGCCTGGCTGCGCGGCACGACCTACGCCCCCGCGCCCAAACATGAGCTGGCCGAATTCAAGAACCTGAACACTTGGTATTACTCCGACGCCCACAAGACCGTGCGTCCCATGCTGGACATCATCCGTCGCCAGACGAGTTTCGACGAAGTGCAAGGCGGGTTGGATGAGAGCAACGCGCTGTTCGAAGCACGTCGCTGTCTGTCCTGCGGCAACTGTTTCGAGTGCGACAACTGCTACGGCGTGTGTCCGGACAATGCGGTGGTCAAGCTCGGCCCCGGCAAGCGCTTCGAGTTCAAGTACGACTACTGCAAGGGTTGCGGCCTGTGCGTGGCAGAGTGCCCATGCGGCGCGATCAAGATGGTGCCGGAAGATATCTGATGAATCTGATTTCCAATCCGCTGCTGGTGACGGCAGTGATGCTGGCCGTGTCCAACCTGTTCATGACCTTCGCCTGGTACGGCCACCTGAAGAACCTCGCCACGTCGCCCTGGTACGTGGCGGCACTGGTGAGCTGGGGCATCGCGCTGTTCGAATACCTGATCCAGGTGCCGGCCAACCGCATCGGCTACACGGCGCTGAGTCTGGGGCAGTTGAAGATATTGCAGGAAGTCATCACACTCTCCATCTTCGTGCCGTTCGCGGTGCTGTACATGAACCAGCCGCTGAAGCTGGATTATCTGTGGGCGGGGCTGTGCCTGATGGGCGCGGTGTATTTTATTTTCAGGACTTAGCTTGTCATCCCGGCCCTTCGACAGGCTCAGGGTAAACCGAGCGTTGCTCGGGCCGGGATCCAGCTAGAAAACAAACTCCGCGAAACGGAACAAAACCAACGGCATTTTGATAACTGCACTGGATTCCGGCCTGCGCCGGAATGACGGAAAAACGATGAGCAAACCAAAACATATCCATATCCTCGGCATCTGCGGCACTTTCATGGGCGGTATCGCCGCCATCGCCAAACAATCGGGCTACCGCGTCACCGGCTGCGATACGAACGTCTATCCGCCGATGAGCACGCAGCTCGAAGCGCAGGGCATCGAACTGATCGAAGGCTGGGGCGTGGAACAGTTGGAATTGAAGCCGGATGTGTTCGTCATCGGCAACGTGGTGTCGCGCGGCAATCCGCTGATGGAAGAGATACTCAACCGCAACCTGCCCTACGCCTCCGGCCCGCAATGGTTGGCCGATGAGTTGTTGCGCGACAAGTGGGTGCTGGGCGTGGCGGGTACGCACGGCAAGACCACCACAACGTCGATGCTGGCCTGGATACTGGAGCATGCGGGGCTGAACCCCGGCTTCCTGATCGGTGGCGTGCCGCAGAACTTCGGTATCTCGGCGCGCATCACCGATGCGCCGTTCTTCGTGATCGAGGCGGACGAGTACGACACCGCCTTCTTCGACAAACGCTCCAAGTTCGTGCATTACCATCCGCGCACGGCTGTGCTCAACAATCTGGAATTCGACCACGCCGACATCTTCCCCGACCTGGCCGCCATCGAGACGCAGTTCCATCATCTGGTGCGCACCGTGCCGGGCAACGGGCTGGTGGTGTGCAACGGGCGCGAGGAATCCTTGGCGCGTGTGATCAAGCGCGGCTGCTGGACGCCGGTGGAGAAGTTCGGCAGTGACGATGGCTGGAACATCGATGACAACGATGTAGTGTCGCTGAACGGTCAGGTGCAAGGCAAGCTGCAATGGGACTTGCTCGGCGAACACAACCGCATGAATGCGCTGGCCGCATTGTCTGCTGCGCGCCATGCGGGGGTGCCGGTGGCGCAAGGCTTGGCTGCCTTGGCCGAGTTCAAGAATGTGAAGCGGCGCATGGAAGTGCGCGGCACGGTGAACGGCATCACGGTGTACGACGATTTCGCGCACCATCCCACCGCCATCGACACCACCGTTGCCGGTTTGCGCCGCAAGGTGGGCAAGGCGCGCATCCTGGCCGTGCTGGAGCCGCGCTCCAACACCATGAAGCTGGGGGTGATGAAAGATGCCCTGCCGGGCAGTCTGAAGGATGCCGACCTGACCTTCTGCTATGCGGGGAATCTGGGCTGGGATGCGCGCGGCGCGCTGGCGCCGCTGGGCGAGCAGGCGGTGGTGAAAGACGACCTCGCTGAACTGATCGAGGCGATCGCCGCCGCCGCCAGATCAGGCGATCACATCCTGGTGATGAGCAACGGCGGCTTCGGCGGCATCCACGAGAAGTTGCTCAAGCGCCTGGCCTGAGACGGCTCAGACCGATCCGTCGACTTCCATGTGCAATTGGGTGATGCAGTCCACGGTCCTCTTCGACTGACGGGCGAAATCGTTGCCCAGTAGTTGCTGGGCACGGGCATCGTCACCCGCCTGATGTGCTTCGATCACTTTGGCGGCATGCATGTGGAACAGCGCGTGTTCGGTGATCAGTGCCTGGAAAGCCGGGTATTCACCCAGACGCGCGCGGCCGGCGCTGTGTATCCATTTGCCCAGTGCGCATTGGTTGTCCTGGCACACCATATCTGGCTCCAGCGTTTCGGCCGAAGCGCCGTTCAGATAGTCGGACAGTCGGCGTTTCCACGCCACATGTGCCTCGACGGCCTGGAAGAAATCGATCTCTCTTTTAATCTCGGTACGGGCGCTGTCGCTCAGCCCGAAAATGGACAGGAACTTCCCTGTCAGCCCCATGATCATGCGTCCTCCTCGATGTCGTGATAGTCGTTTTGAGGGCGCGCATTCTATGCACGCATCACTAGTGGGGCAAACTGCAGGAAGTGGGCGCGTTGGTTTTGCACCACAAGCGCGAGCGAGGTCCGCTTACTGCGACAGGTATTCGATGACGTCGCCGCCCGCTTCGGCAAAGCTGCGGCCGAGGCAGATGGCGCCGGCGCCATGCAGCACGATCTGCTGCTGATGCAGCTGGATGATCTGGCCGTCGCTGAAGCGGATGAAGGTGCCGTTCACGCTGTGGTCGGTGAGCAGGAACTTGCCAAAGTTGTATTCGATGCGCGCATGCTGGCGTGAGGCGAGGCTGTCCGGCATCACCAGATCGCAATCGTCGGCGCGGCCGAGCAAGGCGCTGCGGCGTTGTTCCCCCAGCGTCAAGACCTGCGTGCCGTAGCGCAGCAGCAGTTCCTTGCGCGACAAGCTGGGTTTGCGGAAAGCCTGGATGCCGATGCGGGTGCTGGTGGTGTCCTCCTGCTCCCACAATACCTGGAACACTTCGAACTCTTGCGCCTTGCCACGGAATTCGGTGCGCATCACCGAGCGTGTGCGTTTGAGCAGGGAGCGAGGCAGGGCATCGACCACGGCTTGCGAGGTGAGGATCTGCCGGGCACGGGTGATGGCGGTGATGCGAGCGGCGAGATTGACCGTGTCGCCGAAGGCATCGTTACGCTCCAGCAGGACTTCGCCGTAGTGCACACCGATGCGTACATAGATGGGCTGCTGGCCGCCCGGGCGCTGGTCCTCGATCGCCTGCTGCATGGCCATCGCCGCCTGGATCGCGGTCTCGGCATCGGGAAAGGTGCACATGATCTCGTCGCCGATGGTCTTGATCAGCTTGCCGCGATGTTCCAGAGTGATGCCGGTCAGGATGGACAGGGTGCGCGTCACCATTTGCAGCGCCACCTCGTTGCCCAGCTTGTCGTACAGCGCGGTGCTGCCGCTGATGTCGGCGAACAGGATGGCGAGATTCTGGTGCGGGTCCATCATCAGCCGTTGGCGCCGAACATCATGCGCCGTGCCACGAACTGTTTGGCCAACGGCAGGTGGTCGAGCAGGGAGAGCGCGGCGGCGCGGGCCGGGCCGAGCAAGGGCAGGTCATTGGAGAACAGGCGCACCAGCCCATCGGTGAAGCGGATGCCGGCATTGCGGTCGAGGCGGCGCGAATCGCGGTAAGCCTTGCACATGGCGGCGCCGCCGATGTTGTCCGGAGCGTGGTCGAGGATGGTCTGCGCCAGCTCCCAGGCATCGCGGATGCCCATGTTGAAGCCCTGACCGGCCACCGGATGCAATGTCTGTGCGGCGTTGCCGATCAGCACCATGTGCGGCAGCGTGATGTCCGGTGCGCGCTTGAGGCGCAGCGGATAGCAGTTGCGCGGGCCGATGCCGGTGAAGGTGCCGAGGCGGTCGCCGAAATGCTGTTGCAGGTAAGCGAGGAAGGTCGCGTCATCCCAGGCCCGCATCGCTTCCGCCTGCGCATGCGGTGCGGTCAGCACCAGTTCGTAGCCGTCCATATACGGCAACAGGGCCATCGGGCCCTGTGTGGTGAAATGTTCGAAGGCGTAACCGGGGTGCGGCTGGCTACAGCTGACATGTGCGATGAGGCCGCTCTGACCGTAGTCGGTGATCTGCGGTGGATGTGTGGTTTCGAGCAGCTTGCCGCCATCGGCGACCACCGCCAGGCGCGCGGTCAGCGCATGCTCCGCACCGTGGCGGCGATAGCGGATCAGGGCATCTTCCTGCGTGCTGCTCAGGTGTTCCACGGTGGCGCCGTACAGGCAGGTGATGTCGGCACTGTCATGCAGTGCCGATTGCAGTGCGGCATGCAGCGCGGTGTAGGGCAATACATAACCCATCTCCGGCACGTCCAGCTCGTCGGCGCGCAGTGTGGCATGTCCGGCGGAAGCCTTCTGCGTGATCTCGATGGTGGCGATACCGCTCACATTCTCGATCGCCTGCCAGGCGCCCAGACGTTGCAGCAGCAAACGCGTGCCGTAGGACAGCGCCAGCGCACGCGGGTCGCTGGTGTTGATCTCCGACTCGCGCGCTTCCAGCAGGACCACTTTCAGGTCGTTGTCGCGCAAGGCCAAGGCCAGCGCGGCGCCTACCGGGCCGCCGCCGATGATGGCGACATCGTAATGGTCAGTCATGGCGCATCACCTCCTCGATCTCGGCCACCGTCTTGGGCGCAGCCTGGGTCAGCACTTCGTTGCCTTGTGCGGTGATGAGCACGTCGTCCTCGATGCGGATGCCGATGTTCCACAAGGCTTCGGGTACGTTGTCGGCGGGGCGGATGTAGCAGCCCGGTTCGACGGTGAAGGTCATGCCGGGCTGCAAGGGACGCCAATGGCCGTCCGGTTTGTAGTCGCCGACATCGTGCACGTCCATGCCCAGCCAGTGGCCGGTGCGATGCATGTAGAACTGTTTGTAGCTGCCGCTCTCCAGCACGCTCTCCAGCGAGCCTGTGCACAGCTTAAGGTCGATGAAGCCTTGCGCCAGGACGCGCAGTGCAGCCTCGTGCGGTGCGTCCCACAGGTTGCCGGGCTGGGCGGCGGCGATGGCGGCGTGTTGCGCGGCGAGTACGATCTGGTACACGTCGCGTTGGGCAGTGCTGAACTTGCCATTCACCGGGAAGGTGCGCGTGATGTCGGCGGCATAGCTATCCAGCTCGCACCCCGCGTCGATCAGCAGCAGGTCGCCATCGCGCAGCGGGGCGCGGTTGCCGACGTAGTGCAGCGTGCAGGCATTGGCGCCGCCGGCCACGATGCTGGTGTAGGCCGGCTGGCGCGCGCCCTGACGGCAGAACTCGTGCAACAGTTCGGCCTCGATCTCGTATTCGTAGATGCCGGGGCGCGTGTGGCGCATGGCGCGGCGGTGTGCGGCGGCGGAGATGTCCGCCGCGCTGCGCATGATGGCGATCTCGTGCGCATCCTTGAACAGGCGCATCTCGTCCACCAGGTCGCGGATGTCGCGCAGCTCGGCAGGCGCCTTGATGCCGCTACGCGCCTTGGCCTTCACGGCTTCGCGCACCTTGAGCATGCGTGCATCCCAGAGCGGGTCGTGGCCGAGCGGGGTGTACAGCACGGGCTGGTTGCCCATCAGCTCGGCGAGGCGTTCGTCCAGTTGCGCGATGGGGAAGGCGGCATCGAAGCCGAAGGTCATGGCGGCGGCATCCGGGCCGTGACGGAAACCGTCCCAGATCTCGCGTTCGGCGTCTTTTTCGCGACAGAACAGCAGGCATCGCTGTGTTTCGCCGGCGATCAGCACCAGCACCGCTTCGGGTTCGCTGAAGCCGCTGAGATAGTAGAAGTGGCTGTCGTGGCGGTAGTCGTAATGCGTGTCGGCGTTGCGCGCGACCTCGGGCGCGGTGGGGATCACCGCGATGCCGCGCTGCATCTTGTCGAGCAGACGCTGTCTGCGCTGGGGATAGGGGGCGACGTCAGGCATGGGCGGCATTCTGCGATGCGCGCAGGCGCTTGTCGAGTTCGGCCAGCCGCTCGGGGGTGCCGATGTCCAGCCACAGTCCGCGGTGGTGTTCGCCACTGATGCGGCCTTGTGCGATCTGTGCGCGCAGCAACGGCGCGAGCGGGGCTTTGCTGCCGCGTGGGATGCTGTCGAACAAGGCGGGCCGATAGAGGCCGATGCCGCTGAACGTGAATCTGGGGGCGCCATCGGTGACGCGCTGTGCGTGCAGGCCGAAATCGCCCTTGGGGTTGTGGTCCGGATTGTCCACCAGCACCAGGTGGGCAAGGTCGCTGCTGTTGGCCAGCAGGGCGGCACGTTGCGGCAAGTGTGCGAAATCGTAATCGCAATAGACATCCCCATTCACCACGGCGAACGGTTCGTCGCCCAGCAGGTGCAGGGCGTAGGCGATGCCGCCCGCCGTTTCCAGCGCCGTGCCTTCGGCAGAATAGCGGATGCGTGCGCCGTAGCGGCTGCCGTCGGCCAGTGTCTGTTCGAGCTGCTGGCCGAGATGGGCATGGTTGATGACAAGGTCGGTGATGCCGGCGGCGACCAGCCGCTCGATGTGCCACACGATGAGTGGCTTGCCGCCTGCGGGCAGCAGCGGTTTGGGGGTGTGGTCGGTCAGCGGACGCATGCGTTCGCCACGGCCCGCCGCCAGGATCATCGCGCGCATCTAAACAGGCCTTTCACGTTTGCCCTTTCTCCCGCATGCGGGGGAAAGTTGGATAGGGGGCATCATCAGAAGCTGTAGCCTTCGGTGATGGCTTGCGGGTGCAGCTCTTCCAGCAACACTTGTAGCGGCTTGAGATGGATGTAGCGTGAGCAGGCCTTGTGCAGGTATTCGAACACCAGCGGCATGTCCTTGAGGTAGCCGTCCTTGCCATCGCGATGGTACAGACGGGCGAAGATGCCCAGCACCTTGATGTGGCGCTGCACACCCATCCATTCATAGTCGCGGTAGAAATCGCCGAAGTCCTCGCGCACCGGCAGGCCGGCTTTGCGTGCCTTTTCCCAGTAGCGGATCAGCCAGTCCATGACGTCGGCCTCTTCCCACTTGATGTAGGCATCCTTGAACAGCGAAGCGAGGTCGTAGGTGATGGGGCCGTAAACGGCGTCCTGGAAATCGAGGACGCCGGGGTTGTTGTCCGCGACGAACATCAGGTTGCGTGAATGGTAGTCGCGGTGCACATACACGCTGGGCTGGGCCAGATTGTTGTCCAGGATGCGACGGAAGCAGTCTTCCAGCGCATTGCGCTGTTTGTCGCTGAGCGTCACGCCCAGATGTTTGCCGATGTACCACTCCGGGAACAGGTCCAGTTCCCGGCGCAGCAGGGCTTCATCATAGGGTGGCAGTTGGTCGGGTTGGGATGCGAGCTGGATCTTGATCAGGGCATCGGTGGCGGCGCCGTAGAGCGGTTTGGCATTGCTCGCTTCCAGCGCTTGCAGATAGGTGGTGCTGCCGAGGTCGGACAGCAGCAGGAAGCCCTGGGTCAGGTCCTGTGCGTAGACGTGCGGCACATGGGCGCCGGCATCTTCGAACAGTTTGCCAACATGCAGGAAAGGCTTGCAGTCCTCGTGTTGCGGCGGGGCATCCATGACGATGCGCGTCGAGCCGTCGGCGAAGGTGGCGCGGAAATAGCGCCGGAAGCTGGCATCGGCGGAGGCGACGGAAATGGTGAAGGAAGTATCGGGGAACAGGCCGGAAAGCCAGTCGGTCAGTTGTTGTTGTCGTTGCATCGGATTGCCTTGGTAAGGGTTTTGTGCGATTTTAGCACCTTACCTTGATCGCCCCACGCATGCCTTTCCGTCTGTCTTTGCTGGTCTGTTCCCTGCTGTGCGCCTTGCCGCACCCGGCAGCGGCCGAGCCTGTGCCGCTCAAGCTGGACCGTACCTTCAAGCAATTGCCGCCGTCGGACGAGCCGGGGGTGGCCTTCATCAGTGCGCAGCGCATGGAGGCGCGCCAGGGTGATCAGCTGGAGGCGAGCGGCGCGGTGGAGCTGCGCCACGAGGGCAAGGTGGTGAAGGCCGACCATCTGCTGTATGAGCAAGAGAAGCGCGATGTATATGCGGACGGTAACGTCAGCATCGTACAAGGCCAGACCCAGGTGGCGGGCCCCAGCCTGAACCTCAATCTGGATCGCGACGTGGGCCAGATGGCGCAGCCCGAGTTCCTGCTCGGCGAGAACAACGCACGCGGCAACGCCAGAGTGATGGACCTCGATGGGCGTACCCGCTATACCTTCCGTTCGGCGGCCTATACCACCTGCCCGGCGGGCAACGACGACTGGCTGGTGCGCATGAGCACGCTGGAGATCGACCGCGACAAGCAGGTGGGCGTGGCCTATAACGCACGGCTGGAGTTCAAGGGCGTGCCGTTCCTGTATACGCCGTGGATGGATTTCGCCTTGAACGACGACAAACGTTCGGGTTTTCTGGGGCCCACCTTCGGCAGCACCAGTTCCGGCGGTAGCGAGTTCATGCTGCCGTACTTCTGGAACATCGCACCCAACTACGATGCCACTTTCTCCCCGCGCATGATCAGCAAGCGCGGCACCCAGTACAACAATGAGTTCCGTTACCTGCGCCCGGCCTACAGCGGCGAGATCGAGGCGGATGTGTTGTCAGACCGGTTGGCAGGTCAGAGTCGTTCGCATTATGCGTTACGCCATCGGCATGCATTGGGTAGCGGGTTCTCCGCATCGCTGGATGTCAATGCGGTATCCGATGATGCGTATTATCGCGATCTCGCCACTTCGGTGCGCGGTACTTCACAGGTCAACCTGCTGCGCGAAGGCGTGGTGAGCTATGCCGGTTATGGCTGGAACGCTGCGGCACGCGTGCGGCGCTACCAGACCTTGCAGGATCCGCTGGCTCCGGTGGGCATCCCGTATCGCCAGCAACCGCAACTCACCTTGAGCACCAACCAGCCGATGGAGGAAGCCACGCTGGCCTTCTCCAGCGAGTATGTGGATTACCGCCATCCCACTGCGGTGAACGGCCGGCGCATGGTGTTGTACCCGAGCCTCAGCTATCCCTTGCTCAACGAGCCCGGCTATTTCCTGACGCCCAAGCTGGGACTGCATTACACCAGCTATGCGTTGGGCGACAACAACACCGCCAACCTGCCGGATGCGACGCGCAGCGTGCCGATCTTCAGTCTGGATAGTGGGTTGATCTTCGAGCGCAACGATTCCTTTCTGGGCAATGCCTACATGCAGACGCTGGAGCCGCGTGCCTATTACGTGCGCATCCCCTATCGCGACCAGTCGCAGATGCCTAACTTCGATACGGCACTGGCACCGTTCAGTCTCAGCCAGATCTTCACCGAGAACCGTTTCCTCGGCAGCGACCGGGTCGGCGATGCGGACATGATGACGCTGGGCGTGACCTCGCGCGTGATCGATGGCGACGACGGCACCGAGCGGCTGCGCGTGGCCGTGGCGGAGCGATTCACCTTCCAGGTGCCGCAGGTCACTCTGGGTAGTCCGGCCGACAGCAACAGCCGGTCCGACATCCTGTTGGGGCTGGGCGGCCGCATGTCGCGTGCCTGGAACATGGATGGCCTGCTGCAATACAACCCCAATCTGGGATATACCCAGTCTTACTATGCGACCGCGCGCTATAACCCGGAGAGCGGCAAGCTGCTCAATCTGGGTTATCGCTTCACGCGGGATTCGTTGCGGCAGATGGATATTTCGGCACAATGGCCGCTGTTCGGGCGCTGGCACGGGGTCGGACGCTTCAATTATTCGGTGCGCGACGACCGCCTTCTGGAGGCGCTGGGGGGGCTTGAGTATAATGCCGACTGCTGGACGGTGCGGCTGGTGGTGCAGAGCTTCGCGACTTCGACCAACTTGCGCAACACCGGTTTCTTCACCCAGCTGGAACTGGGTGACTTGGTGCGCATCGGTTCGGATCCCCTGGAAGCCTTGCGTATCAGCATCCCCGGCTACACTAAATTGAATACCGCACCCGCCGCCCAGCCGGAGCAGGGCTTGCGCTGACCCCATCAACCGGAAGAGACCATGCTCAGACTCAGAATCGTTCCCTTGTTGCTGCTTGCTGCCAGTGCCTTATTCGCGGCGGAGACCTACGCTGCGCCGGCGATCATCGATGAGGTGCGGGTCGTGGTGAACGACGATGTCATCACGCGCCTGGAATTGCAGGAGCGCATGCAAAGCGTGATCGCCCAGTTGCAGCGGCAGGGCACGCTGCTGCCGGATCGTGCCATCCTGGAGCGCCAAGTGCTGGAGCGCATGATCATGGAGAAGCTGCAGATGCAGTTCGCCAAGGAGACCGGCATCCTGGTGGATGACATGCAACTCGATACTGCGCTGCAGCGCATCGTGCAACAGAACAAATTCGCCAACCTGGCGGCGTTCCGCGCCAAGCTGGAAAAGGATGGCGTGGATTTCGCCAAGTTCCGCGAAGAGATCCGTGGCGAGATCGTCACCGCCCGCCTGCGCGAGCGCGAAGTGGATAGCAAGCTGGTGATCAGTGATGCGGATATCGAGGCATTCCTGGCGACGCAGGCGACCCAGGGCAACAAGGGTGAAGAATTGAAGCTGGCGCACATCCTGGTGGTGGTGCCGGAACAGGCCACTGCGGCGAGCATCCACAATTATCAGCGCCGGGCCGAGGAGGCCTTGGCCAAGCTGAAGGGCGGTGCACCGTTCTCGCAGGTGGCGGCCGGCTATTCCGATGCGCGTGATGCCTTGCAGGGGGGCGAGATCGGCTGGCGTCCGGCGAACCAGTTGCCGGCACTGTTCGCGGAACCGCTGGTGCAGATGAAGCCGGGCGAAGTCAGTCCGCTGCTGCGCAGCCCCACAGGTTTCCATATCATCAAGTTGCTGGATCGCCGCAGTTCGGATACGCCGGTGTTCGTCACCCAGACCCATGCACGCCATATCCTGATCAAGACCAGCGAACTGGTGTCGGAGAAGGATGCGATGGCGCGTCTGCAAGCGATCAAGCGCCGCATCGACAAAGGGGCGGATTTCGCCGAAGAGGCGCGCCTGCACTCGGAGGATGGCAGCGCTGCGCAGGGCGGCGATCTGGGCTGGCTGTCGCCGGGCGAGACCGTGCCTGAGTTCGAGAATGCGATGAACCGTCTCAAGGTCGGCCAGGTCAGCGATCTGGTGCAATCCGGTTTCGGCTGGCATTTGATCCAGGTGCTGGAGCGGCGCGACACCGATATCAGTGCCGACCAGAAGCGCCAGCAGGCGCGCAAGGCCATCCGCGCCTACAAGTCGGATGATGCCTATCAGGATTGGCTGCGTCAGTTGCGCGACCGCGCCTACATCGAATACCGCGAAGACTAAGTGTCCGCACCTCTCGTCATCACCAGCGGGGAGCCGGCGGGCATCGGCCCTGACCTGTGCCTGCAACTGGCCGGACAGGCGTTGCCGCTGGTAGTGATGGCCGACCGCGATCTGCTGGTTGAACGCGCCGCGCAACTCGGCATGGCGGTCGCGTTGCAGGAATATGTGCCTGGCATGCCGCCGGCATCGGGCAAGCTCAATGTGCTGCATGTCCCGTTGCGGCAACCGGTCGAGGCCGGACGCCTGGATGCAGCGAACGCCCCCTATGTGCTGGATATGCTGCGTCGCGCCGTACACGGCTGCCTGTCCGGCGAGTTCGCCGGCATGGTGACGGCGCCGGTGCATAAGGGGGTCATCAACGATGCCGGTATCCCGTTCACCGGCCATACCGAATTCCTTGCCGAGCAGACCGCTACGCCCCTGGTGGTGATGATGCTGGCGGGCGGCGGTATGCGCGTGGCATTGGCGACCACGCATCTGCCGTTGCGCGAGGTGCCGGACGCTATCACGCAGCCTTTGCTGGAAGCCATCCTGCGCATCCTGCAACGCGATCTGCAACAGCGCTTCGGTATCGCGCAGCCGCGCATCCTGGTGGCCGGGCTCAATCCGCATGCGGGTGAAGGAGGGCATCTCGGGCGCGAAGAGATCGAGGTGATGATCCCGGTTCTGGACAAGCTGCGTGCCGAAGGCTGCAACGTTTCGCCGCCGTTGCCTGCCGACACCCTGTTCGCCGCGCATCGCCTCAAAGAGTGTGAAGTGGTGCTGGCGATGTACCACGACCAGGGCCTGCCCGTGCTCAAGCACGCCAGCTTCGGCGAAGGCGTGAACATCACGCTGGGCATGCCCATCATCCGCACCTCGGTCGACCATGGTACGGCGCTGGAACTGGCGGGTACCGGAAAAGCCCATGTGGGCAGCCTGCTGGAGGCGATCAAGGTGGCCGTTGATATGGCAAAGTGTGAGAAAGCGAGCAGGGCTGCAAAAAATGCATAAGGCCAAAAAACAGTTCGGCCAGAACTTCCTGGTCGACCAGAACATCATCGCTGATATCGTGCGCGCCATCCGTCCGCAGCCGGACGACAGCATGGTGGAGATCGGACCTGGGCTAGGCGCGCTCACACGCCCCTTGCTCAAGACGCTGAATAGTCTGCACGTGGTGGAGATCGATCGCGACATCATCGCGCGGCTGAAGACCGACTATCCGCAGGACCGGATCGTCATCCATGAGGGCGATGCGCTGAAGTTCGATTTCGCACAATTGCCGGCGCCGTTGCGCATCGTGGGCAACCTGCCCTATAACATCTCTTCGCCCTTGCTGTTCCACTTTGCCGCTTACGCGGAGCGCATCACCGACATGCATTTCATGTTGCAGAACGAGGTGGTGGAGCGCATGGTGGCGGAGCCGTCTACGCCGGCTTATGGCCGCCTTTCGGTAATGCTGCAATACCGCTTCTACATGGAGAAGCTGCTGGATGTACCGCCGCAGTCGTTCCGTCCGGCACCCAAGGTGGATTCCGCCATCGTGCGCATGGTCCCCTTGCCTGGGGACAAGATCGCGGTACAGGACGAAGTGCTGTACGCGAAGGTGGTCGCCGCCGCATTCGGACAACGCCGCAAGACCTTGCGCAACACGCTGAAGGACCATCTGACAGAAGACGATTTCGCCCTGCTCGGCATCGATCCGCAGTTGCGCGCAGAGAATCTGGGTGTCGATGCCTTCACGCGCATCGCCAATCATCTGGCGGCACGGGGCTGAGCGACCGGGACGGCGCTTTCGGGTAGAATCGCCATCCGTTCATCCCCGCCCGACAGAGTCCCATCATGTCCGACATCCCACCTATCGTTTTGAGCTTTGCCGCCAGTGACCCGAGTTCCGGTGCAGGCATGCAAGCGGACATCCTGACCATCGCCAGCATGGGGTGTCATCCGCTGTCGGTCGTCACCGGAGTGACCGTGCAGGACACCAGCGGTGTGGAAGACATCCAGGCGGTGGATGCCGACCTGGTCGCCGATCAGGCGCGCACCGTGCTGGAAGATATGCCGGTCGCCGCGTTCAAGGTCGGCTTGCTCGGCAGCGTGGATAACATCGCGGTGATCGCCGAGATCGTTTCCGATTACCCGGATATCCCCTTGGTGCTGGACCCAGTGTTGGCTTCCGGCCGCGGTGATGAGCTGACCAGTGAGGACATGGTGGATGCGCTGCGCGAGCTGCTGTTGCCGCAGACCACCATCCTGACCCCGAACAGCATGGAGGCGCGCCGTCTGGTGATCGACGAGGACAATGAACTGGACGACCCCTCACTCTCCGAATGCGCCAAGCGGATTCTGGGTATGGGCTGCGAATATGTGCTCATCACCGGCACGCACGAAAATACGCCCAAGGTGGTGAATGCGCTGTATGGGGAACGCGGCTTGGTGCGCAGTGACAGTTGGCCGCGCCTGCCCGGGATCTATCACGGCTCCGGCTGCACGTTGGCGTCCGCCATTGCGGCTTTGTTGGCCAATGGGTTGAGCCTGGAAGACGCCGTGCGCGAAGCACAGGAATACACTTGGGAAGCCCTGAAATATGGCTTCCGCCCGGGCATGGGGCAGCACATCCCGGATCGCCTGTTCTGGGCGCGCGACGAAGAAGAAGACGGTGAAGCGACGCGTCATTGAAGGTCTGTATGCCATCACACCGGATGAGCTGGATACGGCCAGGTTGCTGAACCAGGTTGAGCAGGCATTGCGCGGTGGCGCCGGTATCCTGCAATACCGCAACAAACTGGCTGGTGCGGAACTGGCCCTGCGCCAGGCGACATCGCTGCGTGCGCTGACGAACGATCACGGTGCGATTTATATCGTGAACGACGATGTGCATTTGGCGCAGCAGGTGGACGCCGATGGCGTGCATCTGGGCGGTGAGGACGGCAGTATCGCGGCGGCGCGCGCGCTGTTGGGAAGCGACAGGCTGATCGGGGCGTCTTGCTATAATCGCGCGCCGCTGGCGGAGGCGGCCGTGGCCCAAGGGGCCGACTATGTCGCCTTCGGTGCGTTCTTCCCGTCCGGTGTGAAGCCAGGCGCCGTCAAGGCCGACGTTGCGCTGCTACAGCAGTCCTGGCGCGTACCGGTGGTGGCGATCGGCGGCATCACCCTGGCCAATGGCAAGTTGCTGGTCGATGCGGGCGCGGATGCACTGGCAGTGATCTCTGCGTTGTGGCAGGCACCAGACATCGAGCGGGCGGCAAGGGAATTTTCATATCTATTTCGAGCAAGGTGAACCAGCATGACTTCGCATAACCAAGAACTCTTCGACGCATCCCAGAAGCTCATCCCCGGCGGCGTGAACTCGCCGGTGCGCGCGTTCAAGTCGGTGGGTGGTACGCCGCTGTTCTTCAAGCGCGGCCAGGGCGCCTATGTGTGGGATGCGGACGACAAGCGCTACATCGACTACGTGAATTCCTGGGGCCCGATGATCGTCGGCCACTGCCATTCCGAAGTGGTGAAGGCGGTGCAGGCTGCCGCCGCGGAAGGGCTGGGCTTCGGCGCACCGACGGCTGCCGAGTTGGAGATCGCCGAGACGCTGTGCAAGATCCTGCCGGCGCTGGAGATGGTGCGTCTGGTCAGCTCCGGCACCGAAGCGACCATGACCGCGATCCGTCTCGCGCGCGGTTTCACCGGGCGTTCGCGCATCATCAAATTCGAGGGCTGCTACCACGGCCATTCCGATGGCTTGCTGGTCAAAGCCGGTTCCGGTGCGTTGACCTTCGGCCAGCCCAGCTCTTCCGGCGTGCCCGCCGAGATCGCTGGATTGACTACGGTGCTGGATTACAACGACGTGGCCGGTCTGGAAAAGACCTTTGCCGAGATCGGCAACGAGATCGCTTGCGTGATCGTGGAGCCGGTGGCGGGCAACATGAACCTGATCCTGCCCAAGCGTGAGTTCCTCGACGCGATGCGCAACCTGTGCACCAAGCACGGCGCGGTGCTGATCCTTGATGAAGTGATGTCCGGCTTCCGCGTCGGACTGCAAGGCGCGCACGGCCACTACGGCATCAAGCCCGACCTGATCACGCTGGGCAAGGTGATGGGTGGCGGTTTGCCCGCCGCCGCGTTCGGCGGACGCCGCGACATCATGAACTGCCTCGCGCCGCTCGGCGCGGTGTATCAGGCCGGCACGCTGTCCGGCAATCCGGTGGCGGTGGCCGCGGGCCTGACCACACTTAAGCTGGTGCAGGCACCCGGCTTCTACGAGCGCCTCACGCAGCTCGCCAAGCAGATGACCGAAGGCATCAGCGCCAGCGCGAAAAAGCACGGCATCCTGTTCAGCGCGCAATCCATCGGCAGCATGTTCGGCCTGTATTTCAGCGCGAAGGTGCCGACCTCCTATGCCGAAGTGATGGCGAGCGATAAGGCGGCGTTCAACCGTTTCTTCCACGCGATGCTGGAAGAAGGGGTCTATCTGGCACCTTCCGCATTCGAAGCAGGCTTTGTGTCGGCGGCGCATAGCGATGCAGATATCGCCGCGACCATCGCTGCGGCGGATCGCGTGTTCGCGGCCTGGAAATAATGGGACTGTTTTCCAAAGCGACCTTCTTCACTACGGTCAATCACCTGCGCGACCTGCCGCAGCATGGCGGCAGGGAAGTGGCTTTCGTCGGCCGTTCCAACGCCGGCAAGTCCTCGGCGATCAACACGCTGGCCAACCATACCCGCCTGGCTTTCACCAGCAAAACACCGGGGCGCACGCAGCATCTGAACTTCTTCTCGTTGGGGGAAGGCAATTATCTGGTCGATTTGCCGGGCTATGGCTATGCCAAGGTGCCGCCCGATGTGCAGGCGCATTGGGAGCATCTGCTTGGACAATATCTTTTGACGCGCGCAGAGCTGGCTGGCTTGGTGGTGATCATGGATGCACGCCACCCGCTGACGGATCGCGACCAAGGGATGCTGGACTGGTTCGCCCGGACCGGCAAGCCCGTGCATATCCTGCTCACCAAATCCGATAAGTTGAGCCGACAGGAATCGACCAAGACTTTGCGCGAAGTGAAGGAGTTCCTGCATGAACATTTTCCGCATTGTACGGTGCAACTCTTCTCCAGCCTGAAGAAGCTGGGGATGGAAGAAGCCGAAGCGGTGATCGCTTCCTGGCTGAAAAGTGACGGGCAAAAAAATACCCCTGAACCAAGGGGAAAGATTCAGGGGTGAAGGTCTTTACAGGGTAAAGACACCCGCTCAGGGAGGAGAAACGGGAAGCAGCTCTCGCTACTCGCAGACTCTGAGTGGGCTATGCGAAAATAGTTCCATCGTTTTGGAAAAATATCAGGAATAGCCATGCAAATACTCGGTAAATATCCGCAATCCAGAATGCGCCGTATGCGCAGAGACCAGTTTTCACGGGACTTGATGCGCGAGCATGTGCTCACATCTGCCGATTTCATCTATCCCGTATTTGTGCTTGAAGGTAGTAACAAGACCGAGGATGTGAAGTCCATGCCGGGCGTGCAGCGCAAGACGCTGGACCTGTTGCTCAAGGATGCCGAGCAATGCATGCAGCTGGGGGTGCCGGTGATGGCGCTGTTCCCGGTGATCGAAACGGCCAAGAAGAGTCTGGGGGCGGAAGACGCTTATAACCCGGATGGCTTGGTGCCACGTGTGGTGGCTGAGCTGAAGAAGCATTTCCCGGAACTCGGAGTGATGACCGACGTGGCGCTCGATCCCTATACCAGCCACGGTCAGGATGGTCTGATCGATGACAGTGGGTATGTGTTGAACGACGAGACCATTGCGGTGCTGCGCAAGCAGGCGCAATGTCATGCCGCAGCGGGCGCGGACATCGTGGCGCCGTCGGACATGATGGATGGCCGGATCGGCGAGATCCGTGCCGCACTGGATGAACAGCGGCATATCTATACCCGCATCATGGCTTACTCGGCCAAATACGCTTCCAGCTTCTACGGCCCGTTCCGCGATGCGGTGGGGTCGGCAGGCAATCTGGGCAAAGGCAACAAGTATACCTACCAGATGGACCCGGCCAACTCGGATGAGGCGTTGTGGGAGGTCGGCCTCGACCTGCAGGAGGGTGCCGATATGGTGATGGTGAAGCCGGGCATGCCTTATCTGGACATCGTGCGTCGCGTGAAGGACGAGTTCAAGGCGCCGACTTTCGTCTATCAGGTGAGTGGCGAATACGCGATGCTCAAGGCCGCCGCGCAGAACGGCTGGTTGAACGAGGAGGCGTGCGTGCTGGAGGCGCTGCTGTCGTTCAAGCGTGCCGGTGCGGATGGCATCCTCACATACTTCGCGCTGGATGCCGCGCGCTGGTTGAAGTCAGGACGCTAACAGCTTCTCAACGGCGGCGATGTCGGCGTGCGTCTCGGGATGCCGGCTGCCGCTGAACCGTGCGCGTTCAGGTAGTACGACGATATGCGTCTGGATGCCGCCCTCCCCAGTCAGCGTGTAGCTGGGGACGGTTTCATGATGGCCGTTCAGGCGTACGCGCCATTCCCCACTTTCGAATTCCATCTGGTGTTTGAGCAGGAACAGCAGGACCGCTTTGGCATCGTCCGAGAACAATTGCAGATTGATGTCTGAATCGGCGCCAGCCGTACCACTGAGTACCGAGCCGGTGAGGTATGGGTGGAACGGTTCGAGTTTGCGCATGCTTTGCAGCGCCTCTTCTCGTAACTGACGCAAGACCCCGGGGTGGCTCTCGGCCTGGAACAATGCGCGGTATTGTTGTAGCGCCACTTCTATCTCGTCATCGCTGGGCAGATTGTGCGTATCGGGATTGCCCAGTTGGCGGGCCGCTTTACGCTTGGCAAGGCCGGGGTCGACGATGCCGCCCTCAGCCATCAGGCGGGCGGCATGCTGGATCAGTTGTTCCCGGGCCAGGTTGCGATGGGTGGGGGCGGGTTTGTTGCGCATCAGAATAGTTGGTCCGAGCCGGATTCGCTGGGCTTGAGCATCTCCAGCAAGCGGTTGCTGCTTTCAGGTGGCAGATTCTCTTCATAGAAATATTCGTTGTAGGGTCCGTTCGGGTCACGCATCCCTTCGTCATTGATGCGCGCCACGACCATGTGCGGCGGCATGGTGTATTGGATTTCAGGCACGCCTTTGAGCATATCGCCCATGTACCCCATCCAGATGGGCAGAGCTGCCCCACCGCCGGTCTCGCGTTCGCCCAGGCTGTGCGGGGTGTCATAGCCCAGCCAGGTGATGGCGACCAGCGTCGGATGGAAGCCGCAGAACCAAGCATCCATCGATTCGCTGGTGGTGCCGGTTTTGCCTGCAAGATCCTGACGTCCGAGTTCCATGGCGCGGATAGCGGTACCGTGTTTGACCACGTCCTGCATCATATTGACCATGGTGAAGGTGTTGCGGATATCGAGGATCTGTTCGGCATCCTTGCCGGCTTCGACCGGTACGGTCTGACTGATGACGTTGCCCTGCCCATCCTCGATGCGTTGGATCAGATAAGGAGTCACACGATAACCGCCGTTCGCGAAAACGGAATAGGCTCCCAGCATCTGCCACGGTGTAACAGATACGGCCCCCAGGGCCATGGTCAAGTAAGGGCCGACCCTGTCGCGGTCGAAGCCGAATTTGGTGACATAGTCCTGCGCATATTCCAGGCCGATGGATTGCAGGATACGGATGGAAACCAAGTTCTTCGATTTGATCAGACCTTGGCGCAGACGCATGGGGCCTTCGAAATGTCCCTCATAGTTCTTGGGTTCCCACGGTTCGCCACCGGTGTCGGATAGGTTCACTACCAAGGGGGCGTCGTTGATGATGGAGGCGGGAGTGAAGCCTTTCTCGAGAGCTGCGGAATAGATGAAAGGCTTGAAGCTGGAGCCGGGTTGGCGCCAAGCCTGGGTCACATGGTTGAACTGCTTGCGTCCGAAATCGAAACCGCCAACCAGCGCATAGACCGCGCCCGTGCGTGGGTCCGCCGAGACGAAGGCCGCTTCGGCCTCGGGGAGTTGGGTGATTGCCCAATCCTTATCGGAGGCCTTATTCACTCGGATAAGTGCACCTTTACGCAGGCGGGGGTGCAAGATCCAGCGATTGTTGACAGCCACTTGGGCAAAGCGCAAGCCGTCCCCTTGAATCTCCGCGACGGTCCCGCCCTTGATATATACGGTCACAGCCTTGCGAGTGTTCGCAGTGACAATGGCAGGCAGCAAGTCGTCACTATTAGAGATATCCGCCAAGGCCTTTTCGAGCAGCGCGCCGGTATCGTGCTTATTCAGGTCGACGTAGCCTTCCGGTCCGCGATATTCATGCCGGTGGTCATAATCCATGACCCCCTTGCGCAAAGAGGCGTATGCGGAAGCCTGATCTTTGGCCCGGATGGTGGTGTACACACTGTAACCTTGCGTATAGGCATCTTCCTGATAGCGGTCATACATCTCCTGACGGACCAATTCCGCCACAAAGTTGGCATTCACCGAGAACTCTTGGTGATAGGCGGTCTGCTTGGTGATGATGGGCTCGCTACGTGCAACTTCATATTCGCCGTCATTGATATAGCCTAGGTCGTGCATACGGCGCAGCACATACTCTTGTCGTAGTTGGGCGCGAGCAGGATTGACTACCGGGTTATAAGCCCCTGGGGCCTTGGGCAACCCGGCGAGCATTGCCATCTCGGCAATGGTGAGTTGCGACAGGGGTTTGGAGAAATACGCTTGGGAAGCCGCGCCAAATCCATATGCGCGCTGCCCCAAATAGATGTGATTGATATACAGCTCCAGGATCTCATCCTTGCTCAGGTTATGCTCGATCTTGAAGGAGAGCAGCATCTCGTTGAATTTGCGGCTCAGCGTTTTTTCCTTGGAGAGGAAGAAATTTCGGGCAACTTGCATGGTGATGGTGCTGGCCCCCTGCTTGACCCCCCCCGATGTGAAGTTGGAATAGGCGGCCCGCAAAACGCCGAGATAATCCACCCCGCCGTGCTCATAAAAGCGATCATCCTCGGCGGCCAGGATGGCGAGTTTCATGCGCTCTGGGACGTCCTGTATCTTCACCAGCTCGCGGCGCTCCTCACCAAATTCTCCGATCAGCACACCTTCCGCGCTATAGATGCGTAAAGGCATCTTGGGGCGGTAATCCGTCAGCGCCTCCAGCGAGGGCAGCGTGGGATAAGTCAAGATGGCTGCAATCAGCAAAATGAGGAGGGGGACGACCGGTAGAAGTGCAGCACCGATCGCAGGGTAGAACCACCAGCGAGATTTCATGACAGGCACGCAACGATATGGAATTGTTGGAAGATTATATCGTTCTTGGCGCGCAATTTACCTTGCCATAAAAAACTTTACACCTATGGGAGTTATTGCTAGGATTTAAACCACTTTGTACGGAAGTGCGCTAACCGTCCTATGATAAAAGGAAATTTTGATATCCCGCTGGATTTTCTGAAGGCTTCCACGCCCCCCCTGATCGGCGTGGATATCAGCTCATCCTCTGTGAAGATGGTCGAGTTGAGCGAGGCGCCCAAGAAAAGCGGGTATGTCGTCGAGCGCTATGCAATCGAACCACTGCCATCCGACGCGGTGAGCGATGGCAACATCAACAATCTCGATGCGGTTTCGGAATCTTTGCAGCGCGCCTGGAAGCGCATGGGTACGCGCATCCGCAATGTCAGCCTCGCACTGCCGGCCGCTGCGGTGATCAGCAAGAAAATCTTGTTGCCGGCGGGATTGCGTGAGGAGGATCTTGAGTATCAGGTCGAATCCGAGGCAAACCAGTACATCCCGTTCGCGTTGGACGAGGTCAACCTGGACTTCCAGGTGCTAGGCCCATCGCCGAGCAATCCGGAGGAATTGGAGGTACTTCTTGCGGCTTCACGTAAGGCCAATGTGGAAGATCGTGTGGCGGCAGCGCAGTCGGCTGGGTTGCGTGCGGTGGTGGTGGATGTTGAGCCATATGCTGCCGAAGCGGCATTCGAGCAGATCCGTTCACAACTACCAGGCGGGGCTCAGGATCAATGTATCGCGGTGGTGGATATTGGCGCGAGCGTGATGAATGTCAATGTGTTGCGTAATGGGCAGTCGGTCTATACCCGCGATCAGCAGGTCGGCGGCAATCAGTTGACGCAACAGATCCAGGCTGCATTTGGCTTGACCCCGGAAGAGGCGGAGGCGGCGAAACGCAACGGCGGACTGCCAGAAAACTATGAGAGCGATGTACTAGCGCCGTTCCGTGAAAATATCGCCATGGAAGTGGCGCGCGCACTGCAGTTCTTCTTCACGTCGACTCAATACAATGAAGTATCGTACGTGGTGCTGGCGGGGGGCTGCGCTGCACTACCGGGTCTGGATGAGGCCGTTGCAACGCGGACGCAGGTCAGTGCCTTGGTGGCAAATCCATTTGAGCTGATGACACTTTCATCACGTATCAAGCCGCGGCAACTGCAAACGGATGCGCCAGCCTTGATGGTCGCATGCGGCCTGGCGATGCGGAGGTTCGATCCATCATGATAAGAATAAATTTATTGCCACATCGCGCCGAAAAACGGCGCGCCAAGCAGTTGCAGTTTGTGGTGCTGAGCGTGATATCTGTGCTGCTAGGGGTGGTCGTTGTGGGGCTGGTCCATGCCGCGATTGGCGCACAGATTTCCTATCAGGAACGGCGCAATGACTATCTGCGGCAGGAGACGGCAGTACTAGACAGACAAATTGCCGAGATCAAGAAACTAAGGGAGCAAACGCAAGCCCTGCTTTCGAGGAAGAATGTTGTTGAAAGTTTGCAGTCGACGCGATCGGATGTGGTCCACCTGTTAGATCAGATGCTGCGAATTTTACCTGAAGGAATATATATAAAATCCTTGCAGCAGAAAGGGGCGAAAATCAACTTGACAGGTTATGCGCAATCGAATGCAAGGGTGTCAACATTGATGCGCGCAATTGAAGATTCGCCTTGGCTTGATTCGCCTGTTCTTGTGGAGATTCATGCGGTTACTGTAGACAATTCCAGGCAGAACGAATTTACCCTGACGTTCAATCTGACGAAGCAGGGGGTGCCTGTTGAGGCCCAATCGTCTCGGGATGGGAAACGAGGCCAGCTATGAATCTGCAAGAATTGAAAAATATTGATATTAAACGCCCAGGCAGCTGGCCATGGTTAATCAAGCTGGGGGCATTTGCTGCGATGTTTATTGCGATGGTGTTGATTGGGGCACTATTGGATTGGCAAGATCAGTATGAAAAATTAAATCGCACGCAACAGGAAGAAATCACCCTCAAAGAGACGTATCTCTTGAAAAAGAGGCAGGCCATTAATTTAGATATCATCAAGAAACAGTTGCTAGATACCCAACAGTCCTTTGGCGCATTGCTCAAACAATTGCCAAGCAAGTCTGAAATGGATGCCTTGCTGACTGATATAAATCAGGCCGGACTCGGTCGTGGTTTGCAGTTTGAATTATTTCGCCCGGGCACAGAAGTCGCTACCGGCGTATTTGCGGAGCAGCCCATCTCATTAAAGGTTACAGGCAACTATGATGACATCGGATATTTTGCAAGTGATGTTTCTCAATTGCCGCGAATAGTTACGCTTGATGATATTCGGGTTGCACCATTGCCGAATGGAATGCTTGCAATGGAGTCAACGGCTAAGACATATCGTTACCTTGATGAAGAAGAGCTGGCAGAGCAGAAGCGTGCGGCGGCAGAAGCGAGGAAAAAGAAATGAGGGCGCGCGGGGTCTTATTGGTGCTTGTTATGCTGGCGGGTTGCGGCGGCGAGGAATTCCAGGATTTGCGTGATTTCGTTAGCAATGCAGGAGCGGATATGCGCGGCAAAGTTGAGCCACCGCCAGATATCAAGCCGTATGAGCCATTCGCATATGATAATTCAGCTCAAATGCCCGACCCCTTTAAGCCTCGAAAGACGAAAATTGCTGGAGGGCGAGGAGGGTTGAATCAACCGGACTTTGATCGCCCGAAGGAAGAGCTGGAAGAGTATCCATTAGACGGCTTAAAAATGATTGGCTATCTGTTCCAGAAGGGTAAGGGCTATGCGGTCTTGCGGTCGCCTGATGGCAAGGTCCATACCGTCAAGGCAGGAAATCACATCGGTTTAAATTTTGGACAGATTACTGAAATCACTGAAGTGGCAGTCAAAGTAAAAGAGATGGTGCAAGACAGTGCGGGCGACTGGACCGAGCGAGAAAGCAGTCTGCAATTGATCGAATGATTGGGAGCAAATATATGAAACTGTTCGATAAGCTCGTTCAAAACGGTTCCAGAGGATTGTTGCTGGTAGCTGCGTTGTGGGCGTTCGGCGTGAACGCCGAAGAAGTGGTGGCCAACAAAATCCAGACGCTCAGTGCCAATCTGGAAGCGGGAAAACTGGTGGTACGCGTAGGTATGCAGAATCCGCCGGAGCGGCAGCCTGCGGCATTCACCATCAATACGCCGCCACGCATCGCCTTCGACTTCCCGAATACAGAAAACGGACTTGGTACGGCTATGCAGACTTTTGAAGAGGGGGATCTGCGAAGTGCCAATATCGTCCAGGCGGGAAATCGAACCCGTTTGGTTATCAATCTGTCGCAGATGCTGAGCTACGACACTCGGGTCGAAGGGAGCGATATCCTCATTACGCTTGAGCCTAAAGCCGTCGGTGGAGGGGCGGCTCCTATCGCGGCCGCACATTTTGCCGATGCTACGGCAACGACTCAAGCGCACAGTCTGCGCGATATCGATTTCCATCGAGGCAAGAATGGCGAAGGGCGCATTCAGGTCGACCTGTCTGATGCCAATGTCGGTATTGACATCAAACAGCAAGGTCGCGTTTTGCTGGTGGACTTCCGTCAGGCTAGTCTGCCGCGCAGCTTGCAGCGGAAATTGGATGTTTCCGATTTTGCGACCCCGGTGCAGACGGTTGATGCATTCACGCAGGGCGTAGATGCGCGCCTCTCGATCGAACCGAAGGGACTGTGGGAATATTCTGCTTATCAGACCGACAATCGCTTCATCATTGAAGTCAAGCCGGTTGCCGAGGATCCGAACAAGCTTACCAAAGCGAACGTGCCGGGGTATTCAGGGGAAAAGCTGACCTTGAATTTCCAGAACATTTCGACGCGTGAGGCGCTGGGGGTGATCGCTGATTTTACCGGCCTCAATATGGTCATCAGCGATACGGTGTCGGGAAGCCTGACACTGCGCCTGAAGGATGTGCCATGGGATCAGGCTTTCGAAATCATCTTGCAGAGCAAGGGCTTGGATATGCGCAAGAATGGCAATGTGATCCAAGTCGCTCCGCGCGAAGAGATCGCAGCCAAAGAGAAGATCGAGTTCTCGGCGCGGCAAGAAATCAATGAATTGGAGCCTTTGAAAACAGAGAACTTTCAGCTGGCATATGCGAAGGCGGCTGATATCGTTAAGCTCATTTCCAATGAAAAGCAGCGCATATTGTCTGCACGGGGCAGCGCAAACTTTGACTTGCGAACCAATATGCTCTTTGTGAAGGATACGCCGAGCAACTTGGAGGAAGTGCGTAAGTTAATCAAATTGGTAGATGTACCGGTACGCCAAGTATTGATTGAGGCGCGTTTTGTTGAGGCTGCGGACAATTTTAATCATACACTGGGTGGTCGTTTGTCATATACCGGCCCGACGGTTTCAACTGGAGGCAATGCTAGAGCGAACTTTACTGGGGGCAGTTTGAATCTGCCCGGTGCGACCGCCGGTTTGGGTGGGTTGACCATGTCGTTGTTTAATGCAGCCGCAACAGAAACTTTGACATTGGAATTGAATGCATCTGCGATTGATGGGAAAACAAAAAATATAGCAAGTCCACGTGTTGTGACAGGTGACAAGACTCCTGCAACTATTGAATCTGGGGTGGAAATTCCGTATCAGCAGGCGAGTAGCAGTGGGGCAACCAATGTGGCGTTTAAAAAGGCTGTTCTAGGGTTGACTGTGACGCCGCAGATTACGCCTGAAGATAGCGTCACCATGAAAATCACTGTCAGCCAAGATACGGTAGGAAGTATTTATGCGGGTGTTCCCAGCATAAATACGAAAAAGGTTGATACACAGGTGCTAGTTGAGAACGGTGGTACTGTAGTGATCGGTGGTGTATATACGCAGGATGATGCAGATACTACTAATGCAGTTCCTGGGTTGGCAGATATCCCCGTACTGGGATGGTTCTTTAAGACGAACAACCAGATAAAGAATAAAAAAGAGCTGCTTGTATTTATTACTCCCAAGATTCTCAAAGAGACACTGGGTTCGAACTGAGGCGGTTATTTGCAGCAAAAGGGAGCCCGGCTATGCCGGGCTCCCTTTTTCATAGTGACCGCCTCCGATAAAATTGAAATATGAATATGCCCCCCAATCCTGACGACAAGCTAGACAAAGTCATCCTCATCGGAATGATGGGGGCGGGCAAGACCACGGTCGGCCGATTGCTGGCCAAACACCTGAACAAACAATTCATCGACAGTGATGACGAGATCCAGCGGCGCACCGGCGTGACCATCGCTCACATCTTCGACCTGGAGGGAGAAGAGGGTTTCCGTCAGCGGGAGAGTCAGGCGCTCGAGGAGATTCTGACGCGCAAAGACATCGTACTTGCTACCGGCGGTGGTGCCCCGCTCAAGCCGAGCAACCGGGAGCTGTTGCGGCATAACGGGGTGGTCGTCTATCTAAAAAGCAATGTGCAGGATTTATGGCATCGCACCAAGCATGACCAGAGCCGGCCGCTATTACGGACGGCCGATCCCAAGGCCAAGCTCCAAGCGCTCTACGATGAGCGCGACCCAATCTATAGCAGTATCGCCGACATCGTCATCCATACCGGGAAGCAGAACGTCCAAGTCCTGCTGGGCAAGTTGCAGGGCTTGCTTGCGGAATACGCACAAGGCGCACAAAACGATAAGGAAGGGCATTGATGCAAACATTGACAGTCGGGCTTGGTGAGCGCAGCTATCCCATCCACATCGGGAGCGGCTTGCTGGATGCGGCCGATTTGCTCGTACCGCATATACCGAAAAAACGCGCGGTGATCGTCAGCAATACCACCGTTGCGCCGCTATATCTCAGCCGGCTGAGCGAGAATTTGGCGCGGCAGGAGGTGGTTGCGACCAGTATCATTCTGCCTGACGGAGAGCGTTACAAGTCTGCTGAATCCTTGAACCAGATCTACGATGCGTTGCTCAACGCGCGCAGTGAACGCAGCACGCCACTCATCGCATTGGGCGGTGGTGTGATCGGCGATATCACCGGCTATGCTGCTGCGACCTATCTACGAGGTGTGCCATTCATCCAGATTCCCACGACACTGCTGTCGCAGGTGGATTCGTCAGTTGGCGGCAAGACGGGCATCAACCATCCATTAGGCAAGAATATGATCGGTGCTTTCTATCAACCACGCGTGGTGCTCGCGGACACCGATACCCTGGACACCCTGCCAGATAAGGAGTTGCGCGCCGGTATCGCCGAGGTGATCAAATACGGACTGATCCGCGACCTACCTTTCCTCGAATGGCTGGAAAAAAATGTCGAGCGCCTGCTCCAGCGAGACAAGGCAAGTTTGCAATATGCGATTGCACGCAGCTGTCAGAACAAGGCCGAGGTGGTCGGCCATGATGAGCGGGAAAGTGGCGAACGCGCCCTCCTCAATCTGGGACACACATTCGGTCACGCCATTGAGAATGGCATGGGCTACGGCGTCTGGCTGCATGGCGAGGCGGTCGCCGCAGGAACGATCATGGCGGCCGATCTGTCGCAACGCTTGGGCTGGCTCTCGTCGGCCGAAGTCGAGCAGGTGCGCGAGTTATTCATCCGGGCAGGCTTGCCCGTCGTGGCGCCGCAACTTAGTGTCGATAAGTATATGGACCTGATGGGGCTGGACAAGAAAGTGGCGGATGGCAAGATCCGCTTTGTATTGCTCCAGGCCTTGGGGCGGGCGGTGATCACTGCCGAGGTGCCGCAAGAGAAGCTTGAGCAAACGTTGGAGGCGTGCGGTGGCTGACCACGCCCCGTATGCAGTCGCAGCTAGCGCCCGTGGTCGCCGTATCGCAGAGACCGCGCCGGACAGTCGCAGCGAATTCCAGCGCGACCGCGACCGCATTATCCATTCAGCCGCCTTCCGCCGCTTGGAATACAAGACGCAGGTGTTCGTGAATCACGAGGGCGACCTGTTTCGCACCCGGTTGACCCACAGTATCGAAGTCGCCCAGATCGGTCGCTCCATCGCGCGCAGGCTTAAACTGAACGAAGACCTGGTGGAGGCGGTCTCCCTGGCACATGATCTGGGACATACCCCATTTGGCCATGCCGGGCAGGAGGCATTGAACGAATGCATGAAGGATCATGGCGGATTTGAACATAACCTCCAGTCACTACGCGTAGTCGATGTGCTGGAAGAACGCTATGCCGCATTCGACGGACTGAACCTTTGCTTCGAGACGCGCGAAGGGATACTCAAGCACTGCTCGCTTGAGCATGCGGCAAAGTTAGGTGATGTCGGCGAGCGTTTCCTGCATGGTTTGCGTCCCAGCCTGGAGGCGCAGTTGGCCAATCTGGCCGATGAGATCGCCTACAACAACCATGATGTTGATGACGGTTTGCGCTCGGGGTTGCTGACGCTCGAGCAGTTGGCATCGGTGACACTTTTCGCGCAGCACCTGCAGCAAGTGCGAGACGCCCATCCGACCCTGGCCGAACGGCGTCTGGTGCATGAGACCGTGCGGCGCATGATCAATACATTGGTGACCGACCTGATCGCACAGACCGAAGCGAACATCAAGCACTATGCGCCACAAAGCGTGGACGAGGTTCGAGCAGCACCGGCACTAGTGGCATTTAGCGCTGAGATGCAGGAACGCAACCGCGAACTGAAGTCGTTCCTGCGCACCCACCTGTATCGGCATTACCGGGTTATGCGCATGACATCTAAGGCTCGGCGAATCATTTACGATCTGTATAGCGCATTTATACAAGATCCGCGTTTGCTTCCCCCGCCATTTCAGAATCTAAATGCGAAGCGGCAAGCAAGGCAAGTGGCTGACTATATAGCAGGCATGACTGATCGGTATGCCATCCGCGAGCATCGAAGAATTTTCGCGGTTGGCGAAGAGTGAGAGAATAAAAAAAACATGTGCGGTAGGGCAACCTGCCGCACAACATAGTTAGGAATTAATTCTTCAGGTTGGCAAGTATCACTTTTGTCGATCTGCCACTAGGCGTTGTGACGGTGACAGAAAGAGTGCCGGCTGTTGTGGTATCAGTACAGGTTCCGCCTGACAGGGAGCCATCACCTTTGACTGTCACTGAATAGTTGTAAGCGGGGATGGATGCAATCGCCGTACTGGCATTTTCGACCGGGAAAGAGCCGCCAGTTCCGACTACAGTTCCGTTACCAGTCGCAGTGAAGTTTACCGTAGTGCCGGCGGGCATCAAATTGCCACGGGCATCAACAATCTTGACTTGTATGGTCTGTGTGCCACCACAACCGTAAGTGCCGTTGGCCGGATCAAGATTCAGCGTCCCAGCAGAGTAGGTGGTCAAGGTGGCGATATTGGAGGTGACGACCGGGGTTGAGCCGGACAGCACAATCACGATTCCACCACGCACATGGATAGTCTTGGTCGTGCTGCAGGTGCCAGCAGAACTGGTTGCGATATTGTCGCACAGTACGCCATTGTAAAAGCCATCAGCGGCATCATAGGCGCCATTAGAATTGAAATCGATATATGGTTCGGTGTTGTCACGAACAAGATTCTCATTGTAATCAACCCATGCTTCCGGTTTGTCAGTCGAGATGCCAAGGGCATCCACGAGTTCGGCGCCGAAAGTGCCGCCTGGAGCTTTATCTGCAACGCCGTTACCGTTCGTGTCAATGAAGCTTTCCTCGCCAACTGCATAGGCTAGAACGGTAACGCGACCGTCACTGGGGCGGAGTGCCTGGCTGTTGAACGTTACGCTGCAATCGCCGTTCACCGTAGTGCAGCTTCCTACAACACGGGCACCTTCGGAGGTGAAATTAACCGCAGTGCCATCGGGCGGCGGGTTGTTGAAGTGATCGGCCAAGCGTGCAGTTATGGTCGTTGTGGTGCCGTCAAGATCCCAGCCTTCGATATTCAGGGTGCTAGCAGACAGCGAGAACGAGCTTTGAGCGGGAATGCCGGTTGTGATGGTCAGTTGATTGGATTGCGTACTGAGAACTCCGGTATTGGTACTGTTAGGCGTTGTGGCGGTGACGCGAACAGGTGTGCTGACAACGCCGGCATTGACATTGGTGAATACCAAGCCATTCGCGTCCGAAGTGGCTTGTGCCGGGGCGGACGGCGTGAGGGTGATCCCGCCAAGTGTCGTGCTGAGGTTAAATGTAACAATTTTGCCGGCAAGCGGATTACCGCCGCCATCGAGAACCTTGAATGCAACCTGGGAGCTGGAGGTTCCGCCAGTGCCAGACAAGGAAATAATCTGGGGAGTTGCGGAAATAAACTGAATGGAACCGACAGCGGCAGGGGTGACATAAATTGTGACGGTTTGAGAGACAGATGTACCACTCAGGCTGGCAGTAATTACGTCACTTCCGGCGCATCCATTGTCACGGTATGAGGCGGTCGCGACGCCGTTCACGGTGGTGATGCCGGTACTGAGCACTGCTGTGCCGCTGGCAGCGCAGCTGGAAGTGAAGTTAACGATTTGCGGTGAAGTGATCGGAGTGCCGTTGCTGGAAACTGTAACCGAAACGCTCGTAGTGCCAAACGCGGAAAGCGGTGCGGCAGAAGTAGAGCCGGCGCCGAGCGTGATGGTCGACATGGAATAGGTAGCGGCACCGATGGTGAAACCGGTGCTGCCGGTGACAGTGGCTCCGCTAACTGATGCGGTTGCCGTCAAAGTGGCAGCGCCAGCAGCAGAAATCGTTGCGGGGGCGATGGAAATGCTGGCGATACCACTCGAATCGGTCAAGGCGGTGCCAGTGGAGGGAGTAAGCGTCGCCAGGGTTGCATCAGTGGAGAAAGTGACGACCGTATTCGGTATCGCAATGCCATTGGTATCAGTCAGCACAGCCCTTGCGAAGGCCGGGCTGCTGCTCGAAATGGAGGTGACCGTTGAGCCCGCGGCGTTGACCAAAGACAACGCCATGCTGGTTTGGCCGGTGGTGGTGCTTCCGCCGCCAGTGGAAGTTGTCGGTGTAGTCCCCGCAACTTCCTTTCCTCCGCAGCCAGCCAACAAAACAGGCAAAGTAATCAAGAGGGCAAGCAGGGAGCGTCGCAGATTGGTAAAGACGGTTTTCACAGAAACCCTCCTAAGTTCAAATTGGCAGAATGCAGAATGTGGAAAAAACGTGAACAGGATTCTATAACCCCTAGTTTTAATAGTGCAACTTAAATCTCGGCCTATATATTTATATTGTAGGGTGCGCAGTCATTCGATATTGCTCAGCAAAGCTGGAACAGGTAACATCCCCGCCCTTTTGAAAAATCCGTGGGCGGCGTGTGCCGCCCTTTATGTCGGAAGACCGAGGTGAGGAACAAGTGAGCAATACTTCGTTGCCGGAGCAGCAAGGGCTGTACGACCCCCAGAATGAACATGACGCCTGCGGCGTCGGTTTCGTAGCACACATCAAAGGCCAAGCCAGCCATGATCGCGTCAGCGAGGGCTTGCAGATCCTGGAGAACCTGACCCACCGCGGTGCCGTTGGCGCCGATCCGCTGGAAGGCGACGGTGCCGGTATCCTGATCCAGATCCCCGATGCTTTCCTGCGCAGCGAACTCGCCAAGAGCAAGGTCGAGCTGCCCGCCGTCGGCGATTATGGTGTGGGCATGCTGTTCTTGCCGCGCAACAAGGCGGCGCGTGCCGCTTGCGAAAAGGTCATCGAGGCCAAGATCAAGGCGGAAGGGCAGATCTTGCTGGGATGGCGCGATGTGCCGGTGGACAATTCCGGCTTGGGGGAGAGCGTCAAGGCGGTCGAGCCATTCGTGCGTCAGGTGTTCATCAAGCGCGGCAAGAAGACGGCGGATCAGGATGCGTTCGAGCGCAAACTGTTCGTGATCCGCAAGACGGCCGAGCATGCGGTGCGTGCTTTGCCCAAGGACCAAGGCAAGGGCTTCTATGTGCCGTCCCTGTCTTCGCGCACTCTCGTCTACAAGGGCATGCTGCTGGCCGATCAGGTCGGCAAGTACTTCCTTGATCTGCAACAAGCTGCAGTCGTCAGCGCCTTCGCGCTGGTGCACCAGCGTTTCTCCACCAATACCTTCCCGGCTTGGGATCTCGCACACCCGTTCCGCATGATCGCGCACAACGGCGAGATCAACACGCTGCGCGGCAACGTCAACTGGATGACTGCGCGCCATGCTGCGATGACATCCAAGTTCCTCGGCGAAGATCTGGAGAAGCTGTGGCCGCTGATCGTCGAGGGGCAGTCCGACTCCGCCTGTTTCGACAATGCGCTGGAATTGCTGGTGGCCGGCGGTTATTCGCTGCCGCACGCCATGATGATGCTGATCCCGGAAGCCTGGGCCGGCAATCCGCTGATGGACGAAGAGCGCCGCGCGTTCTACGAATACCATGCCGCCTTGATGGAGCCGTGGGACGGCCCCGCCGCTGTGGCTTTCACCGATGGCCGCATGATCGGTGCGACGCTGGACCGCAACGGGCTGCGCCCTGCGCGCTACCTCATCACGGAAGATGACGTGGTACTGATGGCTTCCGAGATGGGCGTGCTGCCGATCCCGGAAAAGAAGGTGGTCAAGAAGTGGCGACTGCAGCCAGGCAAGATGTTCCTCATCGACATGCAGGCAGGGCGCATCGTCGGCGATGAAGAGCTGAAGAAACAGTTGGCCACTGCCAAGCCCTACCGCAAGTGGATCGAGCAATCGCGCCACTATCTCGACGCCTTGCCCGCGTCCAAGCTGAAATTGCAGAGCGAGGGCGATCTACTGGATAGCCAGCAAGCGTTCGGCTATACGCAGGAGGACACCAAGTTCCTCATGTTGCCCATGGCCAGTGCCGGCGAAGAAGCCATCGGCTCCATGGGTACCGACTCTGCTTTGCCGGTGCTGTCCAGCAAGAACAAGGTGTTGTACAACTACTTCAAGCAGTTGTTCGCCCAGGTGACCAATCCGCCCATCGACCCGATCCGCGAAGAGATCGTGATGTCGCTGACCTCGTTCATCGGCCCCAAGGCCAACCTGCTGGGCGTGGACGAGACCAAGCCCGCACCGCGCCTGGAAGTGCATCAGCCGGTGCTGTCGGAAGAGGACATCGCCAAGCTGTACGACATCGAGAAGCTGACCAAGGGTGCCTACAAGTCGCAGGTGCTGGATATCACCTATCCGGCGAAGAACGGTGCTGCCGGTTGCGATAAGGCCATCGAGGCGGTGCGTAAGGCGGCCGAAAAGGCAGTGGCCAAGGGTTGTAATGTATTGATCCTGTCCGACCGTGCCGTGAGTGCCACGCGCGTGGCGATCCCGGCCTTGCTGGCGACTTCGGCAGTGCACCATCATCTGGTGCGTGCCGGATTGCGCACCAGCACCGGTCTGGTGGTGGATACCGGCTCGGCGCGTGAAGTACATCACTTCGCGTTGCTCGCCGGTTATGGCGCGGAAGCAGTCTGCCCATGGCTGGCCTTCGCCACCATCCCCACGCTGGAACTGCCGGCCGGCGTGGATGCCAAGGATGGCAAGAAACGCTACATCAAGGCCGTCAACAAGGGCCTGATGAAGGTGATGTCCAAGATGGGCATCTCCACTTATCAGTCCTATTGCGGCTCGCAGATCTTCGAGGCCATCGGCCTCAACCGCGCGTTCGTGGCCGAGTATTTCACCGGCACTGCCACGCAGATCGAGGGTATCGGGCTGACGGAAGTGGCGGAAGAGGCCGTGCGCATGCACCAAGCCGCCTATGGCGACGACCCGGTGTTAGCCAACATGCTGGAAGCCGGCGGCGAATACGCTTTCCGCGTGCGCGGCGAAGACCACACCTGGACGCCGGATTCCATCGCCAAGTTGCAGCACTCCACGCGCAACAACAATTACGCGACCTATAAGGAATACGCCAAGCTCATCAACGACCAGACCGAGCGTCAGATGACCTTGCGCGGCCTGTTCGAGCTGAAGGCCGTGGGCAAGCCGGTGCCGCTGGAAGAGGTCGAATCAGCCAAGGAGATCGTCAAGCGCTTCGCCACTGGCGCCATGTCGCTCGGCTCCATCTCCACCGAAGCACACACCACGCTGGCCATCGCGATGAACCGCATCGGCGGCAAGTCCAACACCGGCGAAGGTGGTGAAGACGCCAACCGCTTCAAGACGCTGCACGGCGGCGAGAAGCTGTCCGAGATCATCGGCAAGAACCGTATCGAGGCCGACCAGACCTTCAAGCCGGGCGACTCGCTGCGTTCGCGCATCAAGCAGGTCGCTTCCGGTCGCTTCGGTGTCACCGCCGAATATCTGAGCAGCGCCGACCAGATCCAGATCAAGATGGCGCAAGGCGCCAAGCCCGGCGAAGGCGGTCAACTGCCGGGCGGCAAGGTGTCCGAGTACATCGGCAAATTGCGTCACTCCGTGCCCGGCGTGGGTCTGATCTCGCCACCGCCGCACCACGACATCTACTCCATCGAGGACTTGGCGCAGCTGATCCACGACCTGAAGAACTCCAATCCTGCAGCGTCGGTGTCGGTGAAGCTGGTGTCGGAAGTGGGCGTGGGCACCGTGGCCGCTGGCGTGGCCAAGGCCAAGGCCGACCACATCGTGATCTCCGGCTTCGACGGTGGTACCGGCGCATCGCCGTTGTCTTCGGTGAAGCATGCGGGCACCTCGTGGGAGCTGGGTCTGGCCGAGGCGCAGCAGACGCTTGTGCTCAACCGTCTGCGCGGCCGCGTCGCCGTGCAGGTGGATGGCCAGATGAAGACCGGCCGCGACGTGGTCATCGGCGCGCTGCTCGGGGCGGACGAATTCGGTTTTGCCACCGCGCCGCTGGTGGTCGAAGGCTGCATCATGATGCGCAAGTGCCATCTCAACACCTGCCCGGTGGGCGTGGCCACGCAAGACCCGGCGCTGCGCAAGAAATTCACCGGCCAGCCGGAACACGTGGTGAACTATTTCTTCTTCGTCGCCGAAGAAGTGCGCGAGCTGATGGCGCAGATGGGCATCCGCAAGTTCGACGACCTGATCGGTCGCAGCGACCTGCTCGATGTGCGCAAGGGCATCAAGCACTGGAAGGCCAAGGGGCTGGATTTCAGCAAGATCTTCCATCAGCCCAAGGTGGCCGGCGATGTCGCCCGTCGCCATGTCGAGTCGCAAGACCACGAACTGGGCAAGGCACTGGACAACGAGCTGATCGCCCAGGCGAAGGAAGCACTGGACGGCAAGCGCGTGGTCACCATCGAGACGCGTATCGGCAGCGTGAACCGCAGCGTGGGCACTATGCTGTCGCACGAGGTTGCCAAGCGTTATGGCAATGCCGGTCTGCCTGATGACACCATCCGCGTGAAGCTGCTGGGCACCGCCGGTCAGAGCTTCGGCGCCTTCCTCGCACACGGCATCACCTTCCAGCTGGAAGGCGAAGGCAACGACTATGTGGGCAAGGGCCTGTGCGGCGGCCGCATCATCGTCAAGCCGTCCGAGGACAGCTCGCTCACCGCAGCCGACAACATCATCGTCGGCAACACCGTGCTGTACGGTGCGACTGCCGGTGAAGTGTTCTTCAACGGCGTGGCCGGCGAGCGTTTCGCCGTGCGTAACTCCGGCGCGGTCGCGGTCGTCGAAGGTTTGGGCGATCACGGTTGCGAATACATGACCGGTGGCATGGTGGTGGTGCTGGGCCAGACCGGACGTAACTTCGCTGCGGGCATGTCCGGTGGCGTAGCCTACGTGCTGGACGAAGACGGCATGTTCAAGCAGCGTTGCAACCTGTCCATGGTGCAACTGGAAGCGGTGCCGGAAGAGGCGGCGCAGAGCGAGACCGGTGAGGTCGAAGCTCATGGGCGCGTGCACTTTAACCATCTGAACAAGGCGGACGAAGCGGCCCTGCGCGGCAAGATCGAGAAGCACCTGCGTTACACCGGCAGCGCACGTGCCAAGCAGATCCTGGATGACTGGAGCACGTACCTGCCGAAGTTCGTGAAGGTCATGCCGACAGAATATCGTCGCGCCCTGTTGGAGATCGCGGCGCAGCAAAAGAAGGAGGCCGCATAATGGGCAAGCCAACCGGATTCATGGAATTCACCCGCGTCAGCGAAAGCTACGCGCCGGTCGAGCAGCGCGTAAAGCACTATCAGGAGTTCGTCGCACACTTGAGCGATGAAGAAGCCAAGCAGCAGGGCGCGCGCTGCATGGATTGCGGCATCCCGTTCTGCAACAACGGTTGCCCGGTCAACAACATCATCCCCGACTGGAACGACCTGGTGTATCGCGGCAACTGGCAGCGTGCCAGCGAGGTGCTGCATTCCACCAACAACTTCCCCGAAGTGACCGGTCGCATCTGCCCTGCCCCGTGCGAGGCAGCCTGTACGCTGAACTTCAACAACGACGCGGTCGGCATCAAGTCCATCGAGCACGCCATCATCGACAAGGCGGGCGAGAACGGCTGGGTGGTGCCGCAACCGGCCAAGAAGAAGACCGGCAAGAAGGTCGCCGTGGTCGGCTCCGGCCCTGCTGGCCTGGCTGCTGCGCAGCAACTGGCCCGCGCAGGCCACAGCGTCACTGTGTTCGAGAAGAACAGTCGCATCGGCGGTCTGATGCGTTACGGCATCCCTGACTTCAAGCTCGACAAGCGTCTGATCGACTGGCGCATGGCGCAGCTCGCCGCCGAAGGCGTGAAGTTCCAGGTGAATACCTATGTCGGTAAGGAACTGCCCGGCAAAGGCATCGTCAATGACGCGAAGAAGGTGGTCAGCTCCAAGGAACTGCAAAAGGAATTCGATGCCGTGATCCTGGCCGGTGGCTCTGAGCAGCCGCGCGACCTGCCGGTGCCGGGTCGCGAACTCAAGGGCGTGCATTACGCACTGGAGTTCCTCATCCCGCAGAACAAGGAAGTCGCGGGCGACGGCAAGAACCCGATCAACGTGGCAGGCAAGCATGTCGTGGTCATCGGCGGTGGCGACACCGGCTCTGATTGCGTCGGCACCTCCAACCGCCACGGTGCCGCCTCCATCACGCAGATCGAAGTGATGCCGCGCGCACCGGAGCAGGAAGACAAGCTGAAGACCTGGCCCTATTGGCCGCTCAAGCTGCGCAGCTCCAGCTCGCACGAAGAAGGTTGCGCACGCGATTGGGCGATCAACACCAAGGAATTCGTCAGCGACGGCAACGGCAATGTGAAGGCGCTGAAGTGCGTGCGCGTCGAGTTCAAGGACGGCAAGATGGTCGAAGTGGCGGGCAGCGAGTTCGAGCTGAAGGCCGACTTCGTGTTCCTGGCCATGGGTTTCACCAACCCGTTGTCCCAGGTGCTGGACGCGTTCGGCGTGGAGAAGGATGCGCGCGGTAACGCCAAGGCCGACACCGAAGGCAACAAGGCCTATCACACCAGCGTCAAGAAGGTGTTCGCGGCGGGTGACATGCGCCGTGGCCAGTCGCTGGTGGTGTGGGCCATCCGCGAAGGCCGCCAGGCCGCACGTGCGGTGGACGAGTTCCTGATGGGCTCGTCGTTGTTGCCGCGATAATAAAAACGATCCGCCACCTTATCGGTGGCGGAATTCATTCAGGGATCCAGCATGAACTTCAAAGTAAAGAACGACACCTTCTTGCGCGCATTGCTGCGCCAACCGACTGAATACACACCGCTGTGGATGATGCGCCAGGCTGGCCGTTATCTGCCGGAATATCGCGCGACACGCCGCAAGGCCGGCAGTTTCATGGGGCTGTGCAAGAGTCCGGACCTGGCCACCGAAGTCACGCTGCAACCGCTGGATCGTTTCCCGCTGGATGCGGCCATCCTGTTCTCCGACATCCTGACCGTGCCGGATGCCATGGGTCTGGGTCTGTATTTCGCCGAGGGGGAAGGCCCCAAGTTCGAACGCCCGCTGGAGACCGAGGCCGACATCATGGCACTCAAGGTGCCGGATATCGGCAGCGAACTGAAGTATGTGACTGACGCCGTATCGCAGATCCGCAAGGCATTGGATGGTCGCGTGCCGTTGATCGGTTTCTCCGGCAGCCCGTGGACGTTGTCCTGCTACATGGTCGAAGGGGGCAGCAGCGATGACTACGCCAAGGTCAAGACCATGATGTACAAGGAACCCAAGCTGATGCATCACATCCTGTCGGTGACGGCAGATGCGGTGACGGCCTACCTGAACGCGCAGATCGAAGCCGGCGCACAAGCCGTGATGATCTTCGACTCCTGGGGCGGTGCGCTGTCGCACGCGGCCTACCACGAATTCTCGCTGGCTTATATCCAGCGCATCGTGCAAGGGCTGACCAAGGAGAAGGACGGCGTGCGCATTCCGTCCATCGTGTTCACCAAGGGCGGCGGCCTGTGGATCGAGAGCATCGCCGATGTCGGCTGCGATGCCGTCGGTCTGGACTGGACCATGGACATCGGTGTGGCACGCCAGAAGGTCGGCCACAAGGTCGCGCTGCAAGGCAACATCGATCCGGCCGTGTTGTTTGCCACCCCGGAAGTGATCCGCAACGAGGTAGAGCGCGTGCTGTCCAGCTATGGCTTCGGCAGCGGCCATGTGTTCAACCTGGGGCATGGCATTTCGCAACATACCGACCCTGACAATGCTGCAGCCTTGGTGCAGGCGGTGCACGAACTCAGCCGCAAATATCACTGAAAAAAGACTTGACAAGCGCCGTCTTATGAACAGGCGCAGTCATTCGGCCAAGGCCATGGGGCGACAATCCCATGGCCTTGGCTTTTTGTTGGTAACCAATTGATTTAAAAGGCCTTGGCGGGCTGATGCGAAAATGGGCGTGCTAAAAAAACTGTATATCCTGTTTGCATTTAGCGCATTTCAAAGGTGTTTTTCCACACAGTTATCCACAGGAAATGTGGACAAAGTAAAAACTCCAAGCTGCTCAATAGGATTGGCTAAACTCCATACAAAATACCGCAGAAGATTTGCCTAACATGACCATCATCCGCGTTGCGCTCGACGTGCCTTTGTCAAGGTTGTTCGACTATGTAGTCGAGCAAGATGCACGGGTACTGCCTGGGCAGCGCGTGGTCGTGCCATTCGGCCGCAAGCAACTGCTCGGCGTGGTGATGGCTTATGCCGATGAATCCGAGATCGCCCTCGAACGGCTGAAGGCGGTGACGCAGATTCTGGAGGATGTGCCGCCGCTGCCAGAGGAGACTTTGGCGTTGCTGCGTTTCTGTAGCGACTACTACCATCATCCGCTGGGCATGACGGTGCTTGCGGCGCTGCCTGTGCGGTTGCGCTCGGTAGAGCCTATCCGTTTGCAACTGGCACGCGATTACCGTTTGACCGCAAGCGGACAAGCACTGGATCTCGCAACCTTGCCCAAGCGACGCGTAGTGCAGCAGCGCATCCTGCAAGCGTTGCGCGATGGTGCAATGTCCGGGGTGCAGCTGCGCAACCTGTCGGCGTCAGCCCCCGCAGCATTGAAACTGTTGCAGGAAGCCGGGTGGGTCGAGGCCTGCCTGCCGGTTGCGCGTAGCGGATATCGCTTCGAAGGTGCGCATGTACTTACCGCCGAGCAACAGCAAGTGGTGGAGGCTGTGTTGCAACAGCAGGGCTATGGCTGCTTCCTGCTGCATGGGATCACCGGCAGCGGCAAGACCGAGACCTATGTGCATCTGATGCACGGCGCGCTGTCTCGCGGCGGACAGGTATTGTTGCTGGTGCCGGAAATAAACCTCACACCGCAACTGGAGCAATATTTCCGCAGTCGCTTCCCGGATGTAGAGATCGCCAGCCTACATAGCGGATTGGCCGAAGGTGAGCGCGCACTGAACTGGATCAAAGCGCAATCCGGCGCGGCGCGCATCGTCATCGGCACGCGCCTGGCAGTGTTTGCACCTATGCCCGCCCTGAGTCTCATCCTGGTGGACGAGGAGCACGACACTTCTTATAAGCAGCAGGATGGGCTGCGTTACTCGGCGCGCGATGTGGCGGTGTTCCGCGCCAGTCAGCGCGGCGTGCCCATCTTGCTAGGCAGTGCCACCCCCTCGCTGGAGAGCTGGCACAACGCGCAGAACGGTCGCTACCGTTTGCTGCGTCTGACGCAGCGTGCCGTGCAGCCGGCTATCCTGCCTGCTGTACGTTGCATCGACATCACGCAACTGCCGCTACATGAAGGGATGAGCGAGCCGTTACTTACGGCGCTGGCAGCCCGCCTGCAACGCCAGGAGCAGAGTCTGGTGTTCATCAATCGGCGTGGTTATGCGCCGGTGTTGATGTGTAGCGCTTGCGGTTGGTTGAGTGAGTGCAAGCAGTGCGCGGGCAAGTTGGTGCTGCACCTGAAGGATCGAATGCTGCGTTGCCATCATTGCGGCCATCAGCAGCGCGTACCGGCGGCCTGTCCCAAGTGCGGCGATGCCGACCTCAAACCGGTGGGTATCGGCACCCAACGTCTGGAAGAGACCTTGCAGGCACGTTTTCCGCAGGCGCGCATCTTGCGTGTGGATCGCGACAGTACGCGCAACAAGGGCAGTTGGGCGGCCATGCGCAAACAGATACATGAGGGCGAGGCGGACATCCTCATCGGTACGCAGATGCTGGCCAAGGGGCATGATTTCCCCAACCTGACCCTGGTCGGCGTGGTGAATCCCGATGGGGCCTTGTACAGCGTGGATTTCCGCGCATCGGAGAAGCTCTACGCACAACTCGCACAAGTCGGTGGCCGTGCCGGACGTGCCGGCAAACCCGGCGAAGTGGTGATCCAGACCGCCTTCCCGATGCATCCGCTATACCAGGCATTGCGCACGCATGATTATGTATCCTGGGCACAGAGCCTGCTGGCCGAGCGGCATATGGCCGATCTGCCGCCGTATAGCTGTCAGGCCTTGCTCAGCGCAGAAGCGCGTGCGGAAGAAGATGCGCGTGCGTTCTTGCAGGCTGCGCGCAACGTGGCGCTGGAGCTCGGCAAGGAGGTCGAGGTCTATGGTGTCGTACCAGCAGTGATGCCCAAGCGCGCAGGGCATCATCGCGCACAATTGCTGGTGCAGGCGGCACAGCGCAAGACGATGCAGACATTCTTGCGCCAATGGAAACCGCGACTGGATGAATTGCCAGCGCACAAAATCCGTTGGTCCCTGGATGTGGATCCCCTGGATTTCTGATGCATGACCCGAGAGGGCTATATAAGACCCTACTAATTGAAGCGCTATAATGCGCGCGGTCCAATGAATGGAGCGAGAAATGGAAATCCAGCGCTTTACCCTTGCCAATGCGGCTTTGCCTTTAAAGACTTTGTTCAGCGGATATTTGCTGGTGGTGGGTTTGGGCTTGCTGTTCGCCGGCGCGCAGATCATGCTCACCCATGGCATGGCCGATGGCAAACTCGGGTTGTCGGTGGATGACATCGTGTACAGCTACTATGGCAAGCGGGACGAAGGTAACAAGCTGATCGCCAAACTGAACGGTTCGATGAAGGACAATGCGCCGCCGGAAGTGCGCATGGCCATGCTCAAATGGGCGGAGAAGGGTGGTCCGCAGGATGAATGGGACATGCGCGTCTCCATGGATGTGGATCAGTATTGCTCCCCTTGTCATGCAAACATCTCGACCATACCCGACATCAGCAACTGGGAAGTGATGAAGAAAGAGCTGGTGGTGGACGAAGGACAGCCCATCGGCACCATGACGCGCGTCTCGCACATCCACTTGTTCGGCATCTCGTTCATCTTCTTCTTCGTAGGCTGGATCTTCACCTACGCCACCGGCATCTCTCCGCTGAAGAAGGCGATCCTGATCTCGGTGCCGTTCGCCTTCCTGATCATCGACGTGCTGGCCTGGTGGTTGACCAAACTGAATCCCAACTTCGCCTGGTTCGTCATCATCGGTGGCTTCGGTTACACTCTGGCGGCCACCATCATGATCTTCACCTCGCTGTATCAGATGTGGATCATGCCGCTGCGCAAACCCGCAACGGGGAAGTGATTGCGCGTGACCGTAATGACATCCATGTTGCAACGTATCGCCGCCTTGTTGGGCGGCGATGCCGTTTTGACGGGTGACGATGCCGCCCCGTATGGCAAGGATTGGCGCGGACGCTACAGCGGCAAACCGCTGGCGGTAGTATTCCCGGCCGATACGCAGCAGGTCGCCGAGGTCGTGCGGCTGTGCAACGAGCATGGTGTAGCCATCGTGCCGCAAGGCGGCAATACCAGTCTGTGCGGGGCATCGGTGCCGGCACAGAGTGAGGCGCGGCCCCAGCTCATCATCAACCTGTCGCGCATGGATGGCATCCGCGAAGTGGACGCCACCAACTACACCATGACGGTAGAGGCCGGCTGCAAGCTGGCTTCCTTGTACGAAGCGGCAGAGCAAGCCGATCGGCTGTTCCCGCTCGGCCTCACCGCCATTGCGCCGCATTGCGAGATCGGTGGCAACCTGTCCACCAATGCCGGCGGTATCGGCGTGCTGCGCTACGGCAATGCGCGCGACCTGGTGTTGGGTCTGGAGGTGGTGTTGCCTGACGGCCGCATCTGGAACGGCCTGCGTCGTCTGCGCAAGGACAACACCGGTTATGACCTGAAGCATCTGTTCATCGGCGCTGAAGGCACGCTGGGCATCATCACCGCCGCCGTGCTCAAGCTGTATCCCAAACCACGCGCCACCGCCACCGCCTGCATCGCGGTGCGCGATCCGGCTACCGCCGTTGCTTTGCTGGCCCATCTGCGCGCGACCTGCGGTGACACCATCAGCGGATTCGAGCTGATATCGCGCACCTGCCTGGACCTGGTGTTCCGCCATATTCCGCAGACGCACGAACCGTTCCCCATCGCGCATGAATGGCTGGTCATCGCCCAGCTCACCGACGTGCTGCCGTCGCCGCTGGATGCTGGTTTGCGCAGTGCGCTGCAAGGGTTCGCCGGGGTGGTGGCGTTCGATATCACCACCGACAAGGCGCATGCCGAACGCTGGTGGAAATTGCGCAAGAACATCGCCGAAGCACAAAAGGCCGAAGGCATCAGCATCAAGCACGATGTGTCGGTGCCGGTCAGCCGTGTTGCAGATTTCATCGACCAGGCCAGTGCTGCGCTGCATGCCGCCTATGATGGCCTGCGCATCGTCGCCTTCGGCCACATGGGCGACGGCAACATCCACTACAACATCTCCATGCTCGATGCCGCGCAGAACGATGCCTTCATTCGGCAGCACGAGCACGACGTCAATCGCATCGTGTATCAGGTTGTCGCAGCACTGGACGGCAGCATCAGCGCCGAACATGGCCTCGGCCAACTCAAGCGCGAGGAAGTCACCCACTACAAGAGTGCGCTGGAACTGGAGTTGATGCGTCAAATCAAGCACACACTCGACCCGCACGGAATGATGAACCCCGGCAAGGTGGTGTAAGCTCCCGCCATCGAACCGCACACGGAGGCAGCGATGGCGAACCAACCCGAGATCACCAACATGGCGCTGTTCTGCGATTTCGAGAACGTGGCGCTGGGCGTGCGCGACGCGAAATACGCGCAATTCGACATCAGGAAGGTCTTGGAACGCCTGCTGCTAAAAGGCAGCATCGTGGTCAAGAAGGCCTATTGCGACTGGGAGCGCTACAAGGAATTCAAGGCCACTATGCACGAAGCCTCGTTCGAACTGATCGAGATCCCTCATGTGCGACAGAGCGGCAAGAACTCCGCCGACATCCGACTGGTCGTCGATGCGCTCGACCTCTGCTACACCAAATCCCACGTCGATACCTTCGTCATCATCAGCGGCGACTCCGATTTCTCGCCACTGGTCTCCAAGCTGCGCGAGAACAACAAATACGTCATCGGCATCGGCGTGAAGGACTCCACCTCCGACCTGCTTTCCGCCAACTGCGACGAATTCATCTTCTACGACGACCTGGTGCGCGTGCAGGAAGCCAAGAAGAAACAGGCCGCGAAGAAGGTGCCCGCCAAAGTGAAGGTGGAGGCGACAAAACCCGCCGCCAAGAGCGACGACGACAAGAAGCAGGAAGCTATGGATTTCCTGGTGGAGACTGTCGAAGGCCTGATCTCAGAGCGCGGCTCGGACGAGAAGCTATGGGGCTCGATGGTCAAAACCACCATGCAGCGGCGGCGTCCCGGTTTTAACGAAACCTTCTATGGCTACCGCTCATTCCGGGACCTGATGGAAGACGCGCAAAAGCACAAGCAGGTGATGTTGGTAAAGGATGAGAAATCCGGGCAATACACCATTAGGCTGTCGGGCTCCGAATGAAGAGCCAGGCCAGAGCAGTAGATGCAAAGTGTTATAATCCGCGCCTCTTTTGAAGGCGCCCAGCGATGTCCGTAGTCCTGAATTTCCGTACCCATCTCTCCGATCTGTTCGCGCAGGCTCTGCGCGCTGTGGCGCCGGATGCGGCTGATACGCCCATCCTCATCGAGCGTCCCAAGCAGGCTGCGCATGGCGATTACGCCTGCAACCTGGCGATGCAACTGGCCAAGCCCTTGCGTAAATCGCCGCGCGACATCGCCAATGCGCTGATCGCCGCCTTGCCGCAGACCGACTTCATCGACAAGGTGGAGATCGCCGGTGCCGGTTTCATCAACGTGTTCATCGCCCCCGCCGCCAAGCAACAGGTGGTGCAGGGCGTGCTGCAGGCCGGCGCCGGTTATGGCCACGGCCAAGCCGGGCGCGGCCAGAAGGTGCAGGTGGAGTTCGTCTCGGCCAATCCCACCGGCCCGTTGCATATCGGCCACGGACGTGGCGCGGCGGTAGGTGATTGCTTGTGCCGCTTGCTCGATGCCAGCGGCTGGCATGTCACGCGCGAGTTCTATTACAACGACGCCGGACAACAGATCGACAATCTGACGCGCTCGGTGCAACTGCGCTGCAAGGGTCTCACGCCGGATAGCCCGGAATGGCCGGAAGACGGTTATCGCGGCGACTACATCATCGATGTGGCCAACGCTTTCATGGCGAAAGAAACGGTCGAGGCCGACGACCAGCATTACACCGGCAACGGTGATGCCAACGATGCCGAAGCCATCCGCCATTTCGCCGTGGCCTATCTGCGCCGCGAGCAGGATCTCGACCTGCGCGCCTTCGGTGTGGGCTTCGACGTGTTCTCGCTGGAGTCTGCGCTGTATACCGACGGCAAGGTGGAGAACACCGTGCAGAAGCTGATCGCCAGCGGCCACACTTACGAACAGGACGATGCGCTGTGGTTGCGCACCACCGATTTCGGCGACGACAAGGACCGCGTGATGCGCAAGCGCGAAGGCGGCTATACCTACTTCGTGCCCGACGTGGCGTATCACTGGGACAAATGGCAACGCGGCTTCACCCGTGTGATCAACGAACAGGGCGCCGACCATCACAGCACCATCACCCGCGTGCGCGCCGGCTTGCAGGCGTTGGATGTGGGCATCCCGCAAGGCTGGCCCGATTATGTGCTGCACCAGATGGTGACCGTACTGAAGAACGGCGCCGAGGTGAAGATCTCCAAGCGCGCCGGCAGCTATGTCACGTTGCGCGATCTGATCGACGAAGTGGGTTGCGATGCGACACGCTACTTCCTCGCGGCACGTTCGCCCGATTCGCAACTGGTGTTCGATATCGACCTGGCCAAGTCGCAGAGCAACGACAACCCGGTGTATTACATCCAGTATGCGCATGCGCGCATCCACAAGGTGCTGCACGACTGGGGCGGTGATCGCCAGTCCTTGCATCAGGTGGCGCTGGACGTGCTGGACAGCGACTACGAGAAG
>JAJZSA010000062.1 GCA_021822115.1 Pseudomonadota bacterium
GGTACGGATGCCGCGCTCGCAGAAGATGATGTTGTGGTTGCCGCCGGCAGCGATGTATTCCGCAGCCATCAGCCATTCGCTGATGGTGGCCGACATGCCGCGCTTGAGGATGACCGGCTTGTTGACGCGACCGACCTCTTTCAGCAGATCGAAATTCTGCATGTTGCGCGTACCGATCTGGATCACGTCTACGCCGTATTCCATGAAGGTATCGAGCTGGCGCGCATCCATCAGCTCGGTGACGATGGGCAGCTTGAACTTGTCGGCCGCCTTGCGGAACATGTCCAGCCCTTCCGCGCCGTGCCCCTGGAAGGCATAGGGGCTGGTGCGCGGTTTGAACGCACCGCCGCGCATCAGCCGGCAGCCGGCGGCTTGCACGAATTGCGCCGACAGATCCATCTGCTCCTGCGTCTCCACCGAACACGGCCCGGCGATGATCTGCACCTGCTTGCCGCCCAACGGCACGCCGGCGATATCAATCACGGTGTCCGCCTTGTGCGACTCGCGCGACACGATCTTGTACTGCTTGGCGATATGCATCGCTGACTCGACGCCGGGCAAGGAGGTGAACATCTCAGCGGACAGCTTGCGCTCGTCGCCGATGGCACCGACCACGGTACGCTCGATGCCGCGCGAGACGTTGACCTGCAGGCCGGCCGCCTCGATCTTCTTCACTACCGCATCGAGTTGCGCGGCAGTCGCCTCGTGGTTGAGGACGATGATCATTGCGCGCCCCCTTGCTCACTGATGAACTTCTCCAGCGCAGACAGGAACTTCGCGTTCTCGCTCTCCAGACCGATGCTCACGCGCAGCCAACCCGGCATGTCGTAGTTCTCGATGGGACGCACGATCACGCCCAGTTCCAGCAAGCGGCGGTAAGCCCCTTTAGCGTCGCCGATATGGAACGCCACGAAATTGCCATAGGAAGGGATGTAACGCAGACCGAGGCGTACCAACCCTTCGGTGATCTGCTGCATGCCACGCTGGTTCAACTCGAAGGTGCGCTTGACGAAAGACACGTCGCGCAAGGCGGCCACCGCTGCGGCCTGCGCCACGCTGTTCACGTTGAACGGTTGGCGCACGCGGTTGATCATGTCCGTCACCTGCGCATGCGCCAGCGCATAGCCGACGCGCAGACCGGCCAGACCATAGGCCTTGGAGAAAGTACGCGTGACAATCAGGTTGGGGTAACGCTGCAACCAGCTCACGCTGTCATAGCGCTTGTCTTCCGGCAGATATTCGTTGTACGCCTCGTCCAGCACCACCAGGATGTCGGCCGGCAAGGCATCCAGGAAACCTTCCAGTGCCGCAACCGACAGATAGGTGCCGGTGGGATTGTTCGGGTTGGCGATGAACACGATCTTAGCCTGGTTGGCCTTGGCCGCCTGCAACATGCCATCCAGGTCGTGACCATATTCGATGGCCGGCACGCTGATGCCGCTGGCACCGACCGCCTGTGTCGCCAGCGCATACACCGCGAACGCATGAGCCGAATACACCACCTTGTCCCCCGGCGCGAGGAAGGCACGCGCTGCCAGTTCCAGCAGGTCGTTGCTGCCGTTGCCCAGCGTGATGTTGGCATGCGCCACACCATAACGCTTGACCAACGCATCCTTCAGCTCGAAGCCGTTGCCGTCCGGATACAAGGCGATGGTCTTGATCGCCTCCTGCATGGCAGCCACCGCCGCCGCGCTGGCGCCCAGCGGGTTCTCGTTGGAGGCCAGCTTGACGATGCCGGTGATGCCCAGTTCGCGCTCCAGTTCGGAGATCGGTTTGCCCGGCTGATAGGGCGCGATGGAACGGATGTAGGAAGGGGCCAGATCGCAATAATTCATACACTCTCTCTAAAGCTGATACGGGGAACCGATGCTGGCGACCAAACTGCCGTGCGCGATCCCCCCGGAAGATCCAATATTCGATAGTCAGACGGCAACCGGATAGGAACCCAGTACCTTGACGAAGGCCGCCGTCTGCTTGAGCTGCTCCAGCGCCGCCGCCACTTTGGCATCCGTCTGGTGCCCTTCGATATCGACGAAGAACACATATTCCCAACGGCCGGTGCGCGACGGACGCGATTCCAGCTTGCTCATCGACACGCCGTGTTGCGCGAACGGCGCCAGCAGCGCATGCACCGCGCCGGGACGATTAGCAGCCGACATCACCAGCGAGGTCTTGTCTCGCCCTGACGGTGCCACCGTTTGTTTGCCGATCAGCAGGAAGCGCGTGGTGTTGCGCACGTCGTCTTCGATGTTCTGTGCCAGCACCTTGAGCTTGAAATGCTCTGCCGCCTGCGCCCCTGCGATGGCTGCCGCGAACGATTCTTCGGACGCCAGACGCGCCGCATCGGCATTGCTGCTGGCGGTGATGCGCTCGGCCTGCGGCAGGTGGGCATGCAACCAGTCCTGGCACTGCCCGAACGATTGCGGATGCGAATACACCCTGCGCACCATGGACAGCTCGTTCTCGTTGGACAGCAGGCACTGGTGCACTTGCAGCAACACTTCACCGCAGATGTTCAGATTGCTGTTGAGCAACAGGTCCAAAGTACGACCGACCGCCCCTTCGGTGGAATTCTCCACCGGCACCATGCCGTACTGCGCCGCCCCGCTCTCCACGGCAGCGAACACGCCGTCGATGGTGTCGGCCGGCACGCCCTCGGTGGCCTGGCCGAAACGCTGGAACATGGCCGCTTCGCTAAAGGTGCCATGCGGGCCGAGGAAGGCCACGCGCAGCGGCGCTTCCAGCGCGCGGCATTGCGAGATCACTTCGGTGAACAGTTGCTTGATCGCACTTTCCGGCAAGGGGCCAGGATTGGCTTGTACCAGGCGCGACAGCACCTGCGCCTCGCGCTCGGGGCGCAGCACCGCGCTGGCACCCTTGGCATGGCCGATCTGCTGCGCCAGACGCGCGCGCTGATTGAACAGTTCCAGCAATTGCCCATCCAGGGCATCGATCTGGTCGCGGAATTGTTTCAGTTGGTCAGCCATGGCGTCGTGCGAACTCGTTCATGAAATCGGCCAGCGCCTGCACACCGGCGCGCGGCATCGCATTGTAGATGGAGGCACGCATGCCGCCCGCCAGCTTGTGGCCCTTGAGCTGCAACAGCCCGCGCGCGTCGGCCTGCTTGAGGAATTCGGTATCCAGCGCCGCATCGCGCGTCTTGAACGGCACGTTCATGCGCGACCGGTTGGCCAGCGCCACCGGACAGCTATAGAAACCGGCGCTGGCATCGATGGCGTCATACAACAGCTTCGCCTTGGCGATGTTCTGCTGCTCCATCGCGGCCACGCCGCCCTGTTTCTTCAGCCACTGGAACACCAGCCCGGCCATGTAGATGCCATAGGTCGGCGGCGTGTTGTACATGGAATCGGCATCGGCATGCGTCTTGTAATCCAGCATGGTGGGCAGACGCGCATCGGCATGACCGAGCAGATCCTCGCGCACGATCACCAGACACACCCCCGCCGGGCCGATGTTCTTCTGCGCACCAGCATAGATCAGGCCGAACTGCGACACATCGTATGGACGCGACAGGATGTTGGAGGACATGTCCGCCACCAGCGGCACGTCACCGACTTGCGGCACCCAATCGAATTCCACCCCACCGATGGTCTCGTTGGTGGTGTAGTGCACATAGGCGGCGTCCTTATCCAGCTCCCAGTCGGTGAACGCCGGCACATAGGTGAAATTGCGATCCGCGCCGCTGGCGACCTCGTTCACGACGCAGAACTTCTGCGCTTCCTTGATGGCCTTCTTCGACCATTCGCCGGTATTCACATAGTCCGCCTTGCCTTTACCGCGCAGCAGATTGAGCGGGATCATGGAGAACTGCAGATGCGCCCCGCCTTGCAGGAACAGCACCTTATAATTCTGCGGGATCGCCATCAACTCGCGCAGGTCAGCCTCCGCTTGCGCATGGATGCCCATGTATTCCTTGCCGCGGTGCGACATCTCCATCACCGACATGCCGCTACCGTGCCAATCCGGCAATTCGGCCTGCGCTTGCAGCAGCACTTCCTGCGGCAGCACGGCCGGGCCGGCGCTGAAGTTATAGATGGTCATTTATTCGGCATCCTCTTCTTCTTCGGGTTCGGCGATACGGCCGAGGCCGGCCAGCTTCTGCCCCTTCTCCAGGTTCATCAGCGTCACGCCCTGAGTGGCGCGGCTCATCTCGCGGATCTCGCGCACGCGGGTGCGGATCAGCACGCCGTTGGTGCCGATCAGCATGATCTCGTCTTCCTTGTCCACCAGCGTGGCGGTGACCACCTTGCCGTTACGCTCGGAGGTCTGGATGGCGATCATGCCCTGCGTGCCGCGACCATGGCGGGTGTATTCGGCGATAGGCGTACGCTTGCCGAAGCCGTTCTCGGTCGCAGTCAGCACCGACTGCTCTTCGTTCTCGGCCACCAGCAACGCGATGACCTTGCCCCCCTTGACCAAATTCATGCCGCGCACGCCGCGCGTCGCACGCCCCATGGCGCGCACGTCGTTCTCGTCGAAGCGTACCGCCTTGCCTTCATCGGAGAACAGCATCACATCGTGCTTGCCATCGGTGATGGCGACGCCGATGAGGAAGTCGCCCTCGTCCAGGTTGATGGCGATGATGCCGGCCTTGCGCGGATTGGCGAAGTCGGACAGCGGTGTCTTCTTCACCGTACCTTCGCTGGTGGCGAAGAACGCATACTTGTCTTCCGAGAACTGTTTCACCGGCAGGATGGCATTGATCTTCTCGCCCGCCTCCAGCGGCAACAGGTTGACGATGGGCTTGCCGCGCGAGATGCGCGTACCTTGCGGCACCTCGTACACCTTGAGCCAGTAAGCACGGCCGCGGTTGGTGAAGCACAGGATGTAATCGTGCGTGTTGGCGATGAACAGCTTCTCGACAAAATCGTCTTCCTTGGTCGAAGCCGCCTGCTTGCCACGCCCGCCGCGCTTCTGTGCGCGGTATTCATCCAGCTTCTGCGCCTTCATGTAACCGCCGTGCGACATGGTGACCACCACATCTTCCGGCGCGATCAGGTCTTCCATGCTGAGATCTTGCGTATGCGTGATGATCTCGCTGCGGCGCTTGTCACCGAACTGCGAGCGCATGGCGATCAGTTCGTCGCCGATGATCTGCGTCACGCGTGCCGGCTTGGCCAGGATGTCCAGCAGATCGGCGATCTTGTCCATCACCTCGCGGTATTCACCGACGATCTTGTCCTGCTCCAGTCCGGTCAGGCGTTGCAAACGCAGATCGAGGATGGCCTGGGCCTGTACGTCGGACAGGTAGTAGCCCTTGCCCTTCACCATGCCGAATTCTGGAGCCAACCCTTCCGGACGCGAAGCCGCCTCCACGCGCGACAACATGTCTTCCACCAGCGAGGAACGCCAGCCGCGCGCCATCAACTCGCGCTTGGCATCGGCCGGGGTCGGTGCCGCCTTGATCAGCGCGATGATCTCGTCCACGTTGGACAAGGCCACCGCCAGGCCCTCCAGAATATGACCGCGCTCGCGCGCCTTGCGCAGTTCGAAGATGGTGCGACGCGTCACCACTTCGCGGCGGTGACGCAGGAAGGCTTCGATCACGTCCTTCAGGTTGCACAGCTTGGGCTGGCCGTCCACGATGGCGACCATGTTGATGCCGAAGCTATCCTGCATCTGCGTGGTCTTGTACAGCTTGTTCAGCACCACGTCAGCGTTCTCACCGCGCTTCAGCTCGATCACCGCGCGCATGCCGGACTTGTCCGACTCGTCACGGATCTCGGAGATGCCTTCCAGCGTCTTGTCGCGCACCATCTCGCCGATCTTCATCAGCAGATTGGCCTTGTTCACCTGATACGGCAGCTCGTCGATGATGATGGCCTGGCGATCGCCCTTGCCGATGTCCTCGAAATGGGTGCGCGCGCGCATCACCACGCGACCGCGGCCGGTGCGATAGCCTTCCCGCACCCCGGCCAGACCGTAGATATAGCCCGCAGTGGGGAAGTCGGGGGCGGGCACCAGTTCGATCAGACGCTCGATATCCATGTCCGGCTCACGCAGCAAGGCCAGACAGGCGTCGATCACTTCGCTCAGGTTGTGCGGCGGAATGTTGGTCGCCATGCCCACCGCGATACCGGCGGAACCGTTCACCAGCAGGTTGGGGAAGCGCGCCGGGAACACCAGCGGCTCCTTTTCGGAACCGTCGTAGTTGGGACCGAAATCCACCGTCTCCTTGTCCAGGTCTTCCAGCAACTGGTGGGCGATCTTCGCCATGCGGATCTCGGTGTAACGCATCGCCGCCGCGTTGTCGCCGTCCACCGAGCCGAAGTTGCCCTGACCGTCGACCAGCATGTAACGCAACGAGAAGTCCTGCGCCATGCGCACGATGGTGTCGTACACCGCGGTATCGCCGTGCGGGTGGTATTTACCGATCACATCGCCGACGATACGCGCCGATTTCTTGTAGGCGCGGTTCCAGTCGTTGGACAGCTCATGCATCGCATACAGCACACGGCGGTGCACCGGCTTCAGGCCGTCGCGCACGTCCGGCAGCGCACGGCCCACGATCACACTCATCGCGTAGTCCAGATAGGACTTGCGCATCTCTTCTTCAAGGCTGACTGGCAGGGTTTCTTTGGCGAATTGTTGTTCCATGAGCGACCTAACGAATGAGCCGGAGAGGCGTTGAAATCGAAGGCGGCATTCTAGCACAGCGCCGCCGCCCGCCGACCAGCCGCCGGACACCCATCCGTTTGGCGAGCACGGGGAGTTTTGATAAAGTCGCGCCCGACAATCACGAGAGCCGCCACATGTCCAACGCCGACCCGATAGAACTGGAGAAATTCTCGCAACTGGCCCACAAATGGTGGGACCCGAACAGCGAGTTCCGCCCACTGCATGAGATCAACCCGCTGCGCCTGGACTACATCGACCGCATCGCGCAGGTGGCCGGCAAGACCGTGCTCGACGTGGGTTGCGGCGGCGGCATCCTGAGCGAAGCACTGGCCGCGGCCGGCGCCAGCGTGACCGGCATCGACCTGGCCGACAAATCCCTCAGCGTAGCCAAACTGCACCTGCTGGAAAGCGGCCACCAGGTGGAATACCGCAAAGTGACGGTGGAAGCGCTGGCCGCCGAACGTCCCGGCCATTACGACGTGGTGACCTGCATGGAGATGCTGGAACACGTACCCGACCCGGCAGCCGTGATCACCGCCTGTGCGACGCTGGTCAAACCGGGCGGCCATGTGTTCTTCTCTACGCTGAACCGCAATCCGAAGTCCTACCTGTACGCCATCATCGGTGCGGAATACGTGCTCAACTTGCTACCGCGCGGTACGCATGACTATGCCAAGTTCCTCAAGCCTTCCGAACTGGCGCAATGGTGCCGCGATGCCGGCTTGTCGGTACAGGACCTGACCGGCATGAGCTACAACCCGCTGGACAAGACCTACAAACTGGGGCGCGATACCAGCGTCAACTACCTGGTGGCCTGCCAACGTGATTGAAGCGGTCCTGTTCGACCTCGACGGCACCTTTGCCGACACCGCCCCAGACCTTGGGGCCGCGCTGAACCACGTGCGCAAACTGCGCGACCTGGCACCGCTGCCGCTGGCCACCATCCGCCCGCAAGCCTCGCACGGCGCACGCGGCCTGCTCGAACTCGGGTTGGGCATCACCCCCGAGCACGCCGATTTCGAAGAGATGCGCGCCGCTTTCCTGACGCATTACGAGGCACATATCTGCGACCATACGCGGCTGTTCCCCGGCATGGCGGCCTTGATCGAAGAACTGGAAGAGCGCGACCTGCCGTGGGGCATCGTCACCAACAAACCTCACCGCTACACCGTGCCGCTGATGGAGAAGTTGGGTTATGCCACGCGCGCCGCCTGTCTGGTGAGCGGCGACACCTGTGCCCAAGCCAAACCGCACCCGACGCCGCTGCTGCATGCCGCCGAGCTGATCGGCATCGAACCGGGACGCTGCCTCTATCTGGGCGACGACCTGCGCGACATGCAAGCTGCCAACGCCGCCGGCATGCCCGGCATCATCGCCAGCTACGGTTATCTGTCACCCGATGCCGAAACGACTACTTGGCAGGCGGCCGGCAGCATCGCCGCCCCCTTCGCGTTATTGCGCTACCTGACGCTGTGAAGCGTCAGGTATGATGCCGCCACCCAGCCCACCCCAGGCAACATGAGCGAGCCGAACAGCAACGAAAACCCCAGCGGACAGGACCAGGGCGTCCAGGAGATCCTGCACAAGGTGATCATCGCCCACCAGCAGGCGCTCGCCCTGCTGCAACAGACCGAAGCCGCCTACAGTCGTCTGGTGCCGCACCAATTGCTCAGCCTGCTACAGGCCAAGAGCGTCGTGGATGTCAAACTGGGCGATCAGGTCGAACGCAAGATGACCATCCTGTTCTCCGATATCCGCGACTTCACGCCGCTGTCGGAATCGATGACGCCGACCGAGAACTTCGAGTTCATCAATTCCTACCTGAGCCAAATGGAGCCGGTGATCAGCCGCCACCACGGCATCATCGATAAATACATCGGCGACGCCATCATGGCGCTGTTCGAGAAAGGCGCCGACGAAGCCCTGCACGGCGCGATCGACATGCTGGAACGTCTGGGCTATTACAACGCCGGCCGCGCCCGTGCCGGCTACCAACCCATCCACATCGGCATCGGCCTCAACACTGGCATGGTGATGATCGGCACCGTGGGCGGCATCAACCGCATGGACAGCACGGTGATCGGCGACGCGGTCAACCTGGCGGCGCGACTGGAAGAAGCCACCAAGACCTACAACACGCCGCTCATCATCAGCCACAACACGCTGTACGACCTGAACGACCCCGGCGTTTACCACATCCGCTTCCTCGACCGCATCCGCGTCAAGGGAAAGTCGCAGCCGCTGTCGGTATATGAAGTCTACGACAACGACACGGAAGAGCTGCGCAAACTCAAGGACGAGACGCGCGGGCTGTTCGAACAGGCGGTCGCCTATTACCACCTGAAAGACATCGACCGCGCCATCCGCGCCTTCAAGAGCTGCATCGAGACCTGCCCGGACGACCTGTGCGCGCACATCTACCTGAAGCGCTGCTACCAATACCAGGCCACCAGCTATCACCACGGCACCGGCGAGCTCGATCTGCTACAGACCTGGAAGGACGAGTTCAAGACCAATATCCCGGAGCTTGATGTCGCCCACCAGTCGCTGCTGGAGCGCATCAACCAGCATGCCACACGCATCCGCCAGAACGAGAACGACGACTTCCATGACGTCTACGCCTTCCTCAAGCAGTATTGCGAGACCCTGTTCCCGCAGGAAGAAGCCCAGATGCGCGAACACGAATACCCGTTCACCGACAGCCACATCCAGGAACACCGACGCTTCGTCCAGAACTACCGCGATCTCGAACAGCGCATGCAAGCCGGCAACGAAGACCCGCGTTATCTGGCCTTCCGCACCGAACTGCTGCTGCTAGACTGGTTCGCCTCCCACGCCACGCGCGCCGACCGCCACTTCGCCCGCCATCTGCACCAGAAGAACGGCCAGTGATTCTGTTATAATCCGCGCCGCTGTGGCACGAACCACCGGGGGCGACTTGGCTTCGACGTGGGTTGCAAAGCAGCGCAGGGCATACCGAGGACCCGCCACCTCGTAAATAAGCTGGAAACCAAATAGTCGCAAACGACGAAAAGTACGCTCTGGCCGCCTAAGGCTGGATCTCACACCCTGGTGTCCGTGCAGGGGCTCGACGGCGCAAGCCTGAGATGAGTGAGATCATTTACACGGAATCGTGACGCGCAGGGCTACTTTACGCGGCACTAAACTCAAGGTAGCTCGTCCGTCAGCAGCCCGTCGGTTGGCGTCTGCCGGATCAGATCAAATAGCCAGACTAAGTATGTAGAACTGCCTGTAGAGGGCTCGCGGACGGGGGTTCAATTCCCCCCGCCTCCACCAATTAAGTATCCAAAGCAGTCCAAGGAAATGCACAAAAGCCCGCCACAGCGGGCTTTTTGCTTTGTTTCGTGTGTTTTCCAGTCCGCGCCAGTCCATTGACATCCGGGGGCAACTGGGGGCAACATCGGGGGCAACTGACCTACAGCCAGAAGGAGTTGCCCCCAAATGTCCCTGACCGACACCGCGATCCGCAACGCCAAGCCCGGCCTTACGCCTGCCGGGAAGGAAACGACCAAACCATACAAGCTGGGCGATACCGGCGGCCTGTATCTGGAAGTTGCCCCCAGTGGGGGCAAGTGGTGGCGGTTGAAGTACCGCCACGGCGGGAAGGAAAAGCGGCTTTCCCTGGGCGTCTATCCTGACGTGAGCTTGAAGGATGCCCGGCAGCGCCGCGACGATGCCCGCAAGTTGCTGGCGAACGACATAGACCCGGCAGAGAACCGCAAGGCAGCGAAGGCCGCAAAGGTTGAGCGGGCAGGCAACAGCTTCGAAGTAATCGCCCGCGAGTGGTATGCAAAGAACTCCCCCAACTGGGCGGAGAATCACGGCAAGCGCATCTTGCAACGGTTGGAGCGCGACCTGTTCCCGTGGATTGGTGGCCGTCCGATTGCCGAGATAACCGCCCCGGAACTACTGGCCGTATTGCGCCGGATCGAGGAGCGCGGCGCAGTGGAAACGGCGCACCGAGCCCACCAGAACTGCGGGCAGGTATTCCGCTATGCCATCGCCACCGGGCGAGCTGAGCGCGACCCCTCCCCCGACCTCAAGGGCGCGTTGCCGCCGGTCAAGGAAAAACACCTTGCCGCGATCACCGACCCGAAGCAGATAGGCGCACTGCTGCGCGCGATGGACGATTACCAGGGCCAGTTTGTGACCAAGTGCGCCCTGCGCCTCGCCCCGCTGTTCTTTGTCCGCCCTGGCGAACTGCGCAAAGCCGAGTGGGCAGAATTCGACCTCGACAAAGCCGAGTGGAACATCCCCGCCGAACGCATGAAGATGCGCGAGCCGCACCTTGTGCCGCTGTCCGCTCAAGCCGTGGCGATTCTGCGCGAGCTTCACGCCCTTACCGGCAGCGGGCGCTATGTGTTCCCCGGCGCACGATCCAATGGCCGCCCAATGAGTGACAACGCAATCCTTGCTGCCCTACGCCGCATGGGCTTCGCCAAGGATGAAATGAGCGGCCACGGCTTCCGAGCAATGGCGCGCACCATTCTGGATGAAGTGTTGCAGGTGCGTCCGGACTATATCGAGCACCAGCTCGCCCATGCCGTGCGCGATCCGAACGGGCGGGCATACAACCGCACTGCGCACCTGGTGGAGCGCCGCAAGATGATGCAGCTTTGGGCGGACTATCTGGACAAGTTGAAGGTGGGCGCGGAGGTGATACAACTGCACAGCACGGCCGCTTGATCGAGACGAGTATCGCGACATAACGAGCAACGCCGTCTCCCATGCGGTTCATGAGGAAGCGGCGCCAAGGTGTAGCACCACCTCAACCGCCTGACCACAACGCAATCTATAAGGAGGAACGCATCATGGCAACTGTTAGTTATACCAACCCAAATAATAGCATTGGCACCGGTGATTTTTCCGATCCGCGAGTGATTCTCGTGCGCAAGGATGATCCGCGAATCTGCGCCCGCCCAGAGTCAGAATGCCACATAGAGCAGGCTTGTGATTCGCCAACCTATGTTGCCGTCGGAGCAAGTGCAACAGACGAGCAGCTAGCGAAAGTAACCGCACGTTATGGTGTGCCTATAGCTGATCTGTTCGAGTTCAGAAATGCGGCTAGCCTAACTGCGAAAGGCGCAGTTTCGTTTATGTTGGTCGCGATGTGAGCTTGCCGGAAGGCGGTAAGTTGCTCCTTTCCCGTCTGTCGGAGATGTTTGACTCTGCGCACCAGATGGAAAACGCATTGCAGCGCATTCGCCAACAATACCCGGATGCGCGCGGCATTATGGTTCAGACTTTAGGCTAGACAATAGCTATAGCCAACGCTGTGGAAGATGTTGATACTTCTACGGCGGGTGTTCGTGGAACCGAACTCCAGACTTGGCGAGCACGGTAAATTACCCACTGACGCCTCTCCTCATCAGCGCTTGGTCAAGGCTATTTCAGTCATCAGCACCTGTCGTGTTTGGCGGGCAATAATTGCGGAACAACTTCCAAACGTATCGGCCTGCGTAGTTGTATTGGCAGTGGTAATCGCCGTACCCAGTTATTTCGAATTTACCAGTAAAGAACGCATCCGGTTTGCGCTTTTGCTTTTCATTTGATTCAAACGACGGCTTTTGCCCCAAACAATCGCGAGCATATAACTGGCGGAATTTATTTTGGAGAGCCAATCCTTCGATATTTGAAGGTTTAAAATTCTCGATTTCGGCGCGACGCTTTTCGCAAGCAGCATTCTGCAGCTCGTCTACCTTTTCAGAAGGTTGAGGGTCCTGCATAGCTGCCACCGATCTTTGCTTGGTGCGCTGAGCATCCCGCGTGTAACGGGTTACTTCACCGGTGCTATGTACAACTGAGTATGGCGGAAGATCTTTTGCTTTCTTTACCTCCTCACCATGTTCATTTGGTTCGCAGGGAGTACTCCTTATGATTTTCGCGCCATCACGATCTATGCATGAATACACCGCAGCGCCTGCGGCATTGCATGCCAGCATCAGAAGAGCAAACGTTATTCGCTTGAACATACTCCTCCCCCTTTAGAACAACTGGTTCCACTCTCGGTGCAGCGAAGCCTATGGAATAGGTAAAGCTGTGTCAACCTCGCGCACCCGCACAGGCAAATCGCGGCGGACACAATCAGCATTTGACCTGACTAGCCCAACCGCTCGCGCCGGCGTCCATTCAGGCTTGACACCAGTACGGAATAGGGTAGAAGCATAGATTAAGGCTCGCCGAGATGGCGCCCTTGGCTGCACCTCTCCGGCCCCGCGCCACGGCGACAAGTGGGCTGTCGGTCATCATGCGAACACGATCTGCAGCGAGCCGGGAAGGTGGCAGCGAGCAACAAATAAAGCACGTCGAGAGACGTTCTGGAACGCCGTGAGGCGTCCCGTTCCCATTGAAGGAGTCGTCATGGATCTACCTGTCCGAGTTGAATTCATCAAAGCATCGGAGGTGTGCCGGCTGCGCGCACGTGGTCGGTCATCCACGTATGCAGACATTCAAAACGGTTTGCTCACCAATCCCGTAAAAATCGGTGGAACGGGAAGTTCCTCTGTTGCTTGGCCAAGGCATGAAATCGATATGCTCAACGCCGCGCGACTCGCCGGAAAAAGTGATGCGGAGATACGGCAAATTGTCGAAGCGCTGCACCTCGCCAGGGCCGATGCGCTATGAGCGCCCCCTTTCCCCCGCGCAGGAAGCGCAAATTCACACCAAGTGTCCCCCTTAGCGTTCGGCATCAGCAATACGAGCAATTGAAGAGCGAGCTGACCGCCCTCGCCAAGACTCCCGCTGAATACGATGCCGCGCGCCGGCGCGCGGCCGAGATCGCAGGGGTGTAACCATGGCGGTGCGCGTTATTGCCAAGGTGTGGGACGGCTACCCAGGCGGCGGCTCTGAGCTGCTTGCCATGCTGGCATTGGCCGATTGGTCGGACGATGAGGGGCGCTGCTGGCCGTCAATGGCAGCCATCTCCAAGAAAACCCGCCTCTCGCGCTCCCAAGCGCAACGTGTTGTCCACGGTCTGATCGATACCGACTACCTCAGAGTGACAGGCAACGAGACAGGGGGCGCGCCTGGTTCAACCCGGCAATACCAGATCAATTTGGCAGCGCTGACGGGTCGCATGGATGCGACGGGTAGCGCCGGTGCGACGGGTCGCATGGGTGCGCAGGAGGGGTCGCATGGGTGCGCAGAGAGGGGCCGCATGGGTGCGACCCAAACCGTCATAGAACCATCAATAACCGTCAGTAGGGCCGCGCAAGCGCTCTCCTGTCCTGTTGATCGAATCGTAGATGCATACCATCAGTACATGCCAAGCAACCCGAAGTGCAAGGTCATCAACGCTGCACGCCGTGGAGCGATCAAGGCGCGATGGAACGAGGCAGCCAAACTGGACTGCAAGCCATTTGGGTATTCGACGGTCGAGGACGGGCTCGCGGCATGGGGATCCTTCTTCGCCACCTGTGCGCAGTCTGCATTTCTGACCGGGAGGGCGGAGCCGCAGCCAGGTAAGCCGCCATTCATTGCAGACATCGACTTCCTGATGGCGCCAAGCTCGTTCGCGAAATGCCTTGAGAACAAATACCACCGGGAGGCCTCATGAACGCACCTACCGAACTCATGATCCCGCCGCACTCTGTTGAAGTCGAGCAGGCTGTTCTGGGCGGCATCCTGTTGGCCGGCGCCGATGCACTGGACCGGATCGAGGGAATGATCGCGGCAGAGGATTTCTACCGGAACGAGCACCGCGATATTTTCTCTGTAATCCGCGCCCTCGGAAACTCTGGCGGCCCCATTGATGTAATTACCGCTGCCGAGGCGCTGGAGAGTTCTGGAAGCCTCGAACGCATCGGCGGGCTGGGCTACCTAGGCAGCCTCACGCAAAACACTCCCAGCATTGCGAATATCAAGCGCTATGCGGAAATCGTGAAAGAACGGGCACTGCAACGGCGTCTGCTGGCGATGGCCGTGGAGATTCAGTCCCAATGCATGGCACCGGGTGCAGACATTGCCGAGATCATAGGTCGCGCCGATGCCACGATGGTGCAACTGATGGACACAGGAAATGACGAGCCGGCCAGCCTAGACGATTGCCTGATGGACGCCATCAATGA
>JAJZSA010000063.1 GCA_021822115.1 Pseudomonadota bacterium
ATGCTGTTGGTGTGGGCCGACAGTTGGGCTTGAAATGCGCGGCGCAGTTCAGGTTGAATGTAAGTTAAGGTTGCTAAGGCCGTGATTGTTGGCTTATATTGGCCACGTCCCGGGATGGATGGCTGCGGCCATCTTGGCCCAGCGGACATTCCAGTAGCGGGGCTGCGGCCCCAACATCTCAAGGAGAGTGAAATGAAACGTCAACAAGGTTTTACGCTGATCGAACTGATCGTGGTGATTGTGATTCTGGGTATTCTGGCAGCGACGGCAATGCCGAAGTTTGTGGATCTTAAAACTGATGCAGATATTGCCGCCACTCAGGGTGTTGCGGCAGGGCTGGCTTCTGGTGGTGTAACGAATTACGCATTGCGCACTTTGCATACAGGTAGTGGAGTTGCTATCACTACAGCAAACGGTTGCAATCACGCGAATACCATTTCCTTGCTTGAAGGTGGGTTGCCGACAGGTTATGTGCTTGCTGCTTCTGGCGCTAATACTGCCTCAGCGCTTTCTTGCAAGGTGACATCGGCTAACGGCAATGCTGCCGGGTTCTCCGTTCCTCTGATTAACTAAGCATGGCAGTATGAAAGTCAAAACGGACTCCATCTGGGGTCCGTTTTGCTTGGGGAATTGGGCTTGGTTAAAAAAAATCTTAAAGGTTTTACGCTAACAGAGTTAGTGACGGTGATCGTCATCATTGGAATCATGTCAGTGGTGGCGCTGCCTCGATTCTTCGACCGCAACACCTTCGACAGCCGCGGCTTCCATGATCAGGTCATCGCTACCTTGCGCCAGGCGCAGAAGATCGCCATCGCGCAGCATCGCTTCGTGTGTGTGGCGTTTACGGCGAACAGTATCACGCTGACTCAGGGTGCAACCAGCGCTTGCGGCGGTGCGCTGACGAGTCCAACGGGTGTCACGCCTTTCGTGATCAATTCTCCTTCGGCCGATGTGACGCTGGCCGGGGGGGCTGATTTCAATTTCGATTTTCTGGGTCGCTCCAGCGCGGCGCAGGACATCACGGTGAGCGGCTATGCGCCGCACATCTTCGTCGAGGCGGAGACGGGTTATGTGCATCAGTGACCGTTCTGCTTTGCAACGCGGCGTCAGCCTGGTCGAGCTGATCGTCTTCATCGTCATCATCAGCGTGGCGCTCACCGGCATCCTGTCGGTGATGAACCAGGTAACCGCGCACAGCGCCGATCCGCTCATCCACAAGCAGGCATTGGCGGTCGCCGAGTCGTTGCTGGAAGAGGTGGAGTTGCAGGATTTCGTTTCGACGGCCGGTGCGACCAATGCTGTGACCGCAGCTAATCGCGCCAGCGAATACCATGTGGTGGCGGATTACAACGGTTTCACCATGGCCGGCATCAAGGATCTGGGGGGTAATGACGTGGGGCTGGCTGCGTATACGGCCACCGTGACCGTCACGTCGGAAGCCTTGGGTGGCATCGTGGCGGGGAGCGCAGTGCGCATTACGGTGGCGGTGACCGATCCGCAAGGCGCCACCGTCGCGGTCGATGGTTACAGGACGGCTTACTGATGCGCGCGCATAAACAGAATGGTTTCACGCTGGTGGAGATGATCGTGGTGATCGTCATCACCGGCATCATCGCCGGCATCGTGGCGGTGTTCATTCGCGCGCCGATGCAAGGCTATGTGGATAGCGCCCGCCGCGCCGAGTTGACCGATGTCGCCGATACCGCTGTGCGCCGTCTGGCGCGCGACATCCGTACCGCAGTGCCCAACAGCATTCGTACCACGGGGTGCGGCGTACCGTGCGTGGAATTCCTGCCAACCAAAGATGGCGGGCGGTATCGTGCTCAGCAAGCATCGGGCGTAGGGGATGTGCTGAATTTTGATGCGGCAGATGGCAGTTTCGATGTGATTGGGAGTGCCATCGTTGTAGTGGGGGGCGATTCAGCTTACTGCAATCTTGCAGACTGCGATCATATCGTGGTGGGCAGCACGCAATCCGATGGCAATCCGCCTTACTTGGCTCCGGCCACTGACGGCAGCATCCGGCGCACCGTGGCCGCCGCCGGTACGGTGAACAACATCAGCGTGACGGCCACAGCCAAGCCGCTGCCTGCCTCGGCCCGCCTGTGGGATGCCAATCCCCCCTCGCAACGTTTCGACGTGGTGGATGGCACGCAGGATGCAGTGACCTATGCGTGCGAAGGCACGCTGGGCGCGTTGGACGCCAATGGCAACGGCCAGGCGAAACTGGTGCGCCACTGGAAATATGGTTTCAACGAGGCGCAGTTGGCCCCGGTCGGCGGTTCGTCGGCACTGTTGGCTAACAATGTGAGTGGATGTGTGATTAATTATGTAAATCCTGTGAATCCCGCAACTGGAGTTTTTGCGCGCTTCGGTCTGGTGGAGATCCATCTCACCCTCACACAAGCCAATGAGAGCGTGAGCTTGTTCAACGAGATCCATGTGAGTAATGCGCCATGAGAGCCATGCAGCGCGGTTTCAGCATCGTGACGGCCATCTTCCTGCTGGTGGTGCTGTCTTTCCTCGGCGTGGCGATGGTCACCTTCTCCACCGCACAGCATCAGACCTTGGCGCAGGACGTGATGGGCGCGCGTGCCTACCAGGCCGCGCGTGCCGGTATCGAATGGGCGGTCTTCCAGGTGGCGCAGAGCCCGGCCAGCGCTGCGGCACCGACCGCCTGTGCCACTACGCTTGGTGTTGGATCGCCGAGCGGTGCACTAGGGGGTACGCTTGCGCCCTTTGCAGTCGCCGTCGCTTGCGTACCGAGTTCTGCCGTGGAAGGCACCAGCACGGTGTGGGTCTACGACGTGACAGCCACTGCCACCGCCGGCGGTGCGCCAGGCGATGCGAATTATGTGGAGCGGCAGGTGGGTGTGAAGCTGGCGAAGTGACCTGTTGTTCTTTGCCTTGCGAGGATCATTATTGAGGGCATGGGCGAAGAGGGGATTGAGATAGAATTGGCACGTATCTTGCGGCTGTTTTGACGCAATCGGGCGATGGGGAGTTGTGATGAAAAAGATCTGGAATTTCTTGTTTGTGGGTTTGGCCGTGTGGGCATTCGCGGGAGAGGCTGCTGCCGCAGCGTGTAAGAGTACCAAGACTGGCAGTTGGGGAGATGCCAGGATATGGGATTGTGGGAAAGTGCCAGGAGCAAACGATAGCGTGACCATTGGCACGCCGTTCAAAGTTACACTCGCTCGAGATAGTAGTGCCGCTTCGCTGAACATCGAAGCCGGCGCAACTTTGGTGGACAACGGCAAGGACCTGACTGTGTCGGGTAGCGTGACTATCGATGGCACCTATGATGGCACGGGGAATAACGGCACTTTGATCATGACCGGCAACGGGCAGACCCTTTCCGGTACAGGGTCGGTAATCGATATCAAGCGTATCCAGATAGACGGGAATACCACCATCCCGGCCGGATCGAATCTTAATTTGACGTTACAAAGCGAAATTAGGATCGGGAGCAATAATCCAGCGACATTGACTATCGATGGAACCATTACGGGAACCAGTCAAAGTAACGGGAATCGCATCATTCGCATCGACAATAACAATGCCTCCAATGTGATCGTGAATGGCACTATCAATGCGCCAAATTCATTTGTAGAGATACAGGCCAATGGGACTCTGACCAACAATGGATCGGTGTCGTTGCAATATCTGGATGGCGATAAGGCTACCTCGGCCACGTGGACTCAAGGGGCCAATTCCAGCCTGACACTTTCTCAATCGGCGCAGAGCTGGAAAGGAACGTTCAACGCGTCGGCAACAGGTAATACCGTCACCTATATTTCGCCGGCAGTTCCCATCACGCCGAGTAACAACACTTACTACAACCTGGAGGGGACGGGGGTCGTTTGCCCGAGCACCTTTACGATCTTGGGGTCTTCGCCTTGTTCGGCGCTCATAGCGCCTGTCGTGGAATATCGGATGGATGAGACCTCCCCGGGGGCGGTTGTGGATTCCAGTGCCAATGCGCTGAACGGTACGGCAGTCGGTGGCATCACCGTGGGCGGCGCGGGTAAGGTGTGCGGCAGCTACAACTTCAACGGAACGGATGCCTATGTTTCCGTGGCGGACAATGCCTTGCTGAAGCCGACAAAAGTTTCCGTCGCTGCCTGGGTGCGTCATGATTCTGCCGCTTTCAAAAATTGGGAAGCGATCCTGGCCAAGGGCGATACCAGCTATCGCATGCATTTGAATGGCGGTTGCAGTTTGAATACCCCAACCACGAATGCTCTGGATTTTGGTCTGAATACAGGATGCAGCACGGCGGATGTCAGTTCGACTACGGTGCCAGTGGCGAATCAGTGGTATCACGCGGTCGGCACCTATGATGGTGCGATGCTTCGACTGTATATCAACGGCGCATTGGTCGGTTCGGTGGCGTATGCCGGCAGTGTGGCAGCCAATACCTTCCCGCTGTATATCGGTGCGAACTCGCAACAGGCTGGGCGCTTTTGGAGCGGCGACCTGGACGAGGTCAAGATCTATAACGCTGCGTTGACCGCTACGCAGGTCTCCACCATTTATGCCAACGAAAATGCCGGCAAGAATTGGGATGGAACTGCACGTACATGCGTTGGTCCGCATCACATCCAGATCGAGCATGATGGCGCAGGGCTGACCTGTAGTGCCGAGACGGTGACCATCAAGGCGTGTGCCAATGCTGCTTGCACGACGCTCTATACCGGAGGTGCGAGTGTCACGCTTTCGCCTGGCGGGCAAACCTTTACGATAGATAACACGGGAATTAACAATGCTGCCAGCGTGCAGCAATCGACAGCGACTACAGCGACATTGAGTGCCGTCTCCATTCCGGCGGTGGTAGACGCGACGACTCCGACGACATGCTTGAATACGGCGACCTCGACAACGAGTTGCAGCATGGCGTTCAGCGATTCCGGCTTTGTTGTGACGGCTCCCGACCATGTTTCCTGCAACAATGCTTCGGTCACCATCGAGGCGGTGCAAGCCGCTCCCGGAAGTGGGCGTTGTGTACCGACGTACCGAAATGTAACGCGCGCAGTCAAGTTGTACACCGCGTATACAGCCCCTGCTACCGGCTCCATGGCTGCTACCGCTTCGGCAGATGGCGGGGCCAACTGGTTCACAGTGAGTACTTCTGCGCCAGGGGCAGCACAGAATCTGTCGTTTGATAACACTGGCAAGGCGACGCTGCTGCTGAATTATCAGGATGCCGGGAAGCTGACGCTCAATGCGACAGACACGGCGCCGACCGGTGCAGCAATGTCCGGCAGCGGCACATTTGTGGTGGCTCCAGCATCTTTTGTGTTCAGCGGTATCCCGGCTGCGCCGCTTACGGCAGGACAGGCATTCAATGTCACGGTAACCGCGCAGAATGCCTGTGCGACGCCGGCGAAGACCTCGAACTTTACAAGCCAGACGGTAACGATCACGTCGAGCAATCCGCAACCGGCGCTAGGGAATGCCGCGGCAATCAATACTTCACTGGCGGCAACAAGTGGGACAGGGAGTGTCAACCTGACTTGGAATGAGGTTGGGACGATAGATCTGAATGCGAATCTGTCAAATTATCTTGGTTCCACGCTTTCCATAAGTGGAAGCCAAGCGAATGTGGGACGCTTTAAGCCTGCCTACTTCGATACGACGATATCGCCAGTCTCAAATGTGCCTATGGGTTGTCCTGCGGGCTTGGTCTGCCCAGCTGCTTACAACGGTTTCGTTTATTCCGGCCAGTCTTTCAGCGTGAAGGTGGCGGCAAAGAGCCTGGCTGGCAATACGACGAAGAACTATCAAGGAACGACGTATGCACAGAAAGTGGCGCTGACTGCCTGGGATGCATTGGGTAGCACGACGACGGAGAATCCAGGAGGCGGTACGCTGACTGGCGCAACTATTGTGGCGACTGACTTTGCCTCTGGCGAGGCTACGGCAGGTGCGGTCACTTACACATTGGCTGCGGCTCCTTCTGCGCCCAAGAGTATTTATTTGAGAGCAAGAGAATCCTCAGGGACCGATAACGTAACTTCATTACGTGCAATGCCAGGCAGTTCGGTCGAGGGGGGCGTGACAGTAGCGAGCGGACGCTTGCAGGTTACCAATGCCTATGGTTCCGAGCTGGCGAAGTTGACATTGCAGGCGTTGGCCCAGTATTACGACGGTGCCGCCTGGAAATCGAGCAGCACCGATAATGCCAGCAGCCTGACCATCGCAGCGGCATACGACGTGATGAACGGTGCTACCAAAACGGGCACGACGGTGCCGAATCCGACCGGGGCGGCGACCTTGACCGGTGGCGTGTTGTCCATCGTGCTGGGTGCCCCGGGTGCCGGTGTGACGGGTACGGCGACGGTCTCCCCGACGGCGCCGGCATATCTGCCGGTGACGGCGGGAGCCGCTACCTTTGGTGTTTATAAGGGAAGCCGAGAATTCATCTACCAGCGCGAGCGTTGAGCCGCCGTGTCGATGGACGGTCAGACGGCCACGCTGGGGTGTGGCCGTTTTTCCATCTGGGTGACGGAAAGCTGACGAATTTGCGGTCGCGATGCCGGGATCTCGCCAGATTTAATAAAGAATATTCCTTGACGACAATGGGTTAGTGCATTAAGTTCGCATCAATTATGGAATTCGCGCGTATCTTATCGTTGTTCAAACGCGGCAACCGGGAGGCTGGTTGGACCGCTATCACCTTGGCTAACCAGGGCGTTTACATCGTGCAGGCGAAATACGTGGGGCCGCGTCCGCAAGTCAGCGGTTGCGCCTATTTCGCCACCAATGAGGTGAATGCTGCCGCGCTGGAGCGGATACGCAAGGATGCCGGTCTGGAGAATGCGCGTTTCACCACCTTGCTCGCACCCAATGAATATCAGTTGATGATGGTCGAAGCGCCTAACGTACCGGTGGACGAGTTGAAGACGGCCATCCGCTGGAAGATCAAGGATGCGCTCAACTATCATGTCGACGATGCGACGGTGGATGTGTTGCAGATCCCGGTCGGCAAATACGGCAGCGAGCGCCCGCAATCGCTGTATGCGGTGGCGGCGTCCAACGAGACGATACGCAAACGTATCGACCTGTTCGAGCGCGCCAAGATCGATCTGGAAGTGATCGACATCCCGGAGACGGCGCAGCGCAATATTGCCAGCCTGTATGAGACGGAGGGACGCGGCCTGGCGCTGCTGGCCTTCAACGAGGAAGGCGGCTTGCTCACCGTCACCAGCGACGGCGAGCTGTTTTTGGCGCGACGCATCGAGATCTCAGCCGGCCAGCTGGCGGATGCGGACGAGAATCTGCGTCAGCAATATCGCGATCGCGTAGAACTGGAAGTGCAACGTTCGCTGGACTATTTCGATCGCCAGTTCCATCACATCCCGGTCAATCGCATGTTGGTCTCGGCGCCCGAGAGTCTTGGGCTGGTGGAGTTGCTGGCCAACGGGCTCGGTTTGCCGGTGGCAGCGCTCGATCTGGCGCAAGGCATGGATATCGTCGGCGTACCGGAACTGGCCGATAGCGAATTCGCCAGTCATGCGCTGCACGCGGTGGGCGCGGCGTTGCGATTGGAGAAGAAGGTGCTATGAGCCAGCAGATCAACCTCTTCAATCCGGTCTTCCTCAAGCAGAAGAAACACTTCTCGCTGCTGACCATGCTGCAGGCTTTGTTGCTCATCGTGCTCGGCGCGCTCGCCTTCTATGCCTATGCCTGGTATCAGGTGCAGGAACTGGCACAACGCACCAACGAGATGTCGCAGCGCTATGAGACCGAACAAAAACGACTGGTCAGCTATGCCAACGAGTTCTCGCCGGAGCGTGCGCGCCAGGCGCTGGATACCGAGCTCAAGGCGGCCGAGGCGCAAGCCAAGGTGCAGGCCGAGATCCTGGAGACCCTGAAGAGCGGTGCCATCGGCAACACGCAGGGCTATTCCGAATATTTGCGCGCCTTCGCGCGGCAGGCGGTGCAGGGCGTGTGGCTGACCGGCTTCGAGATCGTCGGCGATGGCACGCAGATGACCTTGCGCGGCGGCGTGGTGGATGCCAAGCGACTGCCGGAATACATCCAGCGCATGGGGCGCGAGCCGGTGATGCGCGGCAAGACCTTCGCCGCCTTGCAGATGCGCCAGCCGGAAACGGCGCGTGGCTATCTGGAGTTCGTCCTGCATTCGCAAGCGGATGGGAAGGTGGTGGGCAAGTGAAGGCATATTGGGAAAAGATCGCGGGCAAGGTCGATGCGCTGTCGTTGCGCGAGCGGGCGCTGATCTTTGCTGCGGCCGCCTTCGTCGTCGTCTCGCTGATGGATACCCTGCTGCTCAGTCCGCTGTTGGCCGAACAACGACGTCTGTCCAGTCAGGCCGTGCAGCAGCAGGAGCGCCTGAAGGATATCCGCGCGCAACTTACCGAACTGATCCAGGCCAAGCAGGCCGATCAGGATGCGCCGCAACGTGAGCGCATCCGCCTGCTGCGCGAACAGATCACGCAGGGCGATGCCTTTCTGAAACAGACCCAGGACAAGCTGGTGGCACCGCAGCGCATGGCGGGATTGCTGGAGCAGGTGCTGGCGCGCAACGGCCGCCTGCAACTGGTGGCGCTGGAGACCTTGCCGGTCACCAACTTCGTCGATCAGCCGGCGGCAGGTACGACGCCGGCACATGCCGGCCGGCAGATCTACAAGCATGGTGTGCGCATCACGGTGCGCGGCAGCTATGCCGACCTGACCGCTTATCTGCGCATGCTGGAGAGCTTGCCGACGCAGATGTTCTGGGGCATGGCCAGGCTGGACGTGGTGAAATACCCGCAGACCGACTTGACGCTGGAACTGTATACCTTGAGTCTGGATGAGACATGGCTGCAAGTCTGAGCAAATCGCTGGTGATCACGATGCTGACCTGTTGCCTGACGGCACAGGCGCAGGAGAGCATGAACGACCCGACGCGTCCGCCGTTCGAGTTGTTGCCGGTATCGGGCGAGGATGTCGCCCCGCCGCAGGCTGCGGCTCCCAAGGGTCTGCAATCGGTGATCCTGGCCGACGGGCACGATGCGGCGATCATCGATGGCAAGAAGATCGAGGTCGGGCAGCAATACGAAGGGGCGATGCTGACGGTAGTCAACGAGACCTGCGTGGTGCTCAACGGTCCCGCGGGGCGGCGCGTGCTGCACCTCTATCCCGGGGTGAGCATGTCCAGTACCGAGGCTGCCTGCGAAGGGCGGCGCGGAGCGCCGGTCAGCAGCAAGGCGCCGGCGCAACACGCGATTAAAAAGACAGAGCAGAAGAAAGAGCAAGCCGTGACCGGAGTGGGCGGCGAGACCAGTGACGGGAGTGGAAAATGAGGCAAGTATGGATCGCGATGGGGCTATGCGCGCTGGCGGGTTGTGCCAGTCCTGGTGGCAACCAGCAGGTCAAGGCGCAGATCGACAACGAGATGGCGGCAGCCACCGTCAAGCCAAGCACGCAGAGCGAGGTCTATGACGCTTTGTTGCCGCCGATACCGGTGGCGCCGGTGGACAAAGCACCGGTCGAAGCCAAGTTCGATCTGGCGGTGAACAACACGCCAGCAGAACAGGTGTTCATGGCGCTGGTGTCCGGCACCCGCTACAGCATGCTGCTGCATCCGGAGGTGAGCGGGAACATCTCGCTCAATCTGAAAGACGTCACCGTGTTCGATGCGCTGGAGGCCATTCGCGAGATGTATGGCTACGAATACAAGGTGGACGGCACGCGCATCTATATCCAGCCACTCGGTTTGCAGACGCGCATCTTCCATGTGAACTATCTGACCGGCCAGCGCGACGGCAAATCCAGCCTGCGTGTCACTTCGGGTTCGGTATCCGACAGCCCGCGCACCACCTCCACCGGCGGCACGACCACCACCAATACCGGCGGCAATCAGGTCGCGCTGGACAGCAGCAAGGTCAGCATGACCAGTAGTGCAGACTTCTGGGAGGAATTGACCCGCGCGTTGACCACCATCGTGGGCAACGAGAAAGGGCGTAGTGTGGTCATCAGCCCGATGTCCGGTGTGGTCGTGGTGCGCGCGATGCCGGACGAGTTGCGCAACGTCGCGGCCTATCTGAAGGCTTCGCAGATCTCGGTCGAACGCCAGGTCATCCTCGAAGCCAAGATCGTCGAAGTGCAGCTGAACGATGCCTTCCAGTCCGGGGTGAACTGGGGCGCGGTCAAGAACGGTGCGAACAGCGGCCTGAGCGCCGGCCAATTGTCCAATGGCAGCACGCTCGGCATGCGCAGCTCGCAGATCACCAACGGCATCGTGACCTCCACGCCCGGCACCGACCTGTCGCTTGCCGCTGCGGGTTCGCTGCCGGCGGGGGCGATCGCCGGCAGCATGTTCGGTCTGGCGTTCCAGACCAGCAACTTTGCGGCCTTGTTGAACTTCCTCGAATCGCAGGGTGACGTGCATGTGTTGTCCAGCCCGCGCATCGCCACGCTGAACAACCAGAAGGCCGTGCTCAAGGTGGGCACCGATGAGTTCTTCGTGACCAACGTGTCCAGCACCACCACCACCGGCACCACCACCACCACCACACCGACCGTGACCTTGCAGCCGTTCTTCTCCGGCATTGCGCTCGATGTGACGCCGCGCATCGACGAGAACGGCGAGATCATCCTGCATGTGCATCCTTCGGTGAGCCAGGTGAGCACGGTGAACAAGACAGTCAACATTGGCGGCGCATCGGGCTCGCTCAACCTGCCACTGGCTTCCAGCTCGGTGTCGGAGACGGACAGCATCGTGCGGGCGCGTGACGGCCAGATCGTGGCGATCGGCGGCCTGATGCGCCAGGCCGCGACCAATGACCGTTCCGGCCTGCCCGGCCTGCCCAAGGCGGTGTTCGGCCAGGTGTCGGAGGCGATGCAGAAGCGCGAGCTGGTGATCCTGATCAAGCCGACCATCGTCAACAGCGACGATGACTGGGCCGATGACATCGCGCGCAGCCGCGACCGTATCAAGGGCATGACCCGTTAAGCGATGTATCTGCGCCATTTCGGACTGCGCGAGGCCCCTTTCTCGCTGACACCCGATACCAGCTTCTTCTTCGCGTGCAGCAGCTATCAGGAAGGGCTCAACACCCTGCTGGTGGCTGCGCGCAACGGCGAAGGTTTCATCAAGATCACCGGCGAGGTGGGCAACGGCAAGACCTTGCTGTGCCGCAAGTTCCTGTCGGCGCTGAATCAGGGCAAGCAATCCACCACGCTGATCGGCACCCAGGATGCAGAAGCGCAAGGGCGTCGCAGCACGCAATTCGTCACCGCCTATCTGCCCAATCCCTATCTTGAGCCGCGCAGCCTGCTGCTGGCGCTGGCCGATGAGTTCCGCATCGAGTTGCCGCACGATGTCGATCAGCATCAGCTGCTCAAGGAGCTGACGCGTGCCCTGCTCAACTTCGCGCGCGAGGGCAAACGCGTGCTGGTCTGTCTGGACGAAGCGCAGGCCATGCCGCTGGAGAGTCTGGAAGTGCTGCGCCTGCTCACCAATCTGGAGACCGAGAAGCGCAAGCTGCTGCAAGTGGTGTTGTTCGGTCAGCCGGAGCTGGACGAACTCCTGCAACACCACTCCATCCGCCAACTGCGGCAACGCATCACCTTCCAATATGTATTGAAGGGGTTGCAGCGCGACGAGCTGGACCGCTATCTGCGCCATCGCGCCGCAGTCGCCGGTTTCAGCGGCGAGACGCTGTTCCGCCGCAGTGCGGTGGGCAAGATGCATCGTGTCACCGGCGGTACCCCGCGCCTGGTCAATATCCTGGCGCACAAAGCGCTGATGCTGGCCTTCGCTGAAGGACGGCAGCAGGTGGAGGGCAAGCATGTGGCGCAGGCCGCACAGGATACGCCCGAGGTGAAGCGCGACTGGCTGCCATGGGCCTTGTCTGCGCTGGTGATCGCGGTGGCGGCCAGTATCGTCGTGGCCGTGGTGATGCTGGCATGAGCTTGATCAATCAGGTGCTCAATCAACTCGAAGCGCGGGGTGAACATACCGCGCCGGATCAGACGCAGATCCGCCCGGTGCCGACGCAAGCCAGGCGTGACTGGAGCATGCCTGTGCTGATCCTGCTGCTGCTCGCGCTGTTGCTGGGTGTGGCGGCCTGGTTGCTGTTGCGTCAACCGACCGCTGCGTCCGCCGGTGCGCCGGCGGTACCGGCGACACCTGCGCTGGTCGCTGTTGCACCCGCAGCGGTGGAGTCCGCGCCGACGGCCGCACCGGTGAACCAGCTCAGTTATGAATTGAGCGTGCCGCCGCTGCCGGACGCGCTGCGTGAGCCGTCCCCTGTTGCCGCAACGATGGAACCGCAACGACCGCTGGTCGCGGCGATCGAGCCTGAAGCCCCTGTTGTCGAGCCGGTGCGTCCGCCCGTGCCAGCGGCACCGGTCGTGCGCAGCGCGCCGCCGGTGAAGCAGATCAGCCCCCAACAACGTGCCGATGCTGCCTATCGCAAAGGCTTGCAGGCGCAGTACCAGCGTCTGGTGCCGGAAGCGTTGGCTGCCTACGAAGCGGCCTTGCGCGACGACCCGGCGCACGAAGGCGCGCGTCTCGCGCTGGTCAACCTGCTGCAAGGCAACGGGCAGCTCGATGCGGCGGAGAAGGTGTTGCGGCAAGGCATGACGGTGAAGCCGTTGCCGCACAGTTTCATCATTGCCCTGGCGCGACTGCAACTGGCACAAGGCGATCTGACGCAGGCGCAGCATACCCTGCACAGCCATCTGCAACAGGCTGCGGACGATGCCGATTACCAGGCGTTCTATGCCGCAGTGCTGCAACGCGGTGAGCAGCATGGCGCTGCGGTCGACCACTATCGCGCGGCACTCAAGCTGACTCCACGCAACGGCATGTGGTGCGTGGGGCTGGCGATCTCCTTGCAGGCATTGGCGCGCAAGGAGGAGGCGCGACAAGCCTATGAGCAGGCACTCGCCACGCGCTCGCTCAGCCCCGAACAGACCGCTTTCGTGCAACAACGTCTGGCGGCACTCTGATCCATTCAAGCGCGTGCAAGGGTGCGTGCCACCACCCACGCACTGACCTTGCGGGCACCTCCCTGTTTGAGCACGTGCGCCAGCGCATCCAGCGTGGCACCGGTGGTCATCACGTCATCCACGATGGCGATATGCATGCCATGCACTCCCGCCCCGGGTTGCAGCGCGAACGCCTGACGCATGTTGCGTTTGCGTGCCTGCCAGGGCAACGAGGATTGCGGGAGGGTGTTGCGCACGCGCTGCACCACGTCGCGCCGCACGGGCAAATGCAGCGCCCGGCTCAGGTGGTCGGCCAACAGTTGCGATTGATTGAAGGCGCGCGCCCGCAGACGGTCGGCGTGCAACGGCAGTGCGAGCAGGCAATCCGGGGTCTCATCCACGCAGCGAGCCAAGGCATCGCCGAGGAAAGGGGCGAGCAGCAATTGTTCTTCGAACTTGAGCGCCTGTACCAGGCGATCCAGCGGAAAGGCATAGCGGAACGCGGCGAGCGTGCGGTCGAAGGCCGGCGCATGGCGCAGGCAGTGGCCGCACACGCCGTCGGTCGGCAACGGCTGGGCGCAAAGGCGGCAGCGCGGGCCGGATAGATGCGGCAGGTCGGCAGCGCAAGCGTTGCAGCACAGGCCCGCGCGATTCATCGCGCCGCACAGGAAGCAGGGTTGCGCAGGCATCAGCTGCCTGAAGAGTGAGCGGATGTCCATCTGGATTGGTGGTGAAATTGACAAGGTGGCAACCATCAAGGAACATGCAGCCCGCAATTTACCCTCGATTCCCGGAAAGCAATATCCCCATGCAGAGTCAGCCTATCACCCTCGTCCGTCCCGTGTCGCCCAAGGCCAACGCCGCACCGCAACGCTGGAGCGTGGAGGCCATCGAAGCCTTGTTCCAGCTGCCGTTCAACGACCTGATGTTCCGCGCCCAGCAGGTGCATCGCGAGCACTTCGACCCCAATGCGGTGCAGTTGTCCACGCTGCTGTCGATCAAGACCGGTGGCTGCTCCGAGGATTGCGGCTACTGCCCGCAGTCGGCGTTCCACGATGCCGGCGTGGAGAACCGCAAGATGCTGGAGGTGCAGGAAGTCATCAAGGCAGCCAAAGCGGCGCAGGCGGCGGGTGCCGACCGTTTCTGCATGGGCGCGGCCTGGCGCGAACCTTCCAAGGAAGACATGGCGGCCGTGGTGGAGATGGTGAAGGAGGTCAAGGCGCTGGGCATGGAGACCTGTGCCACGCTGGGCATGCTCAACGACGAGCAGACCGAGCAATTGCGCCAGGCCGGCCTCGACTACTACAACCACAACCTCGACACCTCGCCCGATTTCTATGGTGACATCATCAGCACGCGCGATTATCAGGAGCGTCTGGACACGCTGGAGCGTGTGCGTCGTGCGGGCATGCATGTGTGCAGCGGCGGCATCGTCGGCATGGGCGAGAACCTCACCCAGCGCGCCGGGTTGATCGCCCAGCTGGCCAACATGGAGCCCTATCCCGAGAGCGTGCCGATCAACAACCTGGTCAAGGTGGAAGGCACACCGCTGGCGCAGCAGGAAGACATCGACCCGCTCGATTTCGTGCGCACCATCGCCGTGGCACGCATCACCATGCCGACCGCGCGCGTGCGCCTGTCCGCCGGTCGCCAGCAGATGAGCGAGGCGGTGCAGGCGCTGTGCTTCCTGGCCGGCGCCAATTCCATCTTCTACGGCGACCAGCTGCTGACCACCGGCAATCCGGATGTGGAACG
>JAJZSA010000064.1 GCA_021822115.1 Pseudomonadota bacterium
GGGCGAACGGCATGCTAAGGGGGAATGATGAAGAAGGAATTCTGGCTGGAGCGGTGGGAGCGGGCGGAGATCGGTTTCCATCAGGATGAGGTGAATCCGTATCTGTTGCAGTACTGGCCCGAGTTGCAGGCGGCGCCGGGCGGCGAAGTGTTCGTGCCGTTGTGCGGCAAGAGTCTGGATATGTTGTGGCTGCGCCAGCAGGGGCATGCGGTGCTGGGCGTGGAGTTGAGTCCGATCGCGGTGCGCGATTTCTTTGTGGAGAACGGGCTGGCGTTGACGCATGCGAGCGCGGGGCAGTTCGACCGTTGCGAGGCGGAGGGCATCCGCATCCTGTGCGGCGATTTCTTCGAGTTGACGCGCGAGCATCTGGCGCAGGTGTGCGCGGTGTATGACCGTGCGTCGCTGGTGGCGTTGCCGCCGGAGATGCGGGCGCGTTATGCGCGCCATCTGGCGGAGTTGTTGCCGTCCGGCACGCCGGTGTTGCTGGTGACTTTCGATTATCCGCAGGACGAGATGAATGGCCCGCCGTTCGCGGTGTCGGTGGACGAGGTGCAGGCGTTGTATGGGGCGTATGCCGAGGTGCGTTTGCTGGCGCAGGTGGATATCCTGGAACGCGAGCCGCGCTTCAAGGCGCGCGGGGTGACGCGCATGCAGGAGAACATCTTTGTGCTGACGATGAAGTGATGTTGATGTCTGCTGGACTGGATTCCCGCCTACGCGGGAATGACGCGGCAGGCGAGAGGTGTCAGGCGGTGGTGAGGCCGAGCGCGCACCAGTCTTGCATGCCGCCGCGATACCACTTGAGCTTGTCCGCCGGGTAGCCGAGGGCGAGCAGGGTGCGCAGGTAGTTGGGCGTCTGGCCGCACCAGGGGCCGTTGCAGAACACGGCGAGGGTGCGCGCATCGCGGTAATCGTAGCGGCCGTTAACTTCTTTCACCCCGAACGACTCAACCAGTGTCTTTTTCACGCCGGGCAGGTCGGTGGCTTCGCCCGCCATGTTCTGCGCGTAGGGCACGTTGATGGCGCCGGGGATGGTGACTTTCTCGTACCAGTCCGGTGTGCGCGAGTCGATCACCAGACAACTGGTGTCGCTGGCGGCGATGCGTTGCAGCAGGTCCAGCAGTTCCAGCTCGCCCAGCGTTTCCACGCCTTCAGCCAGTTTGATGGGCTGGATGCAGTAGGGCGGGCAGGCGCGCGCCACCGGCGCATATTCGGCGCGGATGGTGGCGGCCGGGTCTTGCGCGCGGGTGATGGTGACGGGGTGGCCTTGATGCTGGACGTTGATGGCGGGCAGGCCGGCGGTGATGTGATAGCTGTTCATCAGTTACTGGTTGCCGGCTTTTTCTTTGGCACATTCCGGGCAGCCTTCTTTGGGAAGGTAGGCGATGCTGTGCTTGGGGCAGCGCATCATGATGACGGTCTTGCCGTCGTGCTCGCCGCCTTCGCTGATGATGATGGAATCGTTGTCTTGCTCGCTCATGCTTGCCTCCTGTGGTGGGTGTGCTGCGGCGTGACTCAGCCGAAGAGTTCGTCGAGCGGGTTCTTGCCCGGGGTGGTCGGGGCGGACGAGACGCGCTGGGCGGTGAGTTCTTCTTCGATGTTGTCGCGGTAGTAGCTCCAGGCGCTGGTCGCGGTGCTGAGTCTTTGCCACATCTCTCGGCCGATGCCGCTGTATTGCAGGGTGTCGCCGTTGTCGAGCTGCACTTGCAGCAGGCGCGCCTTGGCGTCGTAACCGATGGCGCGCAGCTTGCCGGAATTGATGCGTTTCATCTCCATGGCCGGCATGCTACCTCATTGCAGGATGAACGAGGTCTTGAGCGGCAGGGTGGTGTGGCCGATGTTGTCCTTGAGCGTGATGTTGACTTGCCATTCGCCGTAGGGATCGTTCTGCTCGCCGATGAATTTGATGATCGGTGCCGACAGGTAGAGATATTCCGGATGGTCGCGCAGCGAGCCTTTGAAACAGGCGGCGTCGTGCTGGGCGTAGGAGGCGCTGCCATCGGGTCTGCGCAGGTCGATGTCGCAACTGATGTCGGCTTCGCCCTTGTCGCTGCGCATGGGGTTGCTGAAGAAGGTGAGCGCGTAGAGCGGCTGGCCCTTGTTGACGTTGCGCACGAGGTTGAAATGCGGCACGACCTGCGGGCCGGTCTGCCACTTGGCTTGCCACTCGTTGTCGTCGGTGATCAGCAGCCAGCCGCCGAAGCCGTTCTGCGCCTTGCGCTCATCGGTGTCGGGCTGGATGCGACCGAGCGGGTCCTTCCAGCCGTATTCGAGGTGTTTGAGCTGGATCTGGATGGGGCGCGGCATCATCAGGGCGACCAGGATGTATTCACGCTCACCGGGGGCGAGCAAAGAATCGCGGCGGCAGAAGGCGAAGGCCTGGTTATGCAGGCAGGTGGGCAGGCTCTCTTGCAGGATGTTCTGCGGGAAGATGCGCGCCAGGTCGGCGGGGTGGGATTCTTCCAGCAGGCAACCGTTGGGGCAGGTGACGTCGATCCAGTTGCCGTCGGTCTGTCGTTGCTGGATGTTCCAGCGGCCCTGGTTCTGCGAGACGAAGAAGGTGAAATCGGTGAGACGGCCATCCTGATGCAGGACGGCGTAATTGCCGGTGTCACTCTGGTCGAGTGCACTGGCCCATGTCGCTGCATTGAGCAGGATGCCAAGTGCCAACAGTCGGATCATGCAGCTCCCCTTTTTTGCATGTGGTCGAAGGCTGCCCGCGTCGCGGGTGCGTCCCTTGCCCAGCCTCCTGTTCCGGTGTGATCGTCTGCGGTCCCGCGCCGTGCATGCGGTGCGATGTCCCTGGACGTTCCTGCAAGCGGTGCTGAATCTAGTGGCAGTCCTGCGGCTTGTCAATGCAGCGCTCGCCCTCCGTTATTGTCGATGAGCGGACCTTCGCTGAAGTGATAACGGTTGCGTCCGGCTTCCTTGGCGCGGTACATGGCGGCATCCCCGCGATTGAGGATGTCGTCCGGCTTGTCGTGGCGTCCTTTGAACAGCGTGATGCCGATGCTGCTGGAGCAGTGATGCACGATGCCCATGGCCGGTCCGTCCTTGATCTCGTGCAGGTGGTAGGGCTCGGCCAGCGCCTTGAGCACCTTCTCGGCGACGGTGCGGGCCTGTTCCTGCATGGTCTCGGCATCTTCGGCGAGCTCACCCAGCAGGATGATGAATTCGTCGCCGCCGTAGCGGGCGACGGTGTCCACTTCGCGTACGCAGGCATTCAGACGTTGTGCGACATCGCCCAGCAGGATATCGCCCGCCTCATGGCCGAAGCGGTCGTTGAGCGGTTTGAAGTTGTCCAGGTCGAGGAACAGCAGCGCCCCCCAGGTGCCGTTGCGCCGGCTGCTGGCGAGCGCCTTGTCGAGCCGGTCGCCGAGCATGCGCCGGTTGGGCAAACCGGTGAGCGAGTCGTAATAGGCGAGGGAATAGATCTGCTGCTCGGTCTCCTTGCGCTTGCTGATGTCGCGGCAGAAGGCGACGTGATATTCCTGGTCGTCGAACTTCACGTAATTGGCCGACACCTCGATCGGGAGGAGGGTGCCGTCCTTGCGCCGGTGGCGCGTCTCGAACAGGCGGTTGCCCATCACCTTGATCGCTTCCCAGTTGCGCTGCCAGTGTGCAGGCGGGAAATCCGGGTCGAGGTCGGAGATGTGGAACTTGAGCAATTCCTCGCGCGTGTAGCCGAGCGTGGCGCAGGCCTTGTTGTTGACATAGCGGATATGGCCTTGGCGGTCGAGCCAGAAGATCTCGTCGAAGGCGTTGTCCATGGCGAACTTGGACAGCTTGAGCTGGGTCTCCGCTTTCTTGCGTTCGGTGATGTCCACACCGCTGCCGATGTAGCCGAGGAACTCGCCTTGTTCATTGAAGCGCGGCACGCCGTGATCGACGATCCAGCGGTATTCTCCGCTGTGATGGCGCAGGCGGTATTCCAGGGTGAAGTCGTGACGGGCGTCGAAAGCCGCGAGGTAGCCATGCAGGCATTCCTCGCGATCCTCCGGATGCACGCCTTGCAGCCAGCCATCGCCCAGTTCCTGCTCCAGCGTGCGTCCGGTGAAATCCAGCCACACCTGGTTGAAATGTGTGCAGGCCTTGTCCGGGCCGGCGGTCCAGATCAGCACCGATTCGTTCTTGGCCAGCACGCGCAGGTTGTCTTCGCTCTTGCGCAATGCCGAGACGGCGTTCTCCGCGCGTTGCAGCGAGGTGCGCGCCTGCGACAGCGCGTTGATCAGGAAGAACAGCAGGATGCTGGTGAAGGTGCCGCCGAAGAAGAACATCTTGGCTTTGCTGTAATCCGGGCTGAATTGCGAGACCTTGTCGTGTTCCAGTTGCAAGGTCCAGGTGTGGTCGTTGAACGATATCCTTTGCAGGATCGCATCCGGTGCAGCGGGACTTTCCGGCTCGTTGTCGCTGGCATAGAGCAGGGCGTTGGCGTCGGGCATGGCGCCGTCATAGACGCGCAGGCGGATGCCCAGTTTGAGCAGGTCGATATGGGCGCCTTTCAGGATGGTGTCGATCATGTTGCCCATGCGGAACGGGCTGTAGACCCAGCCTTGCAACGCGGCGCGACGCTGGGCCACGGTGTCGAGCGGCATGCCGTGGCGATAGAGCGGGATGTACATCAGCGTGCCGGCCTGGATGTCTTGTGTGGTCTCCTGCACCAGTTTGACCTTGGCGGAGAGTGCGGCGCGGCCGCTATCGCGTGCGCGCTCCATGGCGGCGCGCCGCGTCGGCTCGGCGAACATGTCGTAGCCGAAGGCACGCTGGTTACGGGCGTCGAAGGGTTCGAGATAAACGATGGAACTGTACTGGTCTCGCTTGCCTTGCGGCCAGACGATGTATTCGGGGAAACCTTCGCGGCGCACGCTGTCGATGTGGCGGGCCAGCTGTGCCGGCGTGAGCCAGGCGGCGTAACCCACGCCTTGCACGCAATCGAAATGCTCGTCCAGTTCCAGACGGCGGACATAGCGCTGCCATTCGCTGCGTCCTACCTCTTCCGAAGCATCGAACAATGCGGCTGCTCCCAGCAACACTTGTTCATGGGAAGCGAGCGTGTTGAGCAGGTGCATGCGGATATCGTCGGCGGCGGCGACGAAACGTTCTCGTGCGAGGAGTTCGGCATCGACCTTGGCGTCGTAGCCGAGATAAAGTGAAACGCTGATGCCTAACAGCATGGCCAGGAGGCCATGCAGGCAGAACGATCGGCTGTCGGCCATGTGTGACATGGCCCGTTTCTCTGGAAGCATTGCAGACACTCGCCCTTTCCCCCGAATTGGACGACGCACACACGATGTCGCGTGTGCATGATGTTCGCTTGCGCCAGCCTCCTGTTCTGGTATGCACCGTCTATGCTTCGCGCCATGCGTGTGGGACGATAGGTAAGGACGGGACTGCAAGAATCGTGATGAATCTAGGGGTTGTTTGGCAGCATGTCAATGATTTTTAATATAAAGCCTCAATAGCGAGAGGGGTAATCATGAAGTTATGCCTGGTACGGCACGGGGAGAGCGAAGGCAATGTCGTGCATGAGATCAACGATGATCCGCGACGCGTGGTGAACCTGACTGCACGTGGGCGCGAGCAGGCCGCGGCGGCGGCACAGCGCTTGCGCGAGGTGTCGTTCACCCATGCTTATGTCTCACAGTTTCCGCGCGCGCAGCAGACCATGGATATCCTGTTGCAGCACCATGCCTTGCAGGCGCGCGTGGATGCCAGGCTGAACGAGCGTTTGTCGGGCATGGATGGCCAGCATGTCGATGTGTTCAACGACTTCGTGCGTGCCGACTACTTGCACATCAAACCGCCGCATGGGGAATCGTTCATCGAGCAGATGGCGCGCCTGCGCAGTTTCCTGGATGACGCGGCGTCACGCCATCCGCAGGGGGCGGTGCTGGTGGTGTCGCACGAGAATCCCATCGTGGCGGTGCTCACCTTGTTGAGCGATACGCCGCAGCAGACTTGCTTGCGCAAGTTGCATAACTGCGAGGTGGTGGAGGTCGACTGGCGTTAGGTGGGGAGGTCGTCGTCGCGCCGGCGCGTCTCGATGATCTTCAGCCACAGCACGATGGAGGCGAGCAGCAGGGTGATGAAGTTGGCGGCGATCACCGGCGTGCTGCCGATGGCGATGCCGTAGCCCAGCCATAGCGCCACGCCCAGCGTGAACATCGCATACATCGGTAGCGAGATGCCGGACAGGTCGCGCGTGCGCCAGGATTGCCAGGCTTGCGGTACGAAGGCGAGCGTGGTCAGGAAGGCGGCGGGATAGCCGAGCAGGTTGCCGAGTTCAGTCGTCATGGCATGCACTCCGATGGCGCACCGCCGGATGGCGGGCGGCGCGCATTCTACCCAAGCCGCAGCATTTGGGTAGTGCTTCAGTAACCTTCAAACAGGCTGTCGTGATCGCGCCGGCAATGTTCAACCACCTTGGCGCGCTTGATCTTCAGGGTCGGTGTGAGCAGGCCGTTCTCCTGCGTCCACGCTTCGGCCAACAGGGCGATCTTGCGGATGCGCGCATAGCCGGGGAAGGCGTGCAGTTGTTGCGTCACGCGTTGCAAGGCATAGGCCTTGGCCTGCGCGGCATGCAGACTCTCGGGCCATTCGTGCGGCAGGGCGCGCTCCTGCATGGCAGTGGTCCAGCGTTCGCGGTTCACCACGGTCAGCAGGCCGAGATAGGCTTTGCCTTCGCCTACCACCATCACTTGCTCGAACAATGGATCGGCCAGGATGGCGGCCTCCATGTCGCTAGGCGGCACCTTCTCGCCGTTGGAGAGCACGATGATGTCCTTGATGCGGCCGGTGATGGTGATGTGACCCTGCGTGTCGATGTGCGCCACGTCGCCGGTATTCAGCCAGCCATCGGCGGTGAACATGGCGCGTGTCGCTGCTTCGTTGTTCCAGTAGCCCAGCATCACGCTGGGGCCGCGCACTTCCAGCGCATCGTGTTCGCCCAGACGGACCTCGAGGTTGGGCAATTTGAGACCGACGCTGGAGGGCAGGTTATCGTGTTCACGGTTCACGCAGATGACCGGGCTGGTCTCGGACAGGCCGTAGCCTTGCAGGATGTGCAGGCCGAGGCCGATGAAGGTGCGTGCGTTGTCGGGGGAGAGCGGTGCGCCGCCGGAAATGGCCAGCCGCAGACGGCCACCCAGGCGCGCCGTGAGTTTATCCGCCACCAGTCTTTTCAGCAGTGGCCACAGCAGCAGCTTGGGATGCCAAGCGGCACGGCGCTGCCGGTGTTCGAAATGATAGTGGCCGACATCTACCGCCAGTTCGAACAGGCGGCGCCGCGAGGCGGGGCCTTTATCCAGTTTGTTGCGGATGCCGGACTGGATGCGTTCGAAGATACGCGGTACGGTGATCAGCACGCTGGGGCGGATCTGCGCCAGATCATCCTGCAATAGCTGCACGGAGCGGGCATAGGCGACCGTGGCGCCGGCCATCATCGGCACGTAGTAACCGGCGGTGCGCTCCAGGCAATGCGACAGCGGCAGGAAGGAAAGAAACAGGTCGTCGGCATAGACCTCGAAACACTGTACCGAGGCGGCGGCATTGCTCAGCAGGTTGTGGTGGCTGAGCATCACGCCCTTGGATCTGCCGGTGGTGCCGGAGGTGTAGACGATGCTGGCGAGTCGTGCCGGATCGTCGTACAGATGATGGCAACCGCTATGCGTCTCGGGCAACCATTCATCCACGCTGCGCAGGCGTTCGTCGTTGTCGCCCTCGGGCGGGGTGCGCAGGGTGACGATGCGTTGCAGGCTGTCGATGCCGGTGCAGGCTTCATGCAGCGGGTGCCAGTGCATCGCGCTGTCGATCAGCAGCAGTCTGGCACCGGAATCCTGCAATACGTGGGCGACATTCTCTGGACGATCCGCTACGTACAAAGGGACGGTGACCAGGCCCAGACCGAGTGCGGCCTGATCGAACACCGCCCATTGCGGGCAGTTCTTCAGCATGATGGCGACGCGGTCGCCGGGTTGTAGTGCTTCATGCAGCATGGCCGCCTGCCAGCGCGCGACTTCGTGCTCCATCTCGTGCCAGGTGAGGTCGCGCCACTCGCAGCGGTGTTCGTCGAAGTGGCGGTAGGCAGTGCTGTGCGGGCTGCGTTGCACGCGTTCACGGAACAGCCCGTTCAGGGTGCGCACTGTCTCATGGTGGATCAGATCTGCCGGATGCTTCATCGGGAATGCCGCGATTCAAAAGTCGCGCAGTTTTGTTGCCTGAACGGGCGATGTCAAGCAGTTCAAATCTTGTCCACATAATTGACCGGCGCATGGTCGGCCAATGGCTTGGGAGGGCGGAACCACGACATCAGCCTGTTCAGCCAGCCGCGCGGCGGGAGCGATTCCAGTTTCACTTCTTTTCCGACGTGACGAAAATCGAGTTCCTCCGGGGGCACCGTGGTGACGATATCTTCGCCATGCACCAAGCGGTGGATGCGATCTTCGAATTCGCGCAGGCTGGCTGCGAAATCGTCATCGCCCACGCGCGGCGAGCCGAAAGTGTAGAGTGCGGCAGGACGCAGGCGTGCCGCAGCCAGCGTGGCCAATGCGCCCCCCAGACTGTGTCCGGTATAGAACACCGGACAATCCAGGCGCTTGAGGGCATGTTCGATCTCCTCCCAGACGCTGTCCAGCGCGCGGTTGAAGCCACGGTGGGTATCCACCTTGCCATCGGATTGGCGCAGTTCGCCCAGGTTGAGGTCGGTCACATAGTCTTGCACGTGTTGCTCGGTGCCGCGGAACACCAGTACTGCGAACGGGATGGCGTGATCGAACTGCACCAGCAACGCTTGCGTGTCGGTGTTGCGCGAGAAGAAGAACTGGCGGTGCGTGCAGCCGGCTTTTTCCAGGAAGCGGGTCTGCGTCGGGCGCGGCGGATGGTCGGACTCTTCGTGGTCGTGGCGATAGACGATGCGGCTGAGTTCGGCCAGCCAGCGCGCATTGGCCCGGCTGTAGGAAAGGGTGGCCGGATTGAACGGCGGCATGGGGCGCCGGGCGAAGAAATCGCTCGCATCGCCGGGGTGCAGCAGGTCTTTCCATTTGACCATGTACGTCATCCTTCAAACGACAGCGAGGTCATAACTCATCTTGCGGAAGAGGGGCGAAAGTTGTGCGATGCCAAACTTCTCATGTTCCTTTACTGCCTCCTGGAAACGATACCAGTGGGTGTCTTCACGCATCACGTCTTGCTTCCAGAAATAACGGTCGCGGAACAATGTGAAGCCATTGAGCAGTCCATCCGGATTGTCTTTCAGGCCGCGGATGTCCGTGTCGATGGCGGCATTGAACCAGCTCTCTTCATCGAACTCGGGGAACCAGTCCAGCCGCTTCCGATAACTTTTTAGGCGCGCATCCTGGTAGCGCAGGTCGTCGCCGGTATAGGTCTGGCCGAACATGGTGATGAGATCCGTTTCCAGTCCGGGCCAGGCGACGGTGTTGTCCGCTTTGCCCTGGCCGACCTGGTAGGCGCAATAGTGCTTGAACAGGGCGCAGGCCGCGTCGAGGAAGCGGTTGCGGTTGCTGATCTCATCGGCTACCAGACGCAGATCGCTCCATTCGTGACATACCCAGTCGGGATGGTGGCCGCCGGGAGCATGTCCAATGGCGGGTGTGGGCTTGAGCTCGATCTGGTTGTAATGGTCGTACCAGCCGACGAAATTCTGGTGCGCCCAGGTATCCACGTAGCTGTGCGAGGCGATGCCGATACGGTACAGGCGGGTTGCGCGGTCGGCCTGGAAGGCGGCGGCCAGCATGGCGTTGGCGTTCTCGTTGTCCGGGGTGGTGTTGAGCAGGTGCATCTTGCCGTCGCGCCGGCGTGCGGTGTAGGCCGCAGGGTCGCCGGGGATGAAATGGAAGATGGGGTAGATGCGCATCAAGCTGTCTTTCGGCTTGAGGATGTTCATCGTCTGGCTCATGAAGTTGAGGTACTTCGGCCGCTTTCCCGAACGATCTTCTATCTCATAGCTGATGTCGTTCTCGTCGACGTATTGCGAGGCGTAGGCGATGGTGTGTGCTTCGTCCTGGTCGAACCCGGCACGGTGCGCGAGGTAGCCGGTGATCCAGTAGTGGAATTCGATGTCCATGCAGCTCCCTGACGTATGAGGCGGTCGTTACGGTTAACCCGCTTGCGCCAGCCTCCTGTCCGATGCTCCAGCGTCTGTCTGTGCCGTGCTTTGCGGCAGGATGTACGGACGCGGGAACTGCAAGTGCCGGCACTGTAGGCAAGCTGTCGTCCCATGTCAATCGAATGCTGTCGCACACGTATAATGCGCGCGCATTCTCACCACCTCACATATGGAGTCAACGTGTTCAAACTGCTCGGCATCATCCTCGGTTACCTGTTGTTCGGCTGGATCGGCGCTTTCCTCGGCTTCCTTCTCGGTATCGTCATCGACCGCTTGCGCGCCTTCGGGCGGGGCGCGTTCAATCCGCTGGGGGCGGCGTTGCGCCAAGCGGTGTTCCTGGAAACGGTGTTCATCGCCATGGGCAAGCTGGCCAAGGCGGATGGTCGCGTCTCCGAAGCCGAGATCGCCCATACCGAAGCATTGATGCAGAAGCTGGGCATGAGTGAGGGACATCGCAAGCAGGCCATCGCTTTGTTCAAGCAGGGCGCATCCGGTGAACGTGACATCTATGAGGTCTGCCGCCGCTTCATGGCGACTTGCGGTCATACGCATCACCTGAAGGAGATGCTGCTGGTGTATCTGATCGTGATGGCGATGGCGGATGGCGAATACCATCCCGAGGAAGAGAAATTGCTGATGGAGATCGCCGGCCATCTGGGCTACGGACCGCAGGCCTTCAAGCGCTTGCTGGATATGGTGCTGAACCAGACGCATTTCGCGCAGGGTCAGCCGAGCGGGGAAGCGGCGCTGGCCGAGGCTTACAAGGCATTGGGGGTGACTGCCGAGAGTAGCGATGCAGAAGTGAAGCGCGCCTATCGCAAGCTGATGAGCAAGTACCACCCGGACAAGCTGATGGGGCAGGGTTTGCCGGAGGATATGATCAAGGTGGCGACCGAACAGGCCCAGGAGATACAACTGGCCTACGACCTGGTGAGCAAGCAGCGCGGGATGTGAGCTGGGGCGTGTTCACACGCTTAAGGGACGATGGAAGAACGCCGTGTTTTATGCACGGCGTTTTTTTCAGGCGGTGGTGTTGACCACGCTGCCGACGCTGCTCGAGGTGGTGCTGGTGGTCGTGGCCGTAGCGGTATAGGTGTCGGCCTTGGCTTGCACCTGGGCGGGCAGGTTGGCGTAGTTGTTGTTCAGCTGGGTCTGCGTGGTCTGGATCGCGTCGGCGGCTTTCAGGTTGATGCTGACGCGCCGTGCCTCTGATTGCGCCTGGCTAGCCTGGATCTCCAGTTCGCGGGCATTCTGCTGGGCACGTGCCGCTTGCTGACGTGCATCCTGGGCGCGGCTCTGCAAGTTCTGCGCGCTTTGGAATGCCTGGTCGGCGCTGCGTTGTGCCTGTTGCTGCCGGTAACTTTGAACGTAGCTGCCTGCGCTCAGGGATAGGGCGGATGCGGTTGCCATGGCATTACTCCCCGTGTTCGTTCATGGCACCAAGCATACGCCAGCCATCACGGATGTTCAACCCTATGAAATTGCACGTGTAAATCATCGCGCTCAATAGCCGAACAGGGGTTTGCGCGCCTCGCCTGCCTGATACATCTGTTTGAGTCCGGCCTGGGCGCCGGCATGCCCTTGTTCGGCTGCCTTGCGATACCAGTCGGCCGCTTGTTTGCTGTTCTTGGTTACGCCATAACCTTTGCGATACAGGCTGCCGAGCTGGAATTGCGCTTCGGCATTGCCCAGTTCGGCGGCTTTGGAGAACCAGTTGAAGGCGATGCGGTAATCCGGGACGAATGCCTTGCCATCGCTGTACATCACGCCCAGCGCCATGTAGGCGTCGGGGTAGTTGCGGTCGGCGGCTTGCTGGTACCAGGCGAGTGCCTCGTTGTCGTCCTGCGCGACGCCGGTGCCCGTGGCGTAGCTGCTGCCCAGACGATACATCGCCCAGGCATCGCCCTTCAGTGCCAGATGGCGGTACAGCTGGATCTTTTGCGGGCAGGTGGTCTTTTCGAAGCGCGCTACGCGATCGGCGAACTTGTCATCGATCTTCTCGGCGATGCGCGCATAGCCGTCGCGCCATTCGCCGCGCTTGTAGCGATCGAGCTGCATGATCGCACTGTAGAACGCGCTGCACATGTGCGACACCTCGCCGCGCTGCTCGTAGGCAAGTGCCTGGTCCAGCGCGCCATCGGCCTGATCGAGCACCTGTTCGGCACATTTCGATTCGCGGTAATGCATGATGCTGGCCTCGGCCACATCGGCTTCGTTCGGGTTGCAGGAGGAAGCCGAGGCGTACGAAGGCGTGAACGCAATAAGCGCAGCGAGCAACAGGGCGAGCGGGTTGCGTGTCATGGCGATACCTTGCAAGTGGGATGGGCGAACTTTAGGGGCTGTGCCCGCCGCCTGTCAACGCAACGGGCGCTACCCACAAAAAAAAGGACATCGCAAGGATGTCCTTTGTTTGGAGTTGCGTGCCGCTTATTCGATGCGGGCGGTGCTGCGCAGGTCGGCGATGGCCTTCTGCACGGCTTCCTGCTTGCGACGCTGTTCCAGACGCGGCTTAATCTCTTCGAAGGTCGGTACCTTCAGTTCGCGCGTGTCTTCCAGCTTGATTACGTGCCAGCCGAACTGGGTCTGTACCGGCTCGCTGATCTGGCCCTTCTTCAGCTTGACCACGGCTTCGCCGAACGGCTGCACATAATTGGCCGGGACCGACCAGCCGAGGTCGCCGCCCTTGTCCTTGGAGCCGGGGTCTTGCGACTTCTGCTTGGCGACCTTGGAGAAGGCTTCCTTCTTCACGCGCTTGGCGATGGCCTTGGCTTCCTCTTCGGTCGGCACCAGGATGTGCGAGAGCTTGTACTCCTTGTCACCGACGCGCGCCTTCATCGCTTCGTAGTCCTGCTTCAGCACGGCTTCGTCGATCGGATGCTTGTTCACATAGTCCTGCACGAAAGCACCGGCCAGTACGGACTGGCGAGCCAGTTCCAGTTGTTGCGCGGTGTCGCTGTGCTTGTCCAGACCTTCCTTGACGGCAGCTTGCGACAGCACTTCGAGGTTGATCAGGTCATCGCGCACCGCTTTGCGCAGTTCGGGAGAATCGGGCTGACCGCCTTGGGTCGCCGCAACGTTGACGCGCAGATCGACGCGCGCTTGCGGGATGGCGACGCCGTTCACCAGGGCGACGGGTTTGTCGGCATCCGCTGCCTGTGCACCGGCAGCAACGAGCAGCAGGGCAGCGAACAGGGTGGATCTGGAAACGTTCAGCATGTTTCTTTCCTTTGCTTGGAGAAAGTTGGAGAAAAGTCCGGCGCGCAATATAGCACAGCGCGCAGCTTGGGTTTCAGCGCGGGAACACCTGTTTGAACGGGCGCACGGCGACCTTGGCATATACGCCGGCAGCCATGTAGGGATCGGCCGCAGCCCAAGCTTCGGCGGCTGGCAGAGATTCGAATTCGGCCACGATCAGGCTGCCAGTGAAGCCTGCTGCGCCGGGATCGGCGGCATCCACTGCCGGGAACGGGCCGGCGAGCAGCAAGCGGCCTTCATCTTGCAATTGTTGCAGGCGTTGCAGGTGGGCGGGGCGCGCCGTCTGGCGCAACGGCAGACTGTTCTCCACGTCTTGGCCGAAGATGGCATACAGCATGTCAGGACTCCTTGTGATCTTCTTCTACATGTTTGGCGAGCAGGGCGGCCTGCGCCAGGATGAACACCAGCATGATGCCGGTGGCGCCGAACAGCTTGAAATTGACCCAGGCTTCGGTGCTGAAGTTGTAGGCCACATACAGGTTGAGCAGGCCGAGCAGCGCGAAGAAGGCGCTCCACGACAGGTTGAGGCGATGCCACACCGTGTCCGGCAGCTTCATTTTTTCCTGCAACAGGCTGCGCATCAGGTTCTTGCGGAACAGCACGCTGGCGCCGAGCAGGGTGGCGGCGAAGAACCAGTACAGCACGGTGGGCTTCCATTTGATGAAGGTCTCATCGTGCAGCAGTAAGGTGGCACCGCCGAACACGGTGATGATGCCCAGGCTCACCCACAGCATGGTATCCACTTTGCCGTGGCGGTACTTCACCCAGGCCACCTGCACGAAGGTGGCGCCGATGGCGGCGGCGGTGGCGGCGAACACCCCGGCCAGCTTGAATACGACAAAGAACAGGATGACGGGGAACAGATCGAACAGCAGCTTCATGTGCGATCCAGTGCCAGCGAGGTGGAGTTGATGCAGTAGCGCATGCCGGTGGGTTCCGGGCCATCGTCGAACACGTGGCCGAGATGCGCGCCGCAGTTGGCGCACAGCACTTCGATACGCCCCATGTCGAGCGGGTCTTCATCGTTGTATTCGACGGCGTGTTCTTCGATCGGCTCCCAGAAGCTGGGCCAGCCGGTGCCGGATTCGTATTTGGTCTCGGAATCGAACAGCGGCACGCCGCAGCATACGCAGCGATAGATGCCGATGTCGTGGCAATCCCAGTATTCGCCGGTGAAGGCCGGTTCGGTGCCGCCCTTGCGGCATACCTCATATTGTTCGGGCGTGAGTTCCTCGCGCCATTCTGCGTCGGTCTTGTCGATATCGCTCATTTGTTGTCAGCCAGTGAGAGTGCGAC
>JAJZSA010000065.1 GCA_021822115.1 Pseudomonadota bacterium
CTAACGAGGCAACTTAGAGAAGAGCTGAAGGAACAAGCATGATTTTCGGATACCCCATCTTGAGCGTCGTCATCTGGTTGCCCATCGTGTTCGGTGTGCTGGTGCTCGCCACCGGCAACGACCGCAATGCATCGCTGGCGCGCATCGTGGCGCTGGTCGGCGCGGTGCTGAGCTTCCTGGTGACGTTGCCGCTGTATACCGGCTTCGACCGCATGACCAGCGCCATGCAGTTCGTCGAGATGAAGAACTGGATCACCCAGTTCAACATCCACTACCACCTCGGCGTGGACGGCATCGCCATGCCGCTGATCCTGCTCAACGCATTCTTCACCGTGATCGTGGTGATCGCCGGCTGGCAGGTGATCGAGAAGCGCGTGGCGCAGTACATGGCCTGTTTCCTCATCATGTCCGGCCTGATCAACGGCGTGTTCGCCGCGCTGGATGCCGTGCTGTTCTACGTGTTCTGGGAAGCGATGCTGATCCCCATGTTTTTGGTGGTCGGTGTGTGGGGCGGTCCCAACCGCGTGTATGCCGCGCTCAAGTTCTTCCTCTACACCTTGCTCGGTTCGCTGTTGATGCTGGTGGCGCTGCTCTACCTGTACTTCCAGTCCAACGGCAGCTTCGAGATCCTCGATTACCATCAGTTGCCGCTCAGCATGACGGCACAGGTGCTGATCTTCTTCGCCTTCTTCATGGCCTTCGCGGTGAAGGTGCCGATGTTCCCGGTGCACACCTGGTTGCCGGACGCCCACGTGGAAGCGCCCACCGGCGGTTCCGTGGTGCTGGCGGCCATCATGCTGAAGGTGGGTGCCTACGGCTTCATCCGCTTCTCCATGCCCATCGCGCCGGATGCCAGCCATGAACTGGCCTGGTTGATGGTCACGCTGTCGCTGATCGCGGTGGTGTACATCGGCCTGGTCGCGCTGACCCAGTCCGACATGAAGAAACTGGTGGCGTATTCCTCCATCTCGCATATGGGCTTCGTCACCCTCGGCTTTTTCATCTTCAATGCCTATGGCATGGAAGGTGCGCTGTTGCAGATGATCTCGCACGGCTTCGTATCCGGTGCGCTGTTCCTGTGTATCGGCGTGATGTACGACCGCGTGCATTCGCGCCAGATCGTGGATTACGGTGGCGTGGTCAACACCATGCCGGTGTTCGCCGCCTTCTTCATGCTGTTCGCCATGGCCAACAGCGGCCTGCCCGGTACTTCCGGCTTCGTGGGTGAGTTCATGGTCATCCTGGGCGCGGTCAAGGTGAACTTCTGGTACGGCTTCGCCGCTGCCACCACGCTGATCTTCGGTGCCGCCTACACGCTGTGGATGTACAAGCGCGTGGTGTTCGGCGCCGTGGCCAACGACCATGTGAAGCACCTGCATGACATCGGTGCGCGCGAGAAGCTGATCATGTTCATCCTGGCGCTCACCGTGCTGGGCATGGGCCTGTATCCGCTGCCCATCTCCGAGATCATGCACGCTTCGGTGAACGACCTGCTGGTGCACGTGGCACGCTCCAAACTCTAAAGAGGAAGACATGAGTTATATCTCCACCCTGTTCCCCGCATACGCCGAGATCTTCCTGCTGTGCATGATCGGCGTCGTGATGCTCGCCGACCTGTTCATGCCCGGACAGACCCGTAACGTCACCTATCTGCTGACCCAGGTCACGCTGCTCGGCTGTTCGCTGATCACCGTGGGCACGCATGCCGACGGCATCGCGCACCTGTTCACCGGCATGTTCGTGGACGACCTGATGTCCGACGTGCTCAAGCTGCTCACCTATCTGGCCGTGTCCATGATGCTGGTGTATTCGCGCAGCTATCTGATCGTGCGCGGGTTGTTCACCGGCGAGTTCCTGTCGCTCACCTTGCTGTCCACGCTGGGCATGATGGTGATGATCTCCGCCAGCAACTTCGTCACCTTGTACATGGGCCTGGAAGTGCTGGCCTTGAGCATGTATGCACTGGTGGCCCTGCAACGCGATTCTTCCGTCGCCACCGAATCCGCGATGAAATACTTCATCCTCGGTGCGATGGCTTCCGGCTTCCTGCTGTATGGCATGTCCATGGTGTACGGCGCCACCGGTTCGCTGGACATCGCCACCATCGCGCACAGCATCCGCGAAGGCCAGGCCAACACCAACCTGCTGGTGTTCGGCATCGCCTTCCTGGTCGCCGGTCTGGCCTTCAAGTTGGGCGTAGTGCCGTTCCATATGTGGGTGCCGGACGTGTATCACGGCGCACCTACCGCGATGACGCTGTTCATCGGTTCCGCCCCCAAACTGGCTGCCTTCGCTTTCGTGATGCGCATCCTGGTGGAAGGTCTGCAACCGGTGATGGTGCACTGGTCCGGCATGCTGGCCGTGCTGGCCATCCTGTCCATGGCCGTGGGTAACATCACCGCCATCGCGCAGACCAACCTGAAGCGCATGTTCGCTTACTCGACCATCGCGCACATGGGCTTCCTGCTGCTCGGTGTGCTGTCCGGTTCGCTGGATGGCTACAGCTCCGCCATGTTCTATGCGGTGGTCTACGTGCTGATGACGCTGGGCGGCTTCGGCATGATCATGCTGCTGTCGCGCGAAGGTTTCGAGGCCGACAGCCTGAACGACTTCAAGGGTCTGAACCAGCGCAGCCCATGGCTCGCTTTCATGATGCTGCTGTTGATGTTCTCCATGGCCGGCGTACCGCCCACCGTGGGTTTCTACGCCAAGTTCTCGGTGCTGAACGCCGCCGTGCAGGCCGGCCACCTCCCGCTGGTCATCGCTGCCGTGCTGTTCTCGCTGATCGGTGCGTTCTACTACCTGCGCATCGTCAAGCTGATGTACTTCGATGCGCCGGAAAGCCACGAGAAGGTCTACCTGCAACCGGACAGCACCTTGCTGGTCTCCATCAACGGTCTGGCCGTGCTGCTGCTGGGCATCCTGCCCAACACGCTGATGGCGATCTGCGCGGCTTCGGTGCATCAGTCGCTGTTGCTGCACTGAGCTACCGTCAGTGATTGATTGCGATACTCCCGCTGCGGCGGGAGTTTTCATTTGGAGAGAAACAAAGATGGACCTGACCGAGAAACAACTGGATACGCGCATCGTGTACGAGGGCGGCTTCCTCGAAGTGCGCAAGGACAACGTGCAACTGCCGGACGGCAGCATCAGCACGCGCGAATACCTCACCCATCCCGGTGCGGTGGCCATGCTGGCCATCCTCGATAACGGCAAGCTGCTGATGGAGCGTCAGCATCGCTATCCCTGGCATTGCGATTTCATCGAACTGCCCGCCGGCAAGATCGATGCGGGCGAGGACATCCTGGTCACCGCCCAGCGTGAGCTGCTGGAAGAGACCGGCTATGTCGCGCGCGAGTGGATACATCTGGCGACGGCTGCGCCCTGCATCGGCTATTCCGACGAGCGCATGGAATATTTCATCGCACGCGGGCTGACCCACCAGGGCAGCAAGCTGGATGAGGGCGAGTTTCTGGAAGTGTTCGAACTATCGCTGGAGGAGGCGATGGAATGGATACGCGACGGGCGCATCTCCGACAGCAAGACCATCGTCGGACTGTTCTGGCTGGAAAAGGTGCTCAAACAGGGCTGGCGCGCACAATAGTGGAGCCTCATTCTGGTGCGCGATGCACCAGAATGGTGATTGCGTAGAGCGATATTCCGCCCCGCTGAAATAAAAAACCTTATGGATCAATGCAGCCATGAGCTGGCACAAGGTTTGCATTCCCAACGGCGTTTTGCACTTTTTCGGAGAATGACATGGAAGAACTCAAGGTCAGTAGTGATGCATTATTCATCCTGCTCGGCGCCATCATGGTGCTCGCGATGCACGCCGGTTTCGCCTTTCTGGAACTCGGCACCGTGCGCAAGAAGAATCAGGTCAACGCGCTGGTGAAGATCCTCAGCGACTTCTCGGTCTCCACCATCGCCTACTTCTTCATCGGCTACGGCATCGCCTACGGCATGCACTTCTTCAATGGCGCCGAACAACTGGCGCAGAAGAACGGTTACGACCTGGTCAAGTTCTTCTTCCTGCTCACCTTCGCTGCCGCCATCCCGGCCATCGTCTCCGGCGGTATCGCCGAACGCGCCAAGTTCAATCCACAGATGGCCGCCACCTTCATGCTGGTCGGTTTCGTCTATCCCTTCTTCGAAGGCATCGCCTGGAACGGCGCCTACGGCGTGCAGGAATGGCTGAACGCCAGCTTCGGCGCCGGCTTCCATGATTTCGCCGGCTCCGTGGTGGTGCATGCCGTCGGCGGCTGGATCGGCCTCGCCGCCGTGCTGCTGCTCGGCGCACGCCACGGCCGCTACACCAAGGAAGGCCGCGTCTCCGCCCACCCGCCCTCCAGCATCCCCTTCCTCGCACTGGGGGCGTGGATACTCACCGTCGGCTGGTTCGGCTTCAACGTGATGAGCGCGCAGACCATCACCGGTATCAGCGGCTTGGTCGCCGTCAACTCGCTGATGGCCATGGTCGGCGGCACACTCGCCGCACTGTGGATGGGCAAGAACGACCCCGGCTTCGTGCATAACGGACCGCTCGCCGGACTGGTCGCCGTGTGCGCCGGTTCCGACCTGATGCACCCCATCGGCGCGCTGGTGGTCGGCGGCGTGGCCGGTGCCTTGTTCGTCTACATGTTCACCCTCACGCAGAACCGCTGGAAGATCGACGACGTGCTCGGCGTGTGGCCGCTGCACGGCCTGTGCGGCGCCTGGGGCGGCATCGCCGCCGGCATCTTCGGCCTGCAAGCGCTGGGCGGGCGTGGCGGCGTCAGCTTCATGTCGCAACTCGTCGGCACGCTGCTCGGCATCGCCATCGCCTTCATCGGCGGTTACATCGTGTACGGCGTGATCAAGAAAGTGGTCGGCCTGCGCCTGGATCAGGAAGAAGAATTCAACGGCGCCGACCTCACCATCCACAAGATCACTGCCACACCGGAGCGGGAGTCGGGCTGGTAACACAGACAGCGGCTTCTTGAACAAGAACGGCGTTCCAGGTTTGGAACGCCGTTTTTTGTTTAAGGCAGTTGTTCGGCCGAAGCAGTCATCCTCAAGAATTGAGGGGAAGGCTGCTTTACACATTTTTCCTGACAACTTCCTTCTTCTATGCCAGGCCGAAATATCTTGATAATTCGGCCTATGTGCTTAGGCAATGTAATGTGGTTCAATTCGTTCCAAGACTCAGCGTCCCTTTTGCACATAATTAAAGAGACGCAGGAATTTGTAAGCGCTAAATCTACATAAGGATAGGTGCAAAAAGTGTCTGACTCTATATTAAAAGTGTCTGGACACACAGGTCTCTCAATGACTGGATGGGACTAACCAATGACTCCTCGCCAGTGTGAAATTGCCGCTGAAGCGCACACAACATGCTTGCTCGCTCAGGCGGGCTATGACGTACTTGTCCAGTACGGGGCACACCAGCCTGACTACGATCTCGTCGCCGTGAAAGAAAAGAGAATGCTCCTTATTTCGGTAAAGGGGAGCCAAGATGGCGGATGGATGCTTGCCGTTAAGTACAAAGAGAAAGGCGTCACTTATCATGAAGCTATTGACCGCTGGCTTGCAGCGCAACGCGACGATGTGATTTTCGTCTTTGTTCAGTTTTTTGGTATTCCAGCGGGCGGCCTTCCCAGGGTTTACGTAGCGCGCCCAGTAGCCATCGCTGATCAACTCAAGTGTCAGCGCAATGGCGAAGGCTATGGCTCACTACAAGAAGACCGGCTTCGCCATAACCCCAAGTCTTCATATTCCGAGCGCCTTCCAGCAATCTGGAATTTTTCGGGCCAGCGAATCGATGAAATATAGCCCTGATCCAGCAGTCAACCGGACCTGCGCGAAAAGCTGCACAGGCCGGTTATTTTTCATTAGGGGGAAAAACCATTGAATCCAAGTCATCCGGCACAGAAAATGCAACCTGAATCACCCGTACCCCAGTCGCGTGCGGCTACCGTTCTTCCGCTCCTTAAAGAAGTTGGGCCTTGGTTTTATGCACTTGTGGTCGGAACGCTTTACGTCTCGGGCTTTCTCGTTCTGAATTCCAACTTGGCGAAGTTTGGTGTTCTCGACTTCGAGTTCGTCGATGCTCGCTACTTCCTTGCTGGAGCCAGCTTCGTCTTCTACTTGGTCTGCTTTTACCTATTCGCGGGGCGTGCAGTGTTGTTCACCCCAAAGTGGCTTCAGGAAGACCTAGAGCGCCTGAACAAGGATGAACCAAAACCGCTATGGTCGTTTGTCGTTTTCGCTCACTCTCTGATTACTGGCACGTTCTTCTGTTGCTTGTCTGCCGCTCTATTCACGTCATTCGCGATCGGCAGCTCCGAGACAGCAGTGTTCTACGCGGCACTCGCGGGCGCTTTCTTGGTTCTTTATACGTTCGATGTGACGAACCTCGACATAAAGTTCCCTAGATTCGCAGAGGCAGTAACTATCTTAGCGAAGTTGGTCGCTACTTACGCCTTCTTCGCACACGTTGGCTCTGGCACAATGCTGGCGGCATTCTTCAGTTACGTTGCCATCTTCTTCTTCATTAACCTCGTTTTGGATCGCTTCGACAGATACAAAGCTACGACTGATCGGCTTACATTCACCGGCGTTTACGCAGTGGTCTTTCTGCTCGGTACAGCAATTGCATACGGCACTTTGTTCTACGGACAAGTCACCTCCAAGCTTGGCGGAGCCCAGCCACAAACTGTTACGCTCGGATTGTCCGAGGAAGCACGCAAAGCTCTACCCGCGCCATTCGCAGCAGCCTCTAATCAGATCGTGGAGGGAAAGCTGATTTACCAGACGCCCACCTACATCTACATTGCCTCCTCTGAACATACCCTTCGCTTTCGTGCTAGCGATGTTGTTACGCTGGTTTCAACACCGGAGCCTGAGAGAAATTTCAGGAAGGAGCAACTCGAACACGCCGACAGCCCATCGATTCCCCCTAACCCTTCGCTCAAGGAGGCATCTATCGGCAAGCCGGCAGGCATTCCTTAGCTTGCGCGTTAGCACTCAAAAATGTCCTACTATCACGTCATTGCCAAAGTCGGAGCAGAAGAAAGATTCTGCTCATTGTTCACGGACATCAACGTCGAAGAACTGCGTGAGCGCTTCGTCAAGCCCTATGAAAATGGCACCTCCTTCTTTTCCGGTAACGCGCTGATTTCACCAAATGACTTGCGCTCGATTCAAATAATTCGGACTGAACGCCAAAATGAAGTTGAGCGAGACGAAATCAACCGCAAAGATCGCGAAAGCATTGATCGGCTCAATAATTCAAGTTCAAGTGTTTTCATCGTAAGCGTTGGTGGCGGCTATGAGCCTCAAGACATCGCTGAGGCTGGAGAAGACTGCACCCATACCTTCATTAAAGGGCATCCAGGTTTCAAGGCTAGAAACTGGGAGCCATTCATAAAAGTAATAGCTTGGGTTGGCGGCATCGTTGCCACTGTAGTTGCGGCTGGCATAGTCAAGTGGCTTGGCTGGCTATGAACGCCAACTCTTCGGTCAAGTTCGCCCTTCGGGCTGGGGCTGCGCAAAAGCGTAGCCCCCTACCTCCACGTTGAATGTGTCCGGCATTGATGCGCCAGCGGAACAAACTTCGATTCGGCCGGATGGCCGGTAAGGCCGATCAGCAGAACATCCACATTAGGTGCGCTTAGTGAACCAAAGGGGGCAGCATCGCAACTGATTTCATCTTATGCAGTGCCGCCCATCCCTTGCGATACCATCACATCCTGATCGACCTTCCTTCTTTTGCTCCCGATGCGCGATGCGAATAGCAAGCTGAACCCGTTCGACCTGCTGGCCAGTCTGTTCGTCAGCGGACGCGGGGCGTTCGCGCTGGACGAGGCGGCGTGGCGGGCGGCGCTGGCGTTGCCGGTGTTCGAGGGGTTGCGTGGCGAGGAGCAGGCGCGCTTGCGTGAATTGGCGCAGGCGCTGCTGGCGGACAAGGCGTTCTCGGGAGCGGGCGGGTTGGAGGTGGATGCGGCGATGGCGACGTTGATCGCGGCGCATGCGGCATTGCCGGTGTTGAATCTGGATGTGTCGGCGTATGGCGACTGGCGTGAAGTGGTGGTGTATCCGGGCGAGTTCGTGTACGACGGCGAGCAGATGGACGAGACGGGCGTGGTGCATCAGGTGCGCCATGTGCGCAGCGGCGAGGCGATGGCGGGCGGGCCGCTGGTGCTGTCCTGGCAGGATGTGGAATGGTCCGGGCGCGGTGAAGGTTTCAATGTGGTGATCCACGAGTTCGCGCACAAGCTGGATATGCAGAGCGGCAGCGCGAACTGCCGGCCGCCGTTGCATACAGGCATGGATGCGGTGCGCTGGGCGGCGGTGTGCCAGGCGGCCTACGAGGACTTCTGTCGCCGGGTGAGCGGAGGGGATGAGACGCAGATCGATCCCTATGCCAGCGAGAGTCCGGCCGAGTTCTTCGCGGTGCTGTCGGAATATTTCTTCGAGGCGCCGGATGTGCTGCATGCGGACTATCCCGCGGTGTACGGGTTGCTGGTGCAGTTCTACCGGCAGCAGCCGCTGACGCGCCGGGCGTGGGCCTAGCTTTTACGATCCTTCCCTTACTATTGCAGGCGTCCTTATGTCATCCGCCCGCAGCGCTATGCTGAACTGGCTGCGGCGCTCACCCATTTCCGCGACGAGCGCGATTCCATGATCCGCAAGATTCGGCGGTAGCTTTGTCCATCAAGGCGGCGGAGTTATTGGAATGTGGCGCATGGCGAGGCGGGTACGGCGGGGGTGACGGAGGAACAGGCCGACGGGCTGGCCTAAGCATTGCTGCTGGCGGAGCATTACAAGTTGGATGTGAAGCAGGTGGTGCTGGAGAAGACCGCCAAGAACGCGCAGAGGTATCGGGTACACCGGGCGCGCGGCAACGCGAAGCAATATACCGAGCTTTAGCCGCTACCCAGTGTGCGGCCGCTGGTGGGCAGGTCGGCCTTGCCTTTTGCGCTGTACAGGCCGCTGGCTTGTTCGGACGAGCCGAGCAGGGCTTGCAGGGCTTGCTGGTTGTAGCGCATGCGGACCTGGATGAGGCTGCCGTTGGTGTGATTGATCTGTTGGGCTTCCTGGCCGAGACGCTGGATGGCGTTCCAGGTTGTGAGGCCGGTTGGGGCGTGCTGGCGCAGCCAGCTTTCCACGCGACCGGGTTCGGCCGGGATGCTTTGGGCGCGCTGTCTGGCGCGCGCGCCGAGGGTTTCGGCGGCTTGCACCTTCTGCGGCGCCAGGTCGAGCAGGGGTTCGGCGTCGGATGAGACCAGGATCTGTTGCTCGCGCTTGAGCAGGGCGACGAATGCTTCCAGCGCCGCCTGTTCTTCTTGCAGGCGCTTGAGGATGTCGGGGACGTCGATGCCGGTCTGGTTCAACGCTGGCTCGCGGTGATCAGGTCGCTCACGCTCTTGATCAGGCTGTCGGCGATAGCGCCGGCATTGACCTGGAAGCGGCCTTCGCTGATGGCTTGCTTGATCTCGGCCACTTTCTTGCTATCCACGGCGGAGCTGCTGGCGACGCTGCTCTCCAGGCTGCGCAACTGGGCAGTGGTGGTACCCAGGCTGACGCTGGTGCCGGCGATATCCGGTGTGGCCGGACGGTTGGCGTTGCCGCGCGCGGCCGGGGTGCGGGTGGTGGCTTCCCCGACACTGCTGGTGAGCGGCTTGCTATTGTCGATCTTCATGGCTGGACTCCAACTTTTCTGGTTCGATTGTCAGCTCTATCGGAAGCTTTAGGGAAAACTTTAGCCCGATCTGCAAATTTTTTCATGGTTGCACCTCGGCCGAGCCGTCCGCCGCGGTGCGTGCGGTGATGACCTGCGCCGAGGCGGTGCGGATGCGCACCATATCGCCTTCTCCCGCGTCATTCAATGCCCGGCCTTCCTGGCTCACCGTGAAGCCTTTGCCGCGTGCGCGCAGGGTGACGGTCTGACCCTGGCGGATCAGCAGCGGCGGGCGCAACATGTCCTGACGCAGCACCTGCCCGGCGCCGATGGCGAATTTGAGCGTCTTGCCGATGGCCTGATCCGGCGCGGTGAGCAGTCCGGGGCGGTCCAGTTCGCCGCGTTGCAGGCTGAAATCGCCTGTGCCAAGCACGGTACCTTGCGACAACGGGCGGTTGGCCACCAGCAGGTCCAGCGTCACGCGGATCTCGGTCTGTACGAACAGGCTCCAGACTGACGGGGCATCGCAGCGCACGCCGATGGTGGTCTTGCCGATGGTCTGGGCGCCGGCCGGCAGGTAAGCCTGCAAACGGTCGCATTGCGGCAGTGCCAGGCGGGGATCGATGTCGGCCACACTCACGCGTACCTCGCCGGGCAGCGCTTGGGCTTGTTGCCGGGCATAGGTCAGCGCTGCGGCGCGGATGGCGGCATGGTCCTGTTGCGGCACGGCTTGCGCCGGGCTGCCCCACAGGCTGCCGAGCAACAACAGGGTAGAGACCAGACTTTTATCCATGGCCGGTATTGTGCCGGGGGCGGGACCGGGCCATGGGAAGAAATGAAGCGGAATTCTGCCTTTAATCGCCCGATTGGCTGGACAAGGCGGCGACTAGTATGCGAGCCATCACAAAAGTAGTCGGGAAAGGCAGGGTGCTCATCATGGGCGGCAGAATAGACGAGATGTTCCAGTTCCATCAAGCGGCGCTGAACTTGCGCGCTGCGCGCCAGGAACTGATCGCTTCCAATATCGCCAATGCGGATACGCCGAACTACAAGGCCAAGGATGTCGATTTCGCCAGTGCGCTGAAGGGCGCGCTGAGTGGCAATCCGGCCAGCTTGCCGCTGGAACGTACGGCTGCCAACCATCTGTCCGGCAACAGCGGGGAGACGGTGATGGGGGCGCCGGTGCAATATCGGGTGCCATTGCAGCCGAGCGCGGACGGCAACACCGTGGATATGGATGTGGAGCGTGCGCAGTTCGCCGACAACGCGATGCGTTATGAAGCCAGCGTGCGCTTCGTCAGCGGCAAGGCCAAGGATGTGTTGGCCGCGTTACAGAACTAGGAGGGCTGAGTCATGTCATTGACCAACATCTTCAATATCGCCGGCTCCGCCATGTCGGCACAGGCGCAACGGCTGAACGTGGTGGCCAGCAACCTGGCCAACGTGGATAGCACCACCGGGCCGGACGGCAAGCCGTACAAGGCCAAGCAGGTGGTGTTCGAGACCACGCAGCAGGCCGGACAGGTGGGCGCCGGGGTCAAGGTGGCTGCGGTGGTGGAGGATAATTCTCCCATGCGCAAGGTATATGATCCCAAGCATCCGATGGCGGACCAGCAGGGTTATGTGACCTTGCCCAACGTGAATCCGGTGGACGAGATGGTGAACATGATCTCGGCTTCGCGTTCGTACCAGAACAACGTGGATGTGTTGAACACTTCCAAGTCCATGCTGATGAAGACCCTCACCATCGGCCAATGAGGAGATAGACCATGGTTAATTCCGTACAAGGCAGCACCGCAGCCGCATCGACCCAGGCGACCACCCCGACCAATTCGCAGGTCGGCGCGACGCAGGATCGTTTCCTGACCCTGCTGGTGGCGCAGATGAAGAACCAGGACCCGCTCAATCCGCTGGATAACGCACAGGTCACTTCGCAGATGGCGCAGCTGTCCACGGTGACTGGCATCGACAAACTGAACTCCACGGTGCAGGCCTTGAGCAGCAGTATGCTGGCCAGCCAGTCGCTGCAGGCGGTGTCCATGATCGGCCACGTGGCATTGACCGACGGCGACAGCATGGACCTGACCAAGGGTAAGTCCTATGGCGGCTTCGAGCTGACGCAACCGGCGGACAAGGTGACGGTCACCATCAGCGATGCCAAGGGCAACGTGGTGCGCACCCTCAATCTGGGTGCGCAGGATGTCGGCGCCACCGACTTCGCCTGGGATGGCAGCACCGATACCGCCGGCACTGCGGCGGACGGCGCCTATACCTTCAGCGTCAAGGCTGAGCTGTCCGGCAAGAAGATCGATGCCACCCCCTTGGCCTATGGTCTGGTCAACAGTGTGGCGCAATCGAGCAGCGGCGTCTCCATCAATATCGGCAACCTGGGCGACTTCAGCCTGAGTGCCATCCGTAAAGTCTTGTAAAAGGAGGTTGTCATGGGTTTCCAGCAAGGTTTGAGCGGCCTGAATGCATCGGCCAAGCACCTCGATACGATCGGTAACAACGTCGCCAATGCCAATACCGTCGGCTTCAAGCAATCGCAAGCCATGTTCGCGGACCTGTATGCGACCTCGCTGGCCGGTTCCGGCGCGGTGCAGGTGGGTACCGGCGTGAAGGTGTCTACCATCGCCCAGCAGTTCACGCAGGGCAACATCACCAACACTTCGAACAGCATGGACATCGCCATCAGCGGACAGGGCTTCTTCCGCATGGTGGATCAGAACGGCGCCATCACCTATACGCGCAACGGCCAGTTCCAGCTGGACAAGAGTGGCAACATTGTCAACAGCCAAGGTTTCAAGTTGTCTGGTTATCCGGCGACCAACGGGGTGATCAGTGCGGCGCAGCCAGTGCCGATCCAGATCAATGCAGCCGACCTGACTCCCAAGGCGACTGCTAACGTCACCATGGGGCTGAACCTCGATTCGCGCATGGCATTGCCGACCATCACGCCGTTCGATCCCAACAATCCGCAGAGCTACAACAGCTCGACCTCGCTGACGGTGTATGACAGCCAGGGCTCTAGTCATGTGGCGGCGCTGTATTTCGCCAAGACCGGTCCCAATGCCTGGAACTCTTATCTCACGGTGGACGGCAACAAGGTGCCGGCGGCCGGTACCGCGCTGACCGCGATGACCTTCAACACCAACGGTGTGTTGACTTCGCCTACCTTGCCGGTGACGTCGGCTTCCTTCAATCCGGTGCCGGCACCGATCTCGGCGGTGGGCGCTTCGGTGGCCGCCGGCGGCACGCTGATCAGTGGTCCCGCTACGGCAAGTCTGCTGGTCGGGGCGACCGTGACCGGTGGTGACCTGCCGGCTGGTACCACCATCACCGCCATCAACAGTGCCAACAGCTTCACCGTGTCCGCCCCCAGCCCGGCCGGTTTCGCGGCGACCACGCTGACCGTGGTCAATCCGGCCAGTGCGGGCGCGCAGACCATCAATTTCGATTTCACCGGCACCTCGCAGTTCGGCGGCAACTTCGGTGTGAACACCACGACGCAGGACGGCTTCACTTCCGGCCGTCTGAGCGGCTTCACCACCAGCCCGGACGGCACCATCCTCGGTCGCTACACCAACGGCCAGTCGCGCGCGCTGGGACAGGTGGTGCTGGCTAACTTCACCAGCCCGCAGGGCTTGCAGCCGCTGGGTAACAATGCCTGGGCGGAGACCGCCAGTTCGGGTGGGCCGCTAGTCGGTACACCAGGCTCAAGCAGCCTGGGCGTGTTGCAATCGTCGGCGGTGGAAGATTCCAACGTGGACCTGACTGCCGAGCTGGTGAACATGATCACCGCGCAACGCGTGTACCAGGCCAATGCGCAGACCATCAAGACACAGGACCAGGTGTTGCAGACGCTGGTGAACCTGCGCTAATTCTGAAAGTTAGGATTCAGGAACTGGGGATCAGGGGGAGGATGAGATGGATAAATTGATCTATACCGCGATGACGGGTGCTTCGCACATCCTGAATCAGCAGGCGACGGTGTCGAACAATCTGGCTAATCTCAACACACCTGGTTTTCGCGCCAGCATCGATGCGTTCCGCAGCGTGCCGCTACAAGGTGAGGGCTTGCCTACGCGCACCTTCGTGGTGGATTCCACCGCCGGCACCGATTTCACGCAGGGTGTGATGCAGCAGACCGGGCGCGCGCTGGATGTCGCCATCGCCGGGCCGGGCTGGATCGCGGTGCAGGATGCCAGCGGCAAGGAAGCCTATACCCGCAACGGCAGTTTGCAGATGTCGCCCAACGGCGTGTTGCAGACGCGCAACGGCCTGACCGTGATGGGCGATGCCGGGCCGTTGACCATCCCGCCCGATACGCAGGTGACCATCGCCGGCGACGGCACCATCTCCACCGTGCCGACCAACAACCAGAAGAACGGCGTGGTGGTGGTGGGGCGCATCAAGCTCACCAATCCGCCCGAGGCGCAATTGATGCGCGGCGAGGACGGGCTGTTCCGCACGCGCGACGGCAACCCCGCGGCGGCCGATGCCGGTGTGCGGGTGGTCGAGGGCAGTCTGGAGGGCAGCAACGTGAATGCGGTGGATGCCATGGTCAGCATGATCAACCTGGCGCGCCAGTTCGACACCCACATGAAGCTGCTGCAGAACGCCAACGACAACGACAAGCAAGCCACCTCCATCCTCAACCTCAATGCCTGATGATGTCGTCCCGGCATCGTTAAATCCCGAATAGGGAGGTTTTTCTCCATGTGTTCACCGCTTGCATTTGCGAGCGGCGGCGTAATGTGACAAACACGCACAGAACCCCGAAAGGACACACATCATGATCCGT
>JAJZSA010000006.1 GCA_021822115.1 Pseudomonadota bacterium
TCAATTTGGTGGAGGGGGACGGATTCGAACCATCGTACTCATAAGAGGGCAGATTTACAGTCTGCTGCCTTTAACCACTCGGCCACCCCTCCAAAAAGAGCGCGCGATTATCCATATATCCCGGAGAGCTGTCAAAGGGAAAATGCAAAAAGGATGAAAAACAGGGGCGCCGAACGTTCAGGCGCAGGGGGCAGGCAGCGTCTCCAGATGCTGCAACAGCATGGCCGCGGAGTAACGGCGCTCGCGCCGTTTGGCCATCATCCCGTCCAGCAACGGCTGCCAGCACCGAAGATGGGCTGGCAGGCGCGGCACATCCGCATGCAGGTGCTGATGCACGATGCTCTCCAGCGTCGCTCCCTGATAGGGCTTATGGCCGGTCAGCATGTTATAGAACACCGCCCCCATACTATATATGTCGGTACGTTCGTCTTCGGCTTCGCCCAGCGCCTGCTCCGGGCTCATGAAATAAGGCGTGGCGACCACGGTATCCGGCTGGTTCACCGGTCGCGCCTCGCGCAAGCGCCGCGCCACCCCGAAATCCCCCAGCACGGCGGAACCATCCCCGCGCAACAGAATGTTCTCGGGTTTGATGTCGCGATGGATGATGCCGGCACGATGGATCTCGTGCAGCGCCAACGCCATCTCGCGCAGCACGCGTTGCGCCGACTCCTGCACCAATCCCTGACTGCCGATGCGCTGCTTGAGCGTACCGCCGGGCAGATATTCCATCACGATGAACAAGGCATCGTCGGTCACGCCCTGATCGAATATCTGCAATACATGGGGATGGCGCACCTGCTCCAGCAAGCCGTATTCCTCGACGAAGCGATGCAGCACCTCGCTATCCTCGGACACACTGCCCTCGGCGAACTTCAAGGCCATCTGCGCCTTGTCCTGCAGGCGCTCGGCGAGGAACACGCTGGACATGCCGCCACGCCCCACCGGTTTCAGGCAACGATAGCCCGGGACACGCGGCAACTCGATCAGAAGGCCGCCATCGCCCGGTGCGAACAGCGAAGGATCGAAGGCCTTGTAATAACCCGAGCGCCCGCCGCGCACCAGACGCAGCGTGGCATCGGCATCCACTTCTTCGCCTTCGCGTACCACCAGCACCTCGGCCACGCTGACCGGCTCCTGCAACCAGTCGGCACCGATGCGGTCATGCCGGCCGGTCTTCACATCGCGCCCCAGCGATGCGAGCGTGTGCTCGCTGCACACCACGTTCCAGTCCAGTTGCTTGGACTTCACCGCCAGCAGGGCAGCCACGGCCACGGCATGCCCACCCGGCACGCGATGCCGGAACGGCGCCACTCCCAACTCGTGCATCGTCAGCGGCCCGCTGTGTATACCCACCCCCACGCCGAAGTGGGCCAGCCCGGCATCGGGAAAGGATTGCCGGATCAGGAAACGCATCTGGTAGGCGATCAGCGCAAGTGCCAAGGCGAAACGCAACGCACGCCGCGCATGCGGATCACCTCCCGGCACTGGCGGGAATACGATCAGCATGCCGTGGTTATCCAGCGAACACAGCATGCCCTGCTGCTGTTCGACCAACGCCATGACCTTGCCATAGTAGTTGTTCATCAGCTGCGCTAGTGCCGGACCGGCCAAGCGCTCGGTGAGATGGATGAAGTCGCGGATGATGGCGGCTACCACAGTGGCCTCCGCCATGCTCTGCGCCGATACCAGTGGATCACCAGCATCCATCACAAGCTCCCTTGTTCGGCAAATGACAGACATCCGGCACCCGCCACGATGAAATGGTCCAGCACGCGCACGTCGACCAGGTCCAGCGCCCGCTGCAAGGCTTGCGTCAACAAACGATCGGACTGGCTGGGCTCCGCCACGCCGGATGGATGGTTGTGCGCGAAGATGATCGCCGCCGCGTTGTGATGCAGCGCCCGCTTCACCACCTCGCGCGGATAGACGCTGGTCTGCGTCAATGTCCCCTGAAACAGCTCCTCGCTGGCGATCACGCGATGCTGCGCATCGAGGAACAGGGCGACGAACACCTCTTGCTTGCGCGCCTGCAACAACAGACGCAAGTACTCGCGCACCGCTCGCGGCGAATTCAGCGCATCGCCCGCCTGCATCTCCTCATGCAAGGCACGACGTGCCATCTCCAGCACCGCCTGCAATTGCACATACTTGGCCCGCCCCATGCCGCGCATGGCGCAGAACTCATGCTCGGCCACCGCGAACAAGCGGGTCAGGCTGCCAAAACTGGCGAGCAGGTCACGCGCCAGATCGACGGCGCTCTTGCCCGCCACCCCGACGCGCAGGAAGATCGCCAGCAGTTCCGCATCGGACAAGGCGGCCGCCCCCCGCTGCAATAACTTCTCGCGCGGACGCTCTCCTTCAGGCCAATCCAGGATACTCATCACGCCTCCTCAAGCCGGCACAGCGCCGTCATCGGCTGGAATGATTCGATTGAACCACACCATGAAGCGAACAGGGTTAAACACCCGAGTATCCCGCTCGGGAACCGCAGCCTATATCTTGCTTATATAAAGGTCGGCACGAACCCGACCCTGCCGGCATCAGAACAGCGTCAATTGCCCATCGCTGCGCGGCATCCGGAACTGCGTCGTATCCAGCTCCATTTCCGGACGATCCAGTCCGTAACGTCCACACGCCAGTTGGAAGCGCTGCGCCAACAATTGCGCGAAGGCACCCTGCCCACGGAAGCGCGAGCCGAAGCGAGCATCGTTCTCGCTCCCGCCCCGCATCTCACGCAAACGCGCCATCACATGCGCCGCTTTCTGCGGATAATGCGTAGACAGCCAATCCTTGAACAACTCCTTCAGTTCATACGGCAAGCGCAGCAAGGTATAGGCCGCCGAACCGGCCCCCTGTGTGGCAGCGGCTTGCAGGATGTCCTCCAGTTCGGCATCGGACAGGAACGGGATCACCGGCGCGACGAACACGCCGCACGGCACCCCGGCCGCACGCAAGTTGCGTATCACCTGCAAACGACGTTGCGGTGATGCGGCGCGCGGTTCCAGCTTGCGCGCCAGCCCGCCATCCAGGGTCGTCACCGTGATGAACACCTGCACCAGCTTGTCGCGCGCCAACTGGCTGAGCAGATCGAGGTCGCGTTCGATCAGCGCCGATTTGGTGACGATGGACACCGGATGCCGGCACTCCACCAGTACCTCCAGTATCTGGCGCACGATCTGCAATTCGCGTTCGATGGGCTGGTAAGAATCGGTATTCACACCCAGTGCGAGCGGCGTACATCGATAAGCGGGCTTGGCCAGTTCCTCGCGCAACAGGCGAGGCGCATCCGGCTTGGCGAACAGGCGAGTCTCGAAATCCAGCCCCGGCGAAAGATTGAGGTAAGCATGTGACGGCCGCGCATAACAATAGATGCAGCCATGCTCGCAACCACGATAAGCGTTCAGGCTGTATTCGAAGGCCAGATCCGGCGAGTCCTGTTTCTGCAGGATGCGCTGCGCGCGCTCCAGCGTCACGGTGGTCCGCAACGGCGGCAGCGCAGCCTCCTCTCCCGCCCAACCATCATCGAAATGCTCGCGCATCACCCGCTCGAAGCGCCCTTCGATCTGCAAGGTCGCCCCGCGCCCCCTGTTCACTTCATGCTTCATTTCTTCAGCCCACCACTCCAGCGCGATACAGAACGTTCGTTCTTTGCACTATAGGTGGTGGGCGGGCGTGATGTCAAACCGCACGGTCAGTTGTCGCGTGCCGGGAATACGTCCAGTGTGCGCAACACAGGAGGAATGACATGGCCGACATGCCGGAACTCAAGCGCAACCTGCTCATCCTCAACCTGTGCCGCCCGCTGCGGACTGAAGCGGGCGCCGGCGGACTAACCCCGCGCTTGGCGCTGCCGCTCCAGCACTTTCAAAAGATCGGCGATATCCCACTCGCAGCCGCCACAGCCGGACAGCGCGCCGGTCCAGCGCGAGATGGCCTGCATGTCCATGCCCTGCTCATGCAACTGCCGGATATAAGCGCGCCGCGTGCCGCTGCAATGGCACATCACCTCATCGTCCTCGGCAGGCTCACCTGCCTGCAACGGCAGATCACTCATGGCGACACCTCGCTGAGCGTGCCATCGGCGAACAACAACGCGCAGCGTACCGGCTTGCCGGCATACACCGCCTGCATCGCCTCCCGGTAGGCCAATAGCTGCGCACGATAGCGGCCGGCCTCCAATGCATCGCCCAGCTTGTAATCCAGCACCCACACTTCGTCGTCGAATTCGACCAGGCGGTCGATACGCTTCAACTCGCCCTGCGCATCGACATACGGCAACTCGTTACAGGCGGCGCGATATGCCTGTGCATCGAAGAAGCGCGCGAGCTGCGGCGCGGAGAGCAATCGCTGTGCGACCGACCAGGCCTGCCCCATCTCCGCATCCGGTATCGCCAGCCGCTGTTGCAGCTCGGCCCGCGCCGTCATGCCGACGCTGAGATGCTCCAGCAAGGCATGCAGCCAGATGCCGCGTTGTTGCTGCATGGTGTTGCGCGCCAAGCGCGCCCCGACCGCCCCATGCGCAGGCAAGGAGGACTGCGTCGCACGGTCCGCCGCGCCTGCGGCACTGAGGGGCGGCGCCATCCCCCCGCGCAGCGGATTGGCCTGCGGCTCACCCACCGCCATCGCGATACGTTCGTACCAGCTCGGCGTGCGCCGCTCTTTCGCGGACTGGCTGCCGCTGACGATGAGCACCTGCTGCGCGCGCGTCATCGCGACATAGAGCAGGTTCATATCTTCGCGTGCCTGCTGCGCCGCTTCCTGTTCGAACAATGCTGCACGTTGGCGACCGCGCGAAGCCTGGTCGCGATACACGGAGAAGTGCGCCGGCCGTTCGGCTTGCGGCGCCCAGTCGAGCAGCACATCGCTGCTTTCGCGGTTGTTCTTCTCGGCATGCGCATCGAGCAGCCAGATGATGGGCGCTTCCAGCCCCTTGGATTCATGCACGGTGTAGATGCGCACCGCATTGCCCGCCGTGCCCAGCTTGCCTTCGTCCGGCGCGTCGTCCGTACTCGCACGCAGCTCGCGCAGCTCCTGCAAGAAGCGCGGCAAGCTGGGATAGCGCCCGGCATCCACCGACAGCGCGATCTCCATGAAGGCATGCAGGTTGGCCACCACCTTGGCGCGCCGCTCGGGCGGCAGCACCGCCGTGTAGCGCGCGATGACATCCCCCTCGAAATAGATGCGATCCAGCAAGTCGTGCACCGGCAACTTATCCGCCAGTGTCAGCCAGTCCCGCAGCAAAGCAGCAGCGCGCTGCAAGGCGGGTGATGGGGAATCCAATTGTTGCAGGCGTAGCCACCAGGAGGATTTTGGATTTGGGATTTGGGATTTAGGAAGGGCAGTTGCGTTAGCCTCGTTTATCGCTGCTTCACCACATCCTAAATCCCAATTCCCAAATCCTAATGCCATCAAATCCTCATCGCAGCATGCAAAGATCGGTGTACGCAGCACCTGCGCCAGCGCCAGGTCGGCGAACGGGGTGATCAGGAACAGCAGCAAGGCTTGCAGGTCTTCCGCCTCCAGCGTGTCGAGCAGGCCGCCGCGACGCGAGCTGATGAACGGGATATGGCGCGCGCGCAGCGCCTCTTCATAGATAGCGAGATGGGTGCGCGCGCGCACCAGCACCATGATGTCGCCCCAGTTGGCGCGGCGCTCCGCACCGCCTGCATGTACATGCCATTCCTGCACGATCTCTTGCAACGTCGCGGCGAACAGCTCGGCTTCCTGATGACGTGCACCCCGCGCGTCGTCGTCACGGGCGGTGGTCAGCGGATTGCGCAGTCGCAAGGCGGCATCGTCCACTGCCTCGACTTCTTGCACTGGCGGCGCTTCGGCCAATGGCATGACCTGCACCGTTCCCGGCAGATCATGCTGGTGCGTGCCATGCTCGACGAATTCGAAACCTTCCGGCTGCTCGCGGAACACCGCGTTCACCGCCGCCACGATGGCGGGCGCGTTGCGCCGCGTGTGATGGTTATGCAGCGCTTGTGCGGCGAAATGCTCTTGCAGGTAGGCGCGCGCCACCTGGAACAGGCGCGCATCGGCGCGGCGGAAACGATAGATGGATTGCTTGGGGTCGCCCACCATGAATACCGATGGCTGCGACTCCACCGCCACCGCCGCATCGAACCATGCGCGCATGATCTGCCATTGCAGGGGGTTGGTGTCCTGGAACTCGTCCAGCAACACATGGCGGTAACGACTGTCCAGCTTGAACTGCATGGTCTCGGCATGCGCGCTGTTTTGCAGCAGATGGCACAACTGCCATTCCAGATCGGAGAAATCCATCTGCTGTTTCTGCGCCTTGAGCGCTTGATAGCGCTCGAGCAAGGCGACGCCGCACTGCAACACCGCTTCGTTCAGGCGATAGGCCTGCTGCTCGGCCAGCGTATCGCGCACCGCCTGCAAACTGGCGAACACGGCATCGCGCGTCACCAGGAACGCTTCCGCATCCTGCTTCTTGGTCGGCTTGAAGCTGCGCGGTTCACCCGCCTGCGTATACAGCAACGGCGACACTGTAGCGAAGCGTGCCTCTGGCGCACTGTCGGTCCACGCACGCTCCAGCTCGCCCGCCTTGTTCGCCTGCGTATCGGTGCCATTGCTCGCCAGCTGGCGCACGAAAGCGAAGAACACTTCCTCGCTGTTGCCGCACATCCCCCAATCCGCCACCGGATCGAAATCCATATCCAAATCTAGATAGATGCGCAATGCATCCAGCGCAAAATCCAGCGCGGCATCCTGCCCTTGCACATACGCCCACCACTCGGCGCGCTTGGCAAGGAAGGCGGACAGCAGCTTGCGTGTGTTGAACAAGCCGCATTCGTCGAACAGCCATTGCATGCGTTGTGCCAGCTCCCCTTCGGGCTGCTTGCGCAAGCGCTCCAGCAATTCTTCCCACGCTTCTTCCTGCTCGGTCGCGGGACGTTCCAGCAGCGTCATGCCCTGCATCACGTCGGCATTCATCGGCGCACGCTGCATCACTTGCATGAACCAGCCATGAAAGGTGCTGATGGTGACACCGGGTTGCGCCAGCAACACTTCGCCATACAGGCGTTGCGCGCGCAGCAGCTGCGCCTCGTCCGCATCGGGCAAGCCGCGCTCGGCCAGGAAGTTGCGCACGAACGCCTCGTCACCCTGCGCCAGATCGCGCAGCCATTGCTGCAAGCGCGCCTGCATCTCCTGCGCCGCCTTGCGCGTGAAGGTGATGGCGAGGATCTGCGACGGCTGCGCGCCATCCAGCAGCAGGCGCAGCATGCGCGACACCAGCAGCCAGGTCTTGCCGCTGCCGGCACAGGCTTCGACGACCACACTGCGCCGGGGATCGAGAGCGATGCGGCTATCCATGTGCCCACTCCCCCTTGCGGCACAGGCCGCGCATCTCGCAATACCCGCACACGGCATCGCTGCCGTTCGCGGGCAAGCCCGCCCCCTCACGCAGCTGCGCCATCACCTGTTCCAGTCGTTGCGCATTGAGCTGCGCGAGCTGGCCCAGCTCCTGCGGTGGCGCGATGCTGCGCACCTTGCCGTCTTCGATACTGACGAAATCGGCCGCGCTCGCCTGTACCGCCCAGGCATAACTGGCCAGTTGCACATCCTCGCCTGCGGCCTTGAGTTTGTTGCGCAACACCTGGTCGGACTGCGTCTTGTAATCGAACACACGGCGCTGGTCGCCGTGCGCGTCCAGCCGGTCGATGCGGCCGCGCAGGCGCACACCGTCCAGTTGCAATTCGAAATCCTGCTCGGCACCGGCATAGCGCCAGCCTTGCGCTTCGTTCTCCACCTGCCAGGCCAGATAGGCCGGCAGCGATTTGAACCAGCGCGCCAGCCAGGCACGTGCGGCGAAATCGTGCGCCAGCAGATCGGCGAACGCCTCGCTGCTCAAACCGCGCAACTCCGTTTCCAGCACATCCAGCGGCTGTCCGCTCACTTGCGGATGGCACTCGTGGAAACGTTGCAGGATGGTATGCACCCGCTCGCCGTAATCGCGCTTCTCGATGGCCTCCTGCACCTCGTCCAGCTCGTTCAGCTTGAGGATATGCCGCGCATGGAACTGGTACGGGCAAGCGACCAGCGCGTTATAGGCACTGATCGAGACGCGCGCCGGCACTGCCTCGGCCGCCGCCACCGGCGCCGGCTGTACGGCCGGCGGCAGCTCGGCGCGGTGTGCATCTTCCGTCGCCAGCAAGCCATGTAGCTCTGCGGCATCCAGCGCTGCCTCGCGGCCATCGCACAGCAGTTGCAGATAGGGACTCAACAAACCCGGTTCGCCGTTCTTGTCCTGCAACCAGGTGGCGAGCACGCTATCGTTCAACGCGAGCAGCGCATGCAGGTCGTCGCGCTGGCGCGTGGCATGGAAGCTGCGCGTGGGCAAGCCCAGCACGGCGCGCACCGCATCGTTGAACCAGCGTCCGCCGTCGCTCACGCTGGGCAGATGGTCCGCGCCGCAGCCCAGCAGCAGCACCGCATCGAAGCGGCGCCAGCGCGTGGCCGCCAGGTGAGTGAAGCACACCGGGCTATCGATGCTGCGATCGCGGAAGGTCTCGCCATCCAGTTGCTGCGCCAGCCAGCGCCGCCACTCCAGGAAACGATAACGCCCCTCATCCTGCACCAGCTCCTGCTGCCAGGTCGCCAGAGCCGCCAGCAGTTGCTGGCCGGCTTCATCCTGTTGCAAGCCTTGGCGTATGCCCAAGCGCTCCAGGCTGGCTTGCAAGGCCACCAGCCAGGCCGTCAAGGTCTGGCGCTGGTCTTGCGCCAGCAAGCTCGCCGCCTCCTGCAAGCGCAGCAGCAAACCATGCAACGCGGGCTCGGCTACAGCGAGGGCGACGAATGCCGGCAGCCCGGATACCACCCCTTGCTGGCGCAGCAACTGTTCCAGCCGATAGACCGCGGCCTTGCGCTCGCCCGCCGCCAGATCGGCGAAGATGAACGGCGATTTGAGCAGGTCGAGCAGATCGTGGTGATAGAAGTCGCTCTGCAATGCCGTGAGCCAGCGTTCCAGCACCGTACTCACCGACAACGTGGCCAGGGTCCAGCCGCTCTCGTCCGCCACCAGGATCTGCGCCCGCTCCAGCAGGGCACGCATGCGCCGCGCGGTGACGCGATCCTGCGCCACCACCGCGATGTCGCGCTTGCCCTCGCTCAACCAGCAGCGCACCTGCATGGCAGCGGCGCGTGCCTCCTGTTCCAGCGAGGTGGCAGCGAACAAGCGCGGCGGTCGCACTGCCGCGCCCATCTCGCGCAGGTCGAACACCTTCACATGTGCATGTTCGGCATAGGCATCGAGGAAGCGTTGTTCGACGGCATCCCATTCCGAGGTGCGCAGCACATACAGCGGCCGCGCCGCCTGCTGCGCCAGCATGGCCAGCCGTTGCTGCCGGGCGCGCGCGCGATCCAGTTCGGCACCTTGCTGCATCGCATGCCACAACTCGAACACCAGCCGCGCTTCGAGTTGCAGCGCGACGTTCTGGCGTGCGGCATAGGCCTGCTGCACCGCAGCCGCAAAACTTTCTTCGTCGGCCGGCAGCACCCCCAGCCCCAGCGTGAGTTCGTCGAACAGCTTGAGCAGCTCCTGCGTCATGCCCCACAGATCGGCGTTGTCGAACCATTGCTGCTTGCGCAGATGCTGGTAGAGCAAGGCGCTGCGTTGGCATTCGGTGGCGATCGGAGCGGCCAGCGGAATGCTTTGCGCCCAGGCATCCAGCGTGACCATCTGCGGCAGCAGCAGTGCCGGCACTTGCGCCTGGCGCACCAATGCCTGCGCCAGCGGCTGCACCACATGCATATTGGGCAACAGGAGGGTGATGCCGCGCAGGTCGGGCGCGGGATGCGCGGCGAGGATGCGCTGCGCGATGCGGTCGTATTGCTCGCGCGCGGTGCTCACTTCTTCAGGTACTGGAGTTTGTCTTTGACGTTCGACCAGTCGTCGGCATCGGGCGGCGCATCCTTCTTCACCGTGATGGACGGCCAGCGTTGTGCCAGTTCGGCATTCAAGGCGATGAAGGCCTGTTGATCCGCCGGCAGGTCATCCGCCGCATAGATCGCGCCGGCCGGACATTCCGGCACGCACAGCGAACAATCGATGCACTCTGCGGGATCGATGACCAGGAAGTTCTCGCCTTCGCGGAAACAATCCACCGGACAGACTTCGACACAGTCGGTGTATTTGCAGCGGATACAGTTTTCAGCGACGACGTAGGCCATGGCGTGCTCCCGATAAGGTTCGCAGGATTCTACCAGTTCGTCCGTCGCCGGCTTCAGTCGGCCGGCTGGCGCAGCGATGCCAGGAATTGAGCTGCCGTAACCGGCCGGCCGAAATGGTAGCCCTGGCATTCCTCGCAGCCGCTGGCGAGCAGGATGTCCGCCTGCGCCCGATTCTCCACGCCTTCCGCGATGACGCTCATGCGCAGGTTGCGCGCCATGGTGATGATGGTCTCCACCATGGACACATCTTCGGGCTTGCTCTCCAGGTGCATGACGAAGGTGCGGTCGATCTTCAACGTGTCGATGGGCATGCGGCGCAGGTAAGCCAGGCTGGAATAGCCGGTACCGAAGTCGTCGATGGCGATGCGGAACCCCATGGCCTTGATCGCGGTGAGCGTGGCTTCGGCCTCGATGAAGTTCAGCAGCACTCCCTCGGTGAGTTCCAGTTCGAGCAGGCCGGCATCGGCCCCCGTCTCCTGCAGGAGACGGGTCAGCATGCCCGGCAGGTCGCCATGCAGGAACTGGCGGGCAGAGACGTTGAAGCTCAGCGGCAGCGCCACCCCCATCTCTTGCCAGATGCGGCTCTGCACACAGGCCGCGCGTGCCACCCACTCTCCGATCTCGCCGATGATGCTGCTCTGCTCGGCGATGGGGATGAACTTGCCGGGCGGCACCAGACCGAGCTCCGGATGGTTCCAGCGGATCAACGCCTCGGCGCCGATCACCTTGCCGTCGCGGATGCTCACCTTGGGCTGGTAATACAGTTCGAACTCGTTGCGCGCCAGCGCCTTGTGCAGGTTGCCTTCTATCGTCAGGCGCTCCAGCGTGCGCACGTTCATCTCTTCCATGAAGAAGTGATAACCCGCACGCCCGCGCTCCTTGGCGTGATACATGGCGGTATCGGCATGCTTGAGCAGCGTCTCGAAATCGCGCCCATCCTCGGGATAGAGGCTGATGCCGATGCTGGGGGTGCTGTGCAGGTCGACTCCCTTGATCTGGTATGAGGCGGACAGGGCATCCAGCACTTTCTGCGCCACGTTCGCAGCATCGTCGACCGATTTCACATCCATCAGTAACACGACGAACTCGTCGCCGCCGGTGCGGGCCACGGTATCCTGCTGACGCACGCAGGACACCAGGCGCTGTGCTGCCGCTTCCAGCAACAGGTCGCCGTAGTCATGCCCCAGCGTATCGTTGATGACCTTGAAATGGTCCAGGTCGATGAACAACAGCGCGAGCTTGCTGCTGTGCCGCTGTGCATTCTCCAGAGCGACCCGTACCCGGTCCTGCAACAAGCGGCGATTGGGCAAGCCGGTCAAATGGTCGTGATAGGCCAGATGGCGGATCTCGCGTTGCGCACGCATCTGCTCGGTCGCATCGTGGAATACCAGTACCGCCCCGGTGATCGCGCCGGATTCATTGCGCACGGGTGCGGCGGAATCGCCGATGGGATATTCGCCGCCATCGCGCGCGATGAGCAGCGTGTGCGCGGCCAGGCCGCTCATCTGCCCCAGGCGCAGCACTTCGTCGACCGGACTGTCCACCGGCTGCCGGGTCATCTCATGCACGATGATGAACACCTCCTGCAGCGGACGGCCCATCGCTTCACCCAACGACCAGCCGGTCATCTGTTCGGCCACCGGATTCATGTATTCGACACGCCCCAGCACATCGCTGACGATGACCGCATCGCCGATGGAAGAGAGCGTGACCAGCGCCTGCTCACGCTCTTCCGATAATTGGCGCGCCAGCCGGGTGAGCTGATAGAAGCTGAACATGCTGATGCCGGGCAGCACGAACAGCAATACCGACAGCAGATAGTATTGCTGCCATTCATAGCGCGTCTGGATCGCCCCGCTCACCGTCGCCACACGCTCGACGGCCGCCTGCGCGATCGCGTGTCCCAAGGCATCGAGTTCGCCCGACAGTTCGCGGTCGATGCCGCGCACCATGGCATCCGCTCGGAACAGGTTCGCCGCACGGCGATCGGGCGGAAAACGCCGCAACGTATCCAGATACCTTGCGCGCATGTCGGCATGCTTGGCGAGCAGGTCTTCCACGGGCGCGGTGTCCAGTTGCTGGTACCGCATCAACGCTTCCAGTTGCCGCAGTTCGCGCTGCACGGATTCGTATTGCTGATCGAAAGCTGCACGGTGATGCACCAGCAATTCGCGGTCATATCCGCGCAGCAGGATGTCCTTCCATTCCTGCACCTGACGCTGGAAGGCCACTTGCGCGCGCCGCGCCGTATCGGTCATCTCGGCGACCGCCTGCACGCCACCAGCGGTCTCATTGGCGACATCGCCCAGTAGGCTGTACAACAGGAAACCGCCGTAACCGACGGTGAACAACAGGGCGAATGCCGCCACCCGCAATTGGAAATGGAGTTGTTTCTTGAGTTTGCTGCGAGCACTCATTTGGACTACGTTGAAATGGTGATATGAATCGCGGCAGCGTCTATGCGGCGATGCCGCATAGCCACTGCCGATAAAGCCGCTCAGCCACCGCACTCAGCTGCGGCAACTTGTCGTGCATCTGCGCCTGCATGGTGGCGGCATCCTGCACCGCCGGACTGTGCCGGTTGTCCGCGAGCTCCTGCGCGCCGACGTGGCACCAGTCCTCGATCATGTGCGCCGTCATCTCGACATGGCATTGCATGCCCAGATGCTTGCCGATGGCGAAGGCCTGATTGGCACAGTGCGCACTGGACAGCAGATGGACCGCACCGGGGGGCAGCGAGAAGGTCTCGCCATGCCAGTGGAAGGAATCGAACTGCGTGATGTCGCCGAACCAGTGACGCGCCGTATCGTTGTCGGCAACCGTGACTGTCCCCCAACCCAGCTCCTTCACCGGATTCTTGGTGACCACGCCCCCCAGTGCCTTGGACATGAGCTGGCCACCCAGACAGTGGCCGAGTACCGGGATATCGCGCGCCACGGCATCCCGTATCAGATCCAGTGAACGCGGGATCCACGGCAGGTCGTCGTTCACGCTCATCACGCCGCCCATGAATATCAGCGCGCTGAAATCCTCGGCACGGGGCGGTACCGCTTCGCCCAGATCGATGTGGAACATCCGCCAGGGGATGGCATGCTCGGTCAGGAACAGCGCGATGTGCCCCGGCCCTTCATTGGTGGAGTGTCGGAAGACGGCAACCGGCTTCAAGATCAGTCCAGCGTCTTGTCGCGCTCGATCAGCGCGTACGCGGAATGGTTGTGTATCGACTCGAAGTTCTCCGACTCCACCACATAGGCTTCGATACGCTCGTCGGCGTTCAATGCCGCCGCCACGTCGCGCACCATGTCTTCGACGAACTTGGGATTGTCATAGGCACGCTCGGTGACGAACTTCTCGTCGGGACGCTTGAGCAGACCATACAGCTCGCTCGATGCCTGCTCTTCGGCGATGCGCACCACATCCTCGATCCATACCGCGCCCTTGGTGCGCACGGTGAGGGTGACGTGCGAACGCTGGTTGTGCGCGCCGCGCTCGGAGATCTCCTTGGAGCACGGGCACAGGCTGGTCACCGGCACCTGCACGCGCATGGTGAACCGGTAAGCGCCGTCGACGATCTCGCCGATGAAGGTCACGTCGTAATCGAGCAGGCTCTGCACGCCGGAGACCGGCGCGGTCTTGTTGACGAAATACGGGAAGTTCATCTCGATGTAGCCGGATTTCGCTTCCAGCTTGTCCACCATCTCGCGCAGGATGCCCTCGAACGACTCCACCGAGATCTCGCGTCCGTGCTGGTTGAGTATCTGCACGAAGCGCGACATGTGCGTGCCCTTGAAGTTGTGCGGCAAGCGCACATACATGTTGAAGGTGGCGATGGTGTGCTGTACGCCTTCGCTCTTGTCGCTGACGACGATGGGATGGCGGATGCTCTTGATGCCGACCTTGTTGATGGCGATGCGGCGCGTGTCCGCGCTGCTCTGTACGTCGGGGATGGCTTGGTTCATTGCGGTCTTTCTTAGATGCTCGGACGCGGCCGATTATAGCGCTTATCCGACAAAATCAATCAAACATTAGCCCTTGTCATCGGCGCGGTCTTGATACAGGCAGACGCTGTCGCGCCCACTCTCCTTGGCGCGATACATGGCGATATCGGCCTTCTTGGACAGCTCGACGGCATCATCGCCGTGCATGGGGTACAGCGCGACGCCGATGCTGCACGAGATCGCCAGCTCGCGCCCGGCGACATGGAACGGCGCATGCAGCGACTCGCGCAACTTCTCGGCCACCCTGAGTGCATCCGCCTCGTCCAGCATGGGACGCAGCAGCACGATGAATTCGTCGCCGCCGATGCGCGCCACCGTATCCGAGGCACGCACACACTCCTCCATGCGCGTGGCCACTTGCAGCAGCAACTGGTCACCGATGTCGTGCCCCAGCTCGTCGTTCACCTGCTTGAAGCGGTCGAGGTCGATGAACATCAATGCGCCACGGCTCTGGTCGCGCTGCGAAGCGATCAGCGCCTGATGCAGCCGGTCGTTGAGCAAGGCGCGATTGGGCAGGCCGGTGAGCAGGTCGTGCATCGCCATGTGCTCGATCCTGGCCTGCGCCGCCTTGCGTTCGGTGATGTCGCGCGTGACGCCATGCAACTCCACCTGTCCGCTGTGCTCGTTGCGCACGAAGCGCGCGATCACCTCGCCCCACACAAGACGGCCATCCTTGCACAGCATGGGCAGTTCTTCGGTATACACCTTGTTCGGATGCTCGCCGGACAGGAATTCCTGCAAGTAGGCGGTGATCTTCTGTTTCAGCGGTTCGATGGCGGCGGTGGCCACGGTCTGGTCCAGCGACATATCCAGCATCTCGGCCACGGTGAACCCGCGGAATCGTTCGACCGACGGACTGCTGTAGCGGAAGCGCAGCGTATACGGATCGAGGATCCACACCACGTCGCGCATGTTCTCCACCAGTAGCCGGTAATGGTTCTCGCTCTCCAGCAATTCCTGCTGGCTGATGCGCAGACGACGGTTGATGCGCAGGATGTACAGCACCACCGCCGAAACGACGGCCAAGGTCAGCAGACTCAGCATGAGGATGCGATAGAGCCAGGCCATGTCCGGCTCGCTCGCGTCATACAGGAAACCCTCCAGCGGATAATCGGGCGGCATCAGGCCAAGGTCGGCATAGGTATCGGCGATGAAGCGCCAGCGATCCGGGTTCATGTAGCCGATGGCGATCAGGTTCGGTTGCAGCAAGGGCACCATACGTTGCGACTCGAACTCCAGATAGTCACGGCCATGCTTGGTCGAGTATTGCGCCAGGATCAGATCGATGACCTCCTGCGGGTGCGCCTTGGCATATTGCCAGCCGCGCAAACTGGCCTCGCGGAAGGCGCGCACGCGTGCTGGGTGGCGCTGCAACTCGCGCTTTGAAGTGAACAGGTTGTCGCCGTAGAAATCGATGCCCGCCGAGCGCGGGCTGAAGGTGCGATACGGGAACTTGGCGCGGGCGAAATAATAGGGTTCGTTCGACACATAACCGGAGATGGCTTCCGCTGCACCATGCATCAAGCCCTCGGCATCGAAACTGTGCGGCACGCGCTGGACGCGGGAGAGATCGACGCCCTCCTTCTTCAGATAAGCGTACAGCTCATCGGCTTGCGGTTCGATCATCAGGCGCTTGCCTTCCAGATCGCGCAAGGTATGGATGCCGGGCAGCGCATAGATCTCATACGGCGACTGCTGGAACACCACCGCCAGCACCACCACCGGCTTGCCGGCAGCGCGTTCGCGCAGCAGGTTGCTGGTGCCGACGGCATACTGGGCATGCCCGGTCAGCACCTCACGCACGGGATCGATGGTCGGCCCCGCCTCGCGGATCTCCACCTCCAGCCCGGCCTCGCGGTAATAGCCTTGCGCCTGCGCCGCGTAATAGCCGGCGAACTGGAAGGCGTGCGTCCACTTCAGTTGCAGCACCACATGGTCGAGCGCAGCCGCCGGCAAAGACCACGACAGGAACAGGCCGAGCAGGATGCGCGTTCCCATGGCCGTTCGCCTCAGCTTCCCTGTCGCGCCAGGGCCTGGCGGATGGCCTGCATCATGCCGGCGGCGTCCAGACCGCATTCCGCCAACAGTTGTGCGTGCTCGCCCTGCTCGATGAAGCGGTCGGGCAACCCGAGATGCAGCATGCGCACCGCGACGCCGTGCTGCGCCAGACATTCCGCCACGGCGGAACCCGCGCCGCCCTGCACCGTGTTCTCTTCCACGGTGACCAGCAGTTCGTGGCTGTGCGCCAGTTGCAGCACCAGCGCCTCATCCAGCGGTTTCACGAAGCGCATGTTGGCGACGGTGCAATTCAGCGTTTCCGCCGCTTGCATGGCCGGCCCCAGCAGGGAGCCGAAGGACAGGATGGCGACCCCGATGCCGTTGCGGCGCACTTCGCCCTTGCCGATCTCCAGCGTGGCAAGGGCACTCGACACCGCCACACCGGGGCCGACGCCGCGCGGATAGCGCACCGCGCTCGGCGACTGCATGCGATAGGCGGTGCTCAGCATCTTGCGGCACTCGTCCTCGTCCGCCGGCGCCATCACTGTCATATTGGGGATGCTGCGCAGGTAAGACAGGTCGAAGCTGCCCGCATGCGTGGCGCCGTCCGCACCGACCAGACCGCCTCGATCGATGGCCAGCATCACCGGCAGATTCTGGATGGCGATATCGTGGATGAGTTGGTCGTAGGCGCGTTGCAGGAAGGTGGAATAGATCGCCACCACCGGCTTGTAACCCTCGCAGGCAAGACCGGCAGCGAAGGTGAGTGCATGCTGCTCGGCGATGCCGACATCGAAATAGCGCTCCGTATAACGCTCGGAGAAAGCGACCATGCCGGAGCCTTCGCACATCGCGGGCGTGATGCCGACCAGTTTGTCGTCCACAGCTGCCATGTCGCACAACCAGTCGCCGAAGATCTGCGTATAGCTGGGCTTGGCAATGGGCTTGGCGGTGATACCGTGATCGGGATCGAACTTGCCCACGCCGTGATACAGCACGCAATCCTCTTCGGCATGGGCATAGCCCTTGCCCTTCTGCGTGACGATGTGCAGGAACTGCGGCCCCTGCAACTTGCGGATGTTGCCCAGCGTATCCAGCAACACGTTGATGTCGTGGCCATCGATGGGACCGATGTAGTTGAAGCCGAATTCTTCGAACAGCGTACCCGGCGTGACCATGCCCTTCACATGCTCTTCGGCACGCTTGGCGAACTCCAGCACCGGCGGCATACCCTTCAACACCTTCTCGCTGCCGCGACGCATCGCCGCGTAGAAGCGGCCGGACATCAGCCTGGCCAAGTAGTTGTTCAGCGCGCCGACCGGACGCGAGATGGACATGTCGTTGTCGTTGAGGATGACCAGCAGATTGGCATCCATCGCACCGGCGTTGTTCAACGCCTCGAACGCCATGCCGCCGGTCATCGCGCCATCGCCGATGATGGCGACCGCGCGCTCGTCCGAACCGCGCAACTTGGCGGCCACCGCCATGCCCAGCGCCGCCGAGATGGAGGTGCTGGAATGGCCGGTGCCGAAAGTGTCGTAGGGGCTCTCTTCGCGCTTGGGGAAACCGGCCAGACCGTCCTTCATGCGCAGGCCGCTCATGCCGGCGCGACGGCCGGTGAGGATCTTGTGCACATAGGTCTGGTGGCCGACGTCCCACACCAGCTTGTCGTGCGGTGTATCGAACACGGTATGCAGCGCGATGGTGAGTTCGACGGTCCCCAGATTGGAAGACAGGTGGCCGCCGGTCTTGCTCACCGATTCGATCAGGAAGGCGCGCAATTCCTCGGCCAGTTGCGGCAGTTGCTCGCGCGGCAGTTGGCGCAGGTCTTGCGGCGAGGCGATGGTATCCAGCAACGAAGTCATCAATACTTTCTCAACACGATGAAGTCGGCGAGTTCGCGCAGACGGCGTGCAGCCTCGCCATGTTCCGCCAGCGTCGCCAGCGCTTCGCTGTGCAGGCGCTGCGCCATCTCGCGCGCACCTTGCAAGCCGAGCAGGCTGACGTAGGTGGGTTTGTCATTATCGGCATCCTTGCCCGCCGTCTTGCCCAGCGTGGCGGTATCCGCCTCGCAATCCAGCACGTCGTCCACCACCTGGAAGGCGAGGCCGATCAGTTTGCCGAAATGGTCGAGGCGCTCCAGTTGTGCCGGCGCCATCTGGCCGCAATAAGCGCCGAGCAGGATGGCGGCGCGGATCAGCGCGCCGGTCTTGTGGATATGCATCTGCTCCAGTTCCGGCAGCGACAGTTGCTTGCCCACACTGGCCAGATCAATGGCCTGACCGCCGGCCATGCCGCGCGAACCGCTGGCTACGGCGAGCAGTTTCACCATCTGCAATTGCAGCGCTGCATCGTCGCTCAAACGATGTTCGGACAACAACTGGAAAGCCAGGCTCTGCAACGCATCGCCGACCAGCAAAGCGGTCGCCTCATCATATTCGACATGACAGGTAGGCTTGCCGCGACGCAGCACATCATCATCCATGCACGGCATGTCGTCATGCACCAGCGAATAGGCATGGATCATTTCCACCGCCGCGCCGACCACTTCGACGCGCTCGATCGCGGCACCAGCCAGTTCACCGGCGGCATAGGCCAGCAAGGGACGCACGCGCTTGCCGCCATCGAGCGTGCTGTAGCGCATCGCCTCATGCAGACGCTGCGGCAACACTCCGGCCGCGGGCAGCAAGCGCTTGAGTACTTCTTCGAAACGGGATTGATGGGTGGAGACCCAGACAGAGAAATCGGACATCGTTCAGTTCGCGTCGCCGGCTGCGTTGAAATCCTTGAGTACACCTTCTTCGAGTACGCGCACCTGCTGCTGCGCATCGTCGAGCCGCTCGCGACAGAATGCCAGCAGCTCCGCACCACGCTTGTATGCGCCCAACGAATCCTCCAATGTCAGCCGGCCCGACTCCATGTCGGCCACGAGTCGCTCCAGATCCGCCATCGCGGATTCGAAGCTGGGTTTCTTGTCGGTTTTGGTCGCCATCTCGCGCAACTCTGGTTTTCGATGAACAAGGGCGGCATTTTACCCAAGCGCAAACTGCGGGGGGGATTTTTGTTGCCCCATCCCCCCTTTTCTAGGACAATCCCAAGCCCCGTAAACATCAGGGAATCATCAGGGCGACGCATGCAGCTTCGTCGATTCCCCGTATTCACATAGGAAATTGTGGGTATGTCCGATATCGCCAAGCTGAAGCAATTCAATCCCGTCTCCGCGCAACCGCCGTTGCGCTGGTATTTCGATCCCGCCGTGCTGGAGATCGAACAACGCGTGCTGCTCGACGCCGGCCCGAAGTATGTCGGCCACGAACTGATGGTGCCCAACATCGGCGACTATCACGTGATCGAGTGGATGGATAAAGCCAAGATGCTGGTGCGTAACGAGAACGGCGTGGAACTGCTGTCCAACATCTGCCGCCACCGCCAGGCCACCATGCTGGAAGGCCGTGGCAGCGCCAAGAACATCGTGTGCCCGCTGCACCGCTGGACCTATGAGAACACCGGCGGGCTGATCGGCGCGCCGCATTTCCCGCAGAACCCCTGCCTGCACCTGAACAAGACCCCGCTGCAGAACTGGAACGGCTTGCTGTTCGCCGGCCAGCGCGATGTCGCGAAAGACCTGGCCAGCATGCCCGCATTCGAGGAGATCGATTTCAGCGGTTACATGCTGGACCGCGTAGAGATCGACGAATACAACTTCAACTGGAAGACCTTCATCGAGGTGTACCAGGAGGATTACCACGTTGTGCCGTTCCACCCCGGCCTCGGCCAGTTCGTGGATTGCGACGACCTGCAATGGACTTTCGGCGAGCATTTCAGCGTGCAGACGGTAGGCATCAACCACGCACTGAAGAAACCCGGCAGCCCGGTGTATGAAAAATGGGCCGAACAGGTGCTGCGCTACAACAACGGCAAGCTGCCCAAGTACGGCGCGATCTGGCTGACCTACTATCCCAACATCACCGTCGAGTGGTATCCCAATACGCTGGTGGTGAGCACCGTGGTGCCGCGCGGCACGGATGCCTGCACCAACATCGTGGAGTTCTACTATCCGGAAGACATCGTGCTCTTCGAGCGCGATTACATCGAAGCGGAGAAGACGGCCTATCGCGAGACCGCGGTCGAGGACGACATCATCTGCCTGCGCATGCACCAGGGCCGCCGCGCTTTGTACAAACAAGGCATAGAGGAGCAAGGCCCTTATCAGTCGCCCACCGAAGATGGCATGCTGCATTACCACGAGTTCCTGCGGCGCACGCTGGGACCACACGTACAACACCTGAAGTAAGCCGTGGGCTCATTATGGATGCTGGCGGCAGGCCTGCTGTTCGCCTGCATGGGTGCGCTGGTCAAGCTCGGCGCTCCCAGCTTCTCCAGCAGCGAGCTGGTGTTCTACCGCTCCTTCTTCGGCCTGCTCATCATCTACTTCCTGTTGCAGCGCGCACGCGTCGGACTGGCCACACGCCATGGCCGCACCCACTGGTGGCGCGGACTGTCGGGTACGGTCGCCATGCTGCTGTTCTTCCACTGTCTCACCGTACTGCCGCTGGCCACCGCCATCACGCTCAACTACACCTCGTCACTGTTCCTGTCGCTGCTCACCGTGGTCGTACTCAAGGAGAAGTTCCACCTGCCGCTCAGCAGTTCGCTGGCCCTGGGTTTTGCCGGCGTGATTTTGTTGCTGCACCCGACACTGGAACAGTCCCAGCTGGCCGACGGCCTGCTGGGACTGGCGTCCGGCTTGCTCGCCGGCATCGCCCTGATGAACGTGCGCCAGCTTGGCGTCTTGGGTGAGCCCGGCATGCGCGTGGTGTTCTATTTCAATCTCATCGCCACACTGGCAAGTGCCGCCTGGATGCTGACGGACACGCTGCACGCCCCCACCCTGCACGACCTGCCGCTGCTGGTCGCCATCGGCGCTACGGCCACCTTCGCCCAACTGTTCATGACGCGCGCCTACCGCACCGGCCAGACCTTGGTGGTGGGCAGCCTGGCCTACAGCACCATCGTATTCTCCGCACTGTTCGGTCTGCTGTTCTGGCATGAACACCTCAGCCTCGATGCCTGGCTGGGGATCGCCTTCATCATCGCAAGCGGTGTGTTAAGCTTGAAACTGTCTCCCAAGCCTCAGGAAAAAACCACATGATCACCATCGAAGACAAAGAGAATCTGGTCAACATCGCCGTGATGGGCGAATTCACCTTGGCCGATTTCCAGCAGTTCGAACAGCACGCCCTGTACAAGCTGAAAAGTGGCGACGGCGTGAATCTGGTGTTCGATCTGCGCGGCATGCTGTCCTACACCCCAGATGTGGCTTGGGAAGAGATCAAGTTCTTCAGCCGTGAACACAACCACGATTTCGGCAAGATCGCCGTCGTCACCGACGATCAGTGGCTGACCTGGCAAGCCTGGCTGTCGCGCCTGTTCGTTGACGCCGACATCCGCGCTTTCAGCGATTACAGCGCGGCAGCAAGCTGGACCAAAGCCTGACCCGACACCTCCATCAGCGACCTGCGCGCTTCGATGCGGCGTTGGTCGCCTCCAGCGACGCCGGTCCGTTGAGTGCTACGCGCATGATGCAGCCGACTGCACCCAGAACTGATACATCCCCGAAAAAGTATGCGGCCGCTCCGACTCGAAGAGATGCCAGTTGTGCAGATCGAGTGCGAGCTGATCTTGCGGGAATCGCTCGCGGTATGCAGCCAGCACCTCCAGATCGACTTCCAATCCGACCAAACGCAAGCCCCGGGCATTGATGAAAGCATCGATCTCCAGCCAGGTCATGCGATGCTCCTGCACATGGAACAGCAGATCTCGGCAGGCGCTGATGCTGTAAAAATCGGGGGAACGCAGAATATCCCCGTACCCTTCCTGTTGCCCCAACGCGAGCAATTCCTGACGGCAGCGGCGAATATCTTGCGCGCTCGCCGAATATCCACGGTCGGCTATGAATTCACGAATGCGGACGACGTTACGACGCCCGACTTCGCTATATAACCCCACTTTCATGAAGCCACCCGGGCGCAACAGCGATAACAGCGTACTCCAGCCCTGCCAAGGATCGGCCAGATGATGCAACACACCGGAGGACTCGATGACATCGAATCGCTTGGGAAGCGCGCCCAGTTGCAGCAGGTCAGCCTGCGCAAATTCGATGTCATCCATCCCGTATTCCTGCGCCTTGCGTTTGGCATAACACAGGCTATTGAGACTCAGGTCTATGGCGAGCAGATGTGAATTCTGGATGCGCTGTGCAGCATTCAGCGCATGCTGCCCTGTACCGCACCCGGCAACCAGTATCTCGACCGGCGAGCCAGCTGCATATGGCTGAAGGGGGGCGAGGGGAAACCTTTGTCGCAGATAGTCCGTGATGCTTTTTGCAGCGCGGACGTTCGCCCGTTTGACCCAGCTGGGATATGGATTCTCCTCATATTGCGCCTGCACTTGCAGCGACACTGCGCTCTCGATACCCGTCAGCTGCGGGATGGTATCGCGCAACACCCGCTCTATCTCCGGACCGACCATTTGCACGATCAGCAGCTCCTGCACCGGCAACGACCATTCCTGCGCCAGCAGATTTACGGCAAACGGCAGTGAATGCAACGGAAAATAACAGGCCGTCGCCAGCAACACGCCTGGCGCAACCTCCGTACCGCTTTCCAGTGCCGCATTCAGGGCAGCACGTACAGCATGCGCCTGCTCAAGTTCGGCATCGTCACTGGCAAACACATATTCATTGATGAAACATTGCTGCGCCAACGCGCAGGAAAACTGCAGATCAAACGGCAGCGATGAAGTCATGGCTGCATGCAGCAGCCCCCGGCGCGCTTGCGTCAGGAAGCGCTCCATCTCGGGGTCGCATATCAGCGTGGATTCCAGCAGCGCACACAGCAAGGGATCGCCCGGGATACGCACGGCAGCATCCCGTGCATCCATGCATGCAGCCACTTGCGGCGTCAACTTGAGTAATGCAATGGCCGTATGCGCCAACTCGGAAGGGTCGATCCACGGTTCACTCAGCGCCTCCAGCAGATCCGCCTGCAGGGCCGAGTCGAAACGGGAGACAGGGAATCTTTTCAGGCAAGTCGCGAAGGCACGCTTGCCTTCTTCTGTAGCGCAGGCACGCAATGTGCGGCGCGCCAGCCCAAGCGACGCCTCATATTCGCCTTGCGCCGTAAGCAACCTCACCAGATTGCTCGCAGCATGGATATGGTCAGGAGCGATGTCCAGCACTTCCCGGTAAGTCGCCTCAGCTTCGTCAAGCCGCCCCGATGATTGCAGGATGACCGCGAGATTATGCAGCGCATCTGCGTACCTGGGTTCGAGACGGATGGCATTCCGGTAACTGGCTTCGGCTTCGTGCAAGCGCCCCAGATCCCCTTGGGCGACCCCAAGATTGAAATGAAGTTGCGGATGACTTGGCGCAATCAGGAGCGCCCGGGTAAGTGCCGCCTCGGCCGCAACATCCTGACCAGAGGCCAAGAGCACGGAACCCAGGTTAATATGCGCCTGAACATGCGCGGGAGCGAGCTCCACTGCCTTGCGATAGCAGGCTTCTGCTTCCGCCAATCGCCCTAAGTCCTGAAAGACCGAGCCCAGATTGCAGCGCATCCCGGCATCCGTCGGCATGAGACGCACCGCCTCTTGCATGGGAGCCAAAGCCTCCTCGCTACGCCGTTGTTGTTGCAGCGCAGTCCCCAGAACACCCCAGCCCAGCCAGAAGCCCTGGAATTCGGCAGTCATCGAGCGAGCCTGAAGCTCCGCTTCAGCGGGTCGACCGCCGGTGAGCAGTCCGACCAACGATTGGACCCTGGAAATATCCGGCTGGCGCGCGGATTGAGGACGTAGGTTCTTTTTCATGGCGAGTCCTTGTGCATAGACGGATTGATTATCGCCGGAAATGAGCGATCCCTACGCAACATGAGCTCACCACAAACAAAAAAGCCCGCAGGAGCGGGCTTTTTTTCACTGGAACCGGGTCAGCTGAATCACTTCAGCTTGACTTCCTTGTATGCCACATGCTTGCGCGCAACCGGGTCGAACTTCATGAATTCGAGCTTTTCCGGAGTCGTGCGCTTGTTCTTGCTGGTGGTGTAGAAGTGACCGGTGCCGGCAGTGGATTCCAGCTTGATCTTTTCGCGTGCGCCTTTGGCTGCCATGTTGCTTCTCCTTTATACCTTCTCGCCACGTGCGCGCATTTCGAACAGCACGGCGTCGATGCCGTTCTTGTCGATGGTGCGCAGGGCAGCATTGGTCAGGCGCAGAGACACCCAACGGTTTTCAGATTCTACCCACAGACGGCGACGTTGCAGATTCGGCAAGAAACGACGCTTGGTTTTGTTGTTCGCGTGGGAAACATTGTTGCCCACTCGAGGGCCTTTTCCCGTGACTTGACAGACGCGTGCCATGACTAAACTCCAACCAGTTCCAAAAATGAGGCGCGGATTCTACCCAAACCCGAGCCGGGACACAACCTAAACTTTTAATTGCCTTTTCGGTACAGCGCCGACTGGGCATGCGCCTGCAAACCCTCGCCAAAAGCCAGGGTGGAAGCGATTGCCCCCAGTTTCTGCGCCCCGGCTGGCGAAACCATGATCAGGCTGCTACGTTTCTGGAAGTCATACACGCCCAGCGGCGAAGAAAAACGCGCGGTACCTGAAGTGGGCAACACATGGTTGGGGCCAGCGCAATAGTCGCCCAGCGACTCGGAGGTGTAGCGCCCCATGAAGATGGCGCCGGCATGCTTCAGCTTGTGCAGCCATGCCTGCGGCTCGGCCACCGACAGCTCCAGATGCTCGGGCGCAATACGGTTGCTGATACGGCAGGCCTCATCCATGTCGGCGACATGGATCAATGCGCCGCGATTCTCCAGCGCGGTGCGGATGATGTCCTTGCGCGGCATCTGCTCCAACAGCTTGCTGGCACTCTGCGCCACGCGCTCGATGAAATTGGCGTCCGGCGACAGCAGGATGGCCTGTGCCAGTTCGTCGTGCTCGGCTTGCGAGAACAGATCCATCGCCACCCAGTCCGGGTCGGTGCCGCCATCGCAGATCACCAGGATCTCGGACGGGCCGGCGATCATGTCGATACCGCAGACACCGAACACGCGACGCTTGGCCGAGGCCACATAGGCGTTGCCGGGGCCGACGATCTTGTCCACCTTGGGGATGGTGGCGGTACCGTAGGCCAGCGCCGCCACAGCCTGTGCGCCACCGATGGTGAATACGCGATCCACGCCGCACAGGAAAGCCGCCGCCAACACCAGCTGGTTCCTGGTGCCATCCGGCGTAGGCACCACCATGATGAGTTCGGCTACGCCCGCCACCTTGGCCGGCAATGCATTCATCAGCACGGAAGAGGGATAGGCCGCCTTGCCGCCCGGCACATACAGACCCACACGATCCAGCGGGGTGACCTGCTGCCCCAACATGGTGCCGTCCTCGTCCTCGTAGGTCCACGAAGCCTGCAACTGTTTCTGGTGATAGGACTTCACGCGCTGCGCGGCCTGTTCCAGCGCCGCCTTTTGCTCAGCGGGCAAGCTATCGAAAGCCGCCTTCAATTCCGCCTTGGGCAATTCCATGGCAGCCGCATCGGCCAGCGGCAGACGATCGAACTTGCGCGTGTATTCGAGCACGGCTGCATCGCCGCGCTTCCTCACATCGGCCAGGATGGCGGCGACGGTGGCTTCCAGTTTCTCGTCAGCCGTCTCCTCGAACGCGAGCAAGGTGCTCAGGCGGCTATCGAAATCGGCTTGTGCGGTAGAGAGGCGGGTGATGTTCATTGGATGGCTCCGGCAAAAGCATCCAGCATGGGCTGGATCTGGTCGCGCTTGAGTTTCAGCGAGGCCTGGTTCACCACCAGGCGCGAAGATATCTGCACGATCTCTTCCACCGCTACGAGATTGTTGGCTTTCAGGGTCGCGCCGCTGCTGACCAGGTCGACGATGGCATCGGACAGACCGACCAGCGGCGCCAGCTCCATCGAGCCGTACAGCTTGATCAGGTCGACATGCACCCCCTTGGAGGCGAAATGCTCGCGCGCAGTCTTCACGTATTTGGTCGCCACGCGCAGACGCGCGCCCTGCTTCACGGCGGACTCATAATCGAAGCCGTTCTGCACCGCCACCATCATGCGGCATTTGGCGATGTTCAGATCCAGCGGCTGATACAAGCCCTCGCCGCCATGCTCGTTCAGCACATCCTTGCCCGCCACGCCCAGGTCGGCCGCGCCATATTGCACATAGGTCGGCACATCGGAAGCCCGCACGATGATGAGGCGTACATCGTCACGATTGGTCGGCAAAATGAGTTTGCGCGAAGACTCCGGAGCCTCCAGCGGCGTGATGCCCGCCGCTTCCAGCAACGGCAGGGTCTCTTCGAAGATGCGTCCCTTGGACAGGGCGATGGTGATGGTCATGCTGATAGGCCTGATTTCGCAAAGGAGCGCATTTTACAGGCAAATGCGCGGAAAGATGGCATCCGGTCGTATCCCCCTCGGCATCGACAACGCGACGACATCAAGCGGCACGGATGCCGCCCGATTTGTCTTATTTGATCCGGCGGATGTTGGCGCCCAACTGCCCCAGCTTGGCTTCGATATGCTCGTAACCGCGGTCCAGATGGTAGATGCGGTCGATGACGGTCTCGCCCTGCGCCACCAACCCGGCGATGACCAGACAGGCGGAAGCGCGCAGGTCGGTGGCCATCACAGTCGCGCCTTCGAGATGGTCGCAACCCTTGACCACGGCGGTGTTGCCTTCGACATCGATCTGCGCGCCCAGGCGACGCAGTTCCTGCACGTGCATGAAGCGATTCTCGAAGATGGTCTCCACCACCATGGCGCTGCCTTGCGCGATGCAGTTGAGCGCCATGAACTGCGCCTGCATATCGGTAGGGAAAGCCGGGTGCGGCGCGGTGCGTACGTTGACCGCCTTCGGGCGTCCCGTCATATCGAGATGGATGGTGTCATCCGCCACTTTGATCTTGGCGCCGGCTTCGGTGAGCTTCTCCAGCACGGTTTCCAGAATGTCGGCGCGGGTATGCGTCAACGTGACGCTACCGCCGGTGGCTGCCGCCGCGACGAGGAAGGTTCCGCTCTCGATGCGGTCAGGCATGATGTCGTGCGTCGCACCGTGCAACTTGTCGACACCGGTGATGGTGATGGTGTCGGTACCGTCGCCCACGATCTTTGCACCCATGGCACGCAGGCAGTCGGCCAGGTCGACCACCTCGGGTTCGCGTGCGGCATTCTCCAGCACGGTCACACCGTCCGCCAGCGCCGCCGCCATCATCAGGTTCTCGGTGCCGGTGACGCTGACGATGTCGAAGAAGATACGCGCACCCTTGAGGCGTGTTGCCTGGGCATGGATGTAGCCATGCTCGATGCGGATGTCCGCCCCCATGGCCTGCAAACCCTTGATGTGCAGATCCACCGGGCGCGAGCCGATGGCGCAGCCGCCGGGCAGCGACACCTTGGCATCGCCGAAGCGCGCCACCAACGGCCCCAGCACCAGGATCGCGGCGCGCATGGTCTTCACCATATCGTAAGGTGCTTCCCACTGAGTGACCTGGCCCCCCTTGAACGTGATCTCGCCCGGTGCCGGCTCCGCCGTCACGCCCATCTGCTGCAACAGCTTGCGCATGGTGCCGACATCGTGCAGGTCGGGCAGATTGGTCAGGCGCAAGCTATCTGCCGTGAGCAGGCTGGCGCACATGATGGGTAAGGCGGCATTCTTCGCGCCGGAGATGCGGACTTCGCCGCGCAGAGGGACACCGCCCTGGATCGCAAGTTTCTGCATGATTCCTGAATTATGTGGGATTGGATTCCGGCGCCAGCGGCAGCATGCCGGCGACGTCGTACAGATCGGCCAGACTGCGCAGATTCTGCGGCACGTTGATGAAAGAGAGCTGCGCTGAAGCTTGCTGCGCCTGGCGCACCCATTGCATGAGCACACCCAGCGCGGCGGAATCGACGACGCTCACCTCAGCCAAGTCGATCACCACGCGCGCAGCGGCATCCGGCAGTTTGACGGCGAAGGCCGCGCGTGCGGTCTCCAGCGTGAGCGGCCCCGACACTTTCATATGTTCGCCGTCGATAGCGATCAATTGGCTTTTCCTTTGCCGCTGTGTCCGCCCGCCTGTCCGGCATCGACGTTCATGCCGGACAACTTGGCGATCAGGCCATCGATGCCGCTTTGCTTGATCTCGTCGCCGAACGAACCACGATAACTGGTGACCAGGCTGATACCTTCCACAGTGACATCGAATGCCTTCCAGCCCGCATCCGTCTTGCGCATCTCGTAATCGACCGCAGCAGTGCGACCGTCCGACATGCGGATCACCGTCCGCACGGTCGCTTCGCCGTCATCCACCATCTGCGCCGGTTTGACTTCCACCTGCGGATCCGGGTAATTGCTGAACACCTTGGAATAGGTGCGCACCAGCATGGCGCGGAACTCACGCACCAGCGCATCCTTCTGCTCCGGGGTGGCGGTACGCCAAGAGCGTCCCACGGCCAGTTGCGTCATGCGTGTGAAATCGAAGTGGGGCAGGATGCGATCATCCACCAGCGCCAACAAGCGCGGCTGGTCGGTGAGGATGGACTTGTCGCGTTTGACCACCGTCAGCACCGCTTGCACGGTGGTCGAGATCAAGCCATCCGGCGTGGCCATGTCACCTGCCTGTGCAGGCAGAGCGAACGCCAATGTCACCAGCAATGCCAAAAGTCTTTTCATCTTGCCTTTCTCCTCGTTGCCGCCCGCTTACTGTCCACTGCCGGCCTGGTTGAACAGGAACTTGCCGATCAGATCCTCCAGCACCAGCGCCGATTGCGTCTTGCGGAAGGCATCGCCGTTCTTCAGCATCTCCTCATCGCCGCCCGGCACCAGACCGATATATTGTTCCCCCAGCAAGCCGGAAGTGAGGATGTTGGCAAAAGTGTCCTTGGGGAACTGGTAACGTTTGTCGATGCTCACCGTGACTTTCGCCTCGTAGCGGTCGGTATCCAGCGTGATGCTGCTCACCCGCCCCACCAGCACGCCGGCGCTGCGCACCGATGCGGTCGGCTTGAGACCGCCGATGTTGCTGAAATAGGCCTCCAGTTGATAGGTCTCCGACACATTGTAGGTGCTCAGGTTGCCGACCTTGAGCGCGAGCACCACCAGCGCGGCGATACCCGCCACGACGAACGCCCCCACCCACAGATCCATAGTCGTCCTTTGCATCGTCAAGCTCCTCTGAACATGAATGCGGTCAAGATGAAGTCAAGCATCAAGATCGCCAATGAAGATTCCACCACGGTACGCGTCGTGGCACCGGAGACGCCCTCCGCCGTCGGCGGTGCGTCGAACCCTTCGAACAAGGCGATCAGCGTGACTGCCACACCGAACACCACACTCTTGATGACACCATTGATGATGTCATCGCGAAAATCCACGGAGGCCTGCATCTGCGACCAGAACGAACCCTCGTCCACACCGATCATCACCACGCCGACCACATAGCCGCCGAACACGCCCATGGCCGAGAACAGCGCCGCCAGCAAAGGCATGGAGAACACCCCGGCCCAGAAACGCGGCGCCACTACACGTGCCACCGGACTCACCGCCATCATCTCCATGGCGGCGATCTGCTCGGTGGCCTTCATCAAGCCGATCTCTGCCGTCATCGCCGACCCCGCACGGCTGGCGAACAACAATGCCGCCAGCACCGGCCCCAGCTCGCGCACCAGCGACAACGCTACCAGCGAACCGAGTGCCGATTCCGAGCCATAGCGCTTCAGGGTCTCGAACCCCTGCAAGCCGAGCACCATGCCCACGAACATGCCGGCCACGCCGATGATGACCAACGACATCACGCCGCTGGCGAACATCTCTTTCACGATCAACTGGAAACGGCGGAAACTCACCCCCGATTGCAGCAGCGTCAGCGCCAGGAAACGCGACGCCACGCCCAGTCGCCAGATCGAATCCACCGTACGGTGGCCGATGGCACGAACCCCCTTGAGTACCGGCATCAGCTCTTCACTCCCATATCCTGTGCATAGCTGTTCCCGGCGGCGTAATGGAAGGGGATGGGCCCATCCATCTCGCCGTGCACGAACTGGTGCACGAACGAATCAGTCGAGGCGCGGATCTGGTCCGGCGTCCCTTCGGCACGGATCACGCCATCCGAGATGTAATACACATAATCCACGATCTTCAGCGACTCCTGCACATCGTGCGTGACCACCACCGAGGTGGCGCCCAAAGCATCGTTCAGCTTGCGGATCAACTGCCCGACCACCGACAGCGAGATCGGGTCGAGGCCGGCGAACGGCTCGTCGTACAGGATCAACATCGGGTCGAGCGCGATGGTGCGCGCCAGCGCCACGCGACGCGCCATGCCGCCGGACAGTTCGGCCGGCATCAGATGATGGGTGCCGCGCAACCCCACCGCATGCAGCTTCATCAACACCAGGTCACGGATGATCTCTTCCGGCAGGTCGGTATGCTCGCGCATCTGGAAAGCGACGTTATCGAACACCGACATGTCGGTGAACAGCGCGCCGAACTGGAACAGCACGCCCATCTTGCGGCGCATCTCGTACAAGCCCTTGTCATCCAGTTCGTGGATGACCTTGCCATCGATGCTCACCTCGCCGCGCGTGGGACGCAACGCACCGCCGATCAAGCGAAACAAGGTAGTCTTGCCGCAGCCGCTGCCGCCCATGACGGCGATCACCTTGCCCTTGCCGAACGACATATTGATGCCATTGAGCACGGGCCGCCCGTCATACGAGAAACTCACATCGCGGATATCCACCAGCGCTTGTTCGGACACTTGCATACCTCGAAAATCGACAGGCGCGCATTCTACCACCCCCGCTCCGCATTTCCGCCAGTTCACTGCTTGAGCTCACTCCGATTACTGGCTATCCTGCATAAAGTCCCACAAATTCCCCAACACTACATTGAATACTGCCGCCCGCCCCAGCCTGCTCCTCGTCGATGACGATCCGCTCATCCGCGACTCGCTGCATCTGGCGCTCTCCGACGAGTTCGACATCCTGCTGGCAGAAGACCGTCCGTCCGCCATTCAATTGCTGCGCGACCTTGGGCAGATTCCCGAACTCGCCCTGGTCGACCTCGGGCTCCCCCCCACCCCGCATCGTCCACAAGAAGGCTTCCGGCTGATCTCCGAATTGCTGGCCCACGCACCGGACATCCGCATCATCACCCTCTCCGGCCAGAGCGATGAAGCCAATGCGCGCCATGCTCGCGCCTTGGGAGCATTCGAATTCATCGCCAAACCCTGTCGCCCGGAAGCGCTACGTGCAGAACTACGTGCCGCACTCAAAGCCGGCCAGGGCGAAGCGACCAGCCCCCCTGCCAGCGACCAGCAGCTCGGCATCATCGGCGAGAGCCTGCCGATCCAGGCTATGCGCGACCAGATCCGCCTGTATGCAAATACTCCTTATCCGGTGCTGATCCAGGGCGAATCGGGCAGCGGCAAGGAACTGGTCGCCAACGCGCTGCAACAACTGGGACGCGACCCGAACGCCCCCTTCATCGCCATCAACTGCGCAGCCATCGCGCCCAACCTGCTGGAATCCACGCTATTCGGCCACGCCAAGGGCGCTTTCACCGGCGCCACCGCCGCGCAGAGCGGCTTCTTCGAGAAAGCACAGGACGGCACGCTGTTCCTCGACGAGATCGGCGAGATGCCGCCGGAGTTGCAAGCCAAGCTGCTGCGCGTGCTGGAGAACGGCGAATATCAGCGCGTCGGCGAGACGGCCACACGCAAGAGCAATGCCCGCATCATCGCCGCCACCAACCAGGTGCTGGCACAGGCGGTACGCAGCGGCAGCTTCCGCAGCGACCTGTACCACCGCCTGAGCGTGTTCACCATCAGCGTGCCACCCTTGCGCGCACTCGGTGCGGACAAGGATGTGCTGCTCGAACACTTCCGCCAACTGTATGCCAGGCAGATGCAGTGCGCCCCGTTCACGCTGGACGAATCGGCGCAAACCGCCTGGCAGCGTTATGCCTTCCCGGGCAATACGCGCGAACTGCGCAACATCGTGATCCGCCTCACCACCAAGCACCCGGGCGGTCGCGTCGAGGCTGCGCAACTGGAGAGCGAGTTCGACCTGCAACCGACCGCCAATGAGGCAGCTGCCTTCGCCCCCGAAGCCGGCGCCCGCGAACGCCTGCAACAAGGCGACTTCAATCTGGATGATCTGTTGATGGACTATACTCGGACCTACATCGATGCCGCCATGGAGCTGGCACACGGCAACGTCAGCGAAGCCGCCAAGCTGCTCGGCATGGCACGCACCACGCTGTACAGCCGCATGGATGCATTACAAAAACACCGAACGCAGCAACGCACTCAATAAGGGGAAAAGATGTATCTGGAGCATTTCGGCCTCAACGAGCCGCCGTTCAAGATCACGCCAGTCACCGACTTCTTCTTCTCCGGCGCCAACCGCGGCGAGATCCTGGATGCCTTGGTCTACGCCATCACCGACGGCGAAGGCATCATCAAGGTGAGCGGCGAGGTCGGCAGCGGCAAGACGATGCTGTGCCGCATGCTGCTGGATAAGCTGCCCACCAATATCAAGGCGATCTACCTCGCCAACCCCAGCATGTCGCGCGACGAACTGCTGTACGCCATCTCAGACCGCCTACAACTCGACCTGGAAGGCAAGCGCGTCAACGTCATCCTGCAAACCTTGCAGAACCATCTGGAAGCCCTGTACGAACGCGGCGAACGCGTGGTGGTGCTGGTGGACGAGGCGCATGCCATGCCGCTGGAGACGCTGGAAGAGCTGCGCCTGCTCTACAACCTTCAAGTCGGCGCGCACAAACTTTTGCAGATCGTACTGTTCGGCCAACCCGAACTGGATGAGAAGCTGTCGCAGACCAACATGCGCCAGTTGAAAGACCGTATCGTCCACCACTTCACCATCCTGCCGCTCTCTCCCAAGATCGTGCACGCCTACCTGATGTTCCGCATGCGCGCCGCCGGCTACAAGGGGCCGGACATCTTCTCGCCGGAAGCCGAACGCCAGATCGGCAAGGCATCGCAGGGACTGATGCGCCGCGTCAACATCCTCGCCGACAAGGCACTGCTCGCGGCGTTCGTCGAAAACACCCACAAGATCGAAGCGCGTCACGTGCAGGCCGCACTACGCGACAGCGAGATGACCCCGATGCGCAACGGCGGCACTCGCAGATATCCGGCCATGCTCGGCAGCCTCATACTGCTGTCAGCCATCCTCGGCGGTGCGGCATGGTTCATCGATCAGGCCAGCACTCCCGATGCCGCGCTCGCCATCGAACCACAGGCCGACACCCCGCGTCCGCCACCGAGCGCAGCCATCGAACCCACACAACCCGCCGTCACATCGGCAACCGCCGCCACCGAGATACCCACGCCGGGCGCAACACCTCCTGTCACATCCTCAACGCCCCCGCCTGCTGCTGCCGCACCAGAGGCACACATTCAACTCAAACGGTTGACCGGCATCCCCGCAGGCAGCTTGTTGCAACAACGGCTGAATGCGACCGAACGCATGCTGAACGAAGCCCCCCCGGGGGCCGCCAGCATCCAGCTGTTCTATACCGAACGCGTGCAGCCGGAACGTATGGAAGGCTTCCTGCGTCGTGCGCGCAGCCTGGGCAAACTGGATGACATCTACATCCTGCCGATAGAACTGCAAGACCAGGATGCCTTCCGCGTACTGTTCGGCATCTACCCGGACAGCAAAGCAGCGAAGGTGGCGATCCCGCAACTGCCGCAACGTTACCTGGACGCGTTCGCCCCTACGCTTTACCCGCTGGAGAACTCGCAGAGAAGCGAATAAGTCGATGAAAGAAAAAATATATAGTCCTTCAAGGCGGTTGCGATGCGTAATGAATTAGGTTAATTTGCGCGAAAACAAAGGGGGAATGTGGGAATGAGGTCCAGTCACGCGATCATTTGCGCCACCGGCATGCTACTGGCCGCCTGCGGCACCAAGCCACTCGAACAGTCCACCCTGCACCTTCAGCAAACCCCGGAAAGCACCGCACATAGCACAGGCGACATCCCGCAACCGGTCAAACAGACCGTCGTCCTGCCCCCGCCGCAAAAAGCCAAGAAGCTCGAAACCTACAGCGTCGTCGTCACCAGCCTGCCCGCTCGCGAGATCCTGTTCGCGCTGGCACGCGACGCCAAGATCAACATCGACATCTACCCCGGCATCGAAGGCAACGTCACCGTCAACGCGATCAACCAGACCCTGCCGCAGATCCTGGATCGCATCGCCAAACAGATCGACATCCGTTACGAACTGCACGACGGCCTGCTGACCGTGATGCCGGACACGCCCTACCTGAAGAGCTACAAGATCGACTACGTGAACATTACGCGCGATGCCACCGGCGGCATCTCAAATTCCAGTCAGATTGGCGGCAGCACGGGTGGCGCCGCCACCGCTGCCACCGCCGGCAACAACTCGCAACTCTCCATAAAAAACCAGAGCAGCAACCACTTCTGGGCGACGCTGGAAAAGAACATCAAGGACATCCTGCAAGAGACCGACAAGGAGATCGTGGTCTCGCGTCGCGCCTCCTCGCAACAGGAGCAGGCTGCCAAGACCAGCGGCGACAACCCGGAGCAGACCGCCGCCGAGAAGGCCGCAGCGACTGCCGAGAGTACCGATCGATCGAGCGCGCAAGAATTTAAAGACTACCAGACCCTGCAAGCCGCTACCGTCATCGCAAACCCAGAAGCCGGTCTGATCACCGTACGCGCCACCGGAAAACAGCATGAGAAGGTGCAAGAGTTCATCACCCAGGTGATGCGCAACGCACGCCGCCAAGTGCTGATCGAAGCCACCATCGCCGAAGTGCGCCTGAGCAGCAACTATCAGCAAGGCATCAACTGGTCGGCCATCGCCGCCGGCGCCAAGGGCTTCACGCTGACCCAGCTCGGTTCCGCAGGCCTGCCTTCTTCGACCACCCCCGGCAGCATGTTCACCCTGAAGTACAACAACGCGACCTCGAAGTTCGGCAACCTGAGCGGCGCCGTCTCGCTGCTCGATTCATTCGGCGATGTCAAGGTGCTCTCCAGCCCAAAACTAAGCGTATTGAACAATCAAACGGCCATGTTGCGCGTGGTTGATAACAACGTTTACTTTATTGTTAATTCTAGTACAACCCCTTGTTCTCCGGCTCCCTGTACGCCAGTCATAACTTACACCACCACAGTCAATTCGGTGCAAGTCGGTTTTACCATGAGCTTAACCCCCCAGATCAACGACAATGATACGGTTCTGCTCAATGTTCGCCCCACCATTACCCAGCGATTGGCCGATGCTCCGGACCCAACCCCCAATATCGTAAACAACTCTATCCCCCAGATTTCAACTCGCGAAATGGAATCCGTGCTGAAACTGGAGAACCAACAAATTGCCGTACTGGGCGGCCTGATGCAGGACAAAGTCAATAACCTTACCGACGGCATCCCGCTGCTGGAAAACATTCCGTTCTTCGGCAATGCTTTCCGCAATCGCAACGACACCAAGACCAAGACCGAACTGGTGATCTTCCTGCGCCCGATCGTCATCAAGGATGCCAGCCTGGAAGGTGACTATGCCGGCTTGCGCGACAGCCTGCCAAGCAGCACATTCCTGATGCCGGAAAGCGAGAAGGAGGCACCATGAGCCTGCTGCTGGATGCGATGAAAAAATCCTCGGGCGAAAAGGCCACCGGACTCTCGCTGGAAGAGCCGACCACCGCGCGCACCAGCGCCCCCGCCGCCGAACCGCCAGCCACTGAAGCCGCCCGCAATGCCGGCCAAGCCCTGTTCGCAGCCAAGAAAAAGAAAGAAGCGCCGCGCCGTCGCTGGAAACTGGGGCTGGTGCCGACCACCTTCCTGATCTGCAGCACCATCGGCGCCGGTTATGGTTATTACGTGTGGCTGGAGATCCAACCGCCCGCACGCCAGCCGATGGCGCGCCCGGTGCCACCACCGACACCGATCGCAGCGCCGGTGACCGCCGCGCCGGCACTGGTCCCCGCCATCCCGCCCGAGCCGGCCACCGCGCGCGCTCCGGAACCAGAGCCGACGCCGGCAGCCGTAGCCGCAGCCCCGACAGCCGAGAGCGCGCCGCCTGCGAAGACTTCAGCACCGGTCAAAGCCGCACCGCGCCGAGTGACCATCCAGCGCCAGCCACAAGTGGATGTGCTGACACCGACCTTGCAGGATGCCTGGCAAGCCTATCAGCGCGGCGATTATGTCGCGGCTGAACAGAGCTACCAGCGCGCACTGGCACTGGACCCACGCAACCGCGACGCGCTGCTGGGTCTTGGGGCGGTGGCCCAGCAACAGGGCCAGGACCAGACCGCGCAACAATACTTCCGTCAGGTGCTGCAACTCGACCCGCGCGATCCGGTGGCGCTGGCCGCGCTGTCTGCTTACAACACCGATAGCGCCGATGCCGAGACGCGTTTGCAACGCCGCCTGGCGGAGCAGCCACAAGCAGCCGCACTGCACTTCGCACTAGGCAACCTGTATGCCGACCAGTCGCGCTGGGCGGAAGCACAACAGGCTTATTTCGATGCGCGCGCGCTGGAGCCGAACAACCCCTTGTTCACGTTCAACCTGGCGGTGAGCCTCGATCATCTGGGACAAGGCCGCCTGGCCGCTGAACATTACCGCCAGGCGCTGCAACAGGATGGCGCCACGCGCGCGAGTTTCGACCATGCACAGGCCCAACGGCGCTTGACTGAACTGACCGCACGCTAGGGACGACGATGGCCGTACCGCAACAACAGTTCCAGCAACCGATCGGTCAACTGCTCATCGCTAAGGGCGTCATCAGCGAAGATCAGCTGCGCATCGCCACCCAGGAACAGAGCAAATCGCCGCAGCCGCTGGGGCGACTGCTGGTGCGCCTGGGCTTCCTGTCGGAAGCCACCATCCGCGATGTGCTGTCCGAGAACCTGGGACAGGAGAGCGTCGATCTCTCCAATGTGATCGTCGATTCCGCCGCGGTGACGATGATCCCCAAGGAAGTCGCGCGCCGCTATCAACTGGTGCCGATCTCGGTGGATGCCGGCCACAAGACCCTGACCCTGGCGGTGGCCGATCCGGACAACATCATCGCGCTGGACCAGGTGCGCGCCCTGCTCAAGGACGAATATCGCCTGATCACGCTGCTCGCCAGCGAATCGGACATCCTGCGCGCGATCGACCAGTATTACGGTTTCGAACTGTCCATCGACGGCATCCTGCACGAGATCGAACCGGGCGAACTGGAACATCAGGCATCGCTGCAACAAGGGGTCAACGAGTTCAGCCAGCCGGTGGTGCGCCTGATCGATGCGTTGCTCACCGAAGCCGTGCAGCAGAACGCCTCCGATATCCACTTCGAGCCTGAGAACAGCTTCCTGCGCATCCGCTACCGCGTGGATGGCGTGTTACGCCAGGTACGCAGCCTGCATAAGAGCTTCTGGCCAGCGATGGTGGTGCGCCTGAAGGTGATGAGCGGCATGAACATCGCCGAGACGCGCGCACCGCAGGATGGCCGCATCTCGTTGCGCCTGTCGGGACGACCCATCGATTTCCGCGTCGCCTCGCACCCGACTAACTACGGCGAGAACCTGGTCCTGCGTATCCTCGACCGCCAGAAAGGCATCGTGCCGGTCAACCAGCTCGGCCTGGACGATGCCGCGCTGTCGATCTTGCTCTCCATCATCGCCAAGCCGGAAGGCATCGTGCTGGTCACCGGCCCCACCGGCTCCGGCAAGACGACCACGCTGTATTCCGTGCTCAACCACGTCAACACCGAATCGGTGAACATCATGACGTTGGAAGACCCGGTGGAATATCCCATCCCGCTGATCCGCCAGAGCTCGGTGAACGAAGCGGCCAAACTGGATTTTGCCAGCGGTATCCGCTCATTGATGCGCCAGGACCCGGACATCATCCTGGTCGGCGAGATCCGCGACCACCCCACGGCCGAGATGGCGTTCCGCGCCGCGATGACCGGCCACCAGGTGTATTCCACGCTGCATACCAACTCGGCTATCGGCGCCATCCCGCGCCTGCTCGACATCGGCATCCTGCCCGACATCCTGGCCGGCAACATCATCGGTATCGTGGCCCAGCGCCTGATCCGCATCCTGTGCCGGCATTGCAAATATCCGTACCAGCCCGACCTGTCCGAGCGCAAGCTGCTCGGCCTGCACCACAACGAGGACATCACGCTCTATCGCGCGGCCGGCTGCGACCTGTGCCGCCACCAGGGCTATACCGGCCGCCAAGCGATCATGGAGATCCTCAAGATGGATTCCGACCTCGACGATTTGGTCGCCCGCCGCGCCAGCATCCGCGACATCAAGCATGCCGCGCTGCACGCCGGCTTCCGCCCGCTGGCGCAGGACGGCATCCGCCGCATCCTGCAAGGCGTCACCTCGGTGGCCGAAGTGTCGCGCGTGGTGGACCTCACCGACAGGCAGCATTGACGACCCATGGCGCTCTATTTCTACAAGGCGATCGATAGCGACGGCAAAACCGCCAAAGGATTGCAGGATGCGGCCAACCTGATCGACCTGGAGATGCGCCTCAAGCGCGCCGGGCTGGACCTGGTGAGCGCCAAGGAAGAAGACAACGTCGCCTCGTTCGGCTCGACCAAGATCAAGCGTACCGACCTCATCACCTTCTTCTTCAATCTGGAACAGCTCACGCGTGCCGGCGTGCCGCTGCTGGAATGCCTGGCCGACCTGCGCGACACGATGGAAGACCCCAACTTCCGCGAGATCATCGCCAGCATGGTTGAATCCATCGAGAGCGGCAAGAAACTGTCGCAGGCGATGACCGAGCATCCCAACGCCTTCGACAAGATCACCGCCAGCCTGACCCGCGCCGGCGAGGACAGCGGACGACTCACCGATGTGTTCAAGCATCTCACCGACTCGCTCAAGTGGCAGGACGAGATGGCTGCACAGACCAAGACCATGATGATCTATCCGGCCTTCGTCGGTACCGTGGTGCTGGCCATCACCTTCTTCCTGATGATCTATCTGGTGCCGCAACTGGTCGGCTTCATCAAGGGCATGGGGCAGGACATCCCCATCCAGACGCGCCTCCTGCTCGCCACCTCGGCCTTCTTCGTCGACTACTGGTATGTCTTGCTGCTCGCCCCGTTCGTTCTGTTCGGTGCATACAAACTGTCACTGCGTCTCAACCCCAAACTGCAATACCACGTGGACAACCTCAAGCTGCACATCTGGCCGATCGGCCCCATCCTGCGCAAGATCATCCTGGCACGCTTCGCCAACACCTTCGCCATGATGTACAGCTCCGGCATCACCATCCTGGATTGCATCGCGAATTCGCGCGACCTGGTGGACAACCAGGTCATCGCACAGAGCCTGCAGAACGTTATGACCGAGATCGAGGCCGGCAAGAACCTGACGCAGAGCTTCCAGAAGACCGGCATCTTCCCGCCGCTGGTGGTGCGCATGCTGCGCGTGGGAGAAGCCACCGGCCAGCTCGACCAGGCCCTGCTCAACGTGAGTTATTTCTATGATCGCGATGTGAAGGAGGCGATCAAGAAGGTACAGGTGATGATAGAACCGACCATGACCCTCATCCTCGGTGTACTGCTCGGCTGGGTGATGCTGTCGGTGCTGTCGCCGATCTATGACCTCATCAGCAAGGTGAAGATCTGATGGCCCGCAACCTGCTGTTCCTCAGTGCCGACACCTTCCAGGCCCAGGTCTGGAAAGGCAACGTGCGCGTCTCCTCGCACCTGTTCGACAACGATGCGGACGGCCGCGAGCAATTCGCCGCTTTCCTGCACCAGCACCCGCATCCCACCTATCTGGTGGTGGACATCATCGAGGAAGATTTCCATATCGAGACGGTGCCGCACCTGATCGGCCCGAGTCGCCGCGCACTCATCGAACGCAAGTTCGAACAGTATTACCGCACCACGCCGTTCCGCCAGGCCACGCTGCTCAAGCGCCTGAGCGAAGGCCGTCGCGACGACGAGTTCCTGTTCTCGGCACTGACCAATCCGCAACGCATCACGCCCTGGCTGGAGACGCTGCTGACCAGCCACGCACCGCTCGCCGGCATCTATTCGGTGCCCAACATCTGCGTACCGCTGCTCAAGGACATCCACGCCGAACATGTACTGCTGCTGACCTGGGAGCGCGAGGCCGGCCTGCGCCAGACCTACTTCCACGACAAGCGGCTGCATTTCTCGCGCCTGATCCCGATCAACGGCAACGCCTCCTTGATCGACACCATCATCAGCGAGACGCCGCGCACCCAGCAGTACCTGAAGAGCCTGTCGCTGCCCCCGCCCGGTGAGACACTGGAAGTGTTCATCCTGTGTCACGAGCAGGACATCAACCAGCTCCGCGCCACGCTGACCGATGAGAGCGACCTGCATTTCAATTTCCTCGACATCACCGCTTTCGCGGCCAAATTGAAATGCCGCCAGCCGATCGAGGATTCCGACAGCACGCCGCTGTTCCTCAACCTGATGGCGCGCAAAGCCCCGGCCAGCCATTACGCCAATGCCCACCATACGCATTACTTCATGCTGTGGCAGTTGCGCTTCATCCTCTATGGTCTGGCGGTCTTCATCGCGCTGCTCGGCCTGCTGTGGGGCGCGCTCTCATATTGGCAGGCGCAGCAGTTCGCCGCTGAGACGGCGCCGCTGCAACAGCAGAGCGCCCGCCTGAATGCACAGACCCGCGCCATCCAGAGCAACTTCGCCAACACCACGGTGCCCGCCGCCGACATGAAGACGGCGGTGCTGCTGGCGCGCAGCCTGAACCAGTATTCGCAACCGCCCGAGATGCTGCTGCAAGGACTGAGCACCGCGATGGACCGCTACCCGCGCATCGCGGTCAACGAACTGGCCTGGAAGAGCAGTGCGGCGGATGCCGCCCCCTCGCCCTATCCGGCGCAGGTCATCACCTTCGAAGGCGTGCTCACCGGTTTCGGCAACGACCACCGCGCAGCCTTGCGCTATCTGCAAGAATTCGAACAGGCGCTGGTGGAACAAGGCTATGCGGTGAGCGCCACAGCGCTGCCGCTGGACATCAGCTCCAAGGGCAGCATCAGCGGACAATCCAGCGACTCATCGGCCGGACAGTTCACCCTCAAGATCGTCTGGAGGCAACCCTCATGAGCTTCTCCACCGAAGATCTGGGCCGGATCAAATGGAGCTTGCTGGCCTGCTGCGCGAGCATCGGCATCGCCGTCGCGCTGGTGGAATATTCCGCCAACATCCAGCAAACGGCGCTGCGCAACCTGCAACAAGCCCAGCAACAGCTCAATGCCGCGCGCGAACAGCTCGCCACCGCGCAAAGCGACCAGGAGAACATGGCCGCCTACCAGATGGAATATGAAGCACTGGCAACTCAGAAAGTGATCGGCGACGAACAGCGCCTGGACTGGATCGAAGACCTGGACAACCTGCGCCGCCAGCATCTGGTGCCGGATTTCAAATACACCATCGCCCCGCAACAGGGTTATGCCCCCAACCCGCCGCTCGCCGCAGGCAACTTCAACCTCAGCCTCAGCCCCATGGCCATGCAGTTCGACCTGATGCACGAAGGCCAACTGCTCGAGTTCCTGGACGCGCTCAATAAACGCATCCCCGGCTGGTTCCTGCTCGACGGCTGCGCCATATCGCGCAACACAGATGCCGGTGAAGGCGGTATCACCCTGCGCGCCGACTGCAACGGCGGCTGGTTCACCATGAAGAACAGGAACGCATCATGATGCCGCGCCTGTCCCTGCTGCTGCTCTTGCTGCTCACCGCACAAGCCGAGGCCAACGGGCTGGGCCGCCTGTTCTACACCCCGGCCGAGCGCCAGCAACTCGACCGGCAATACGTGCCCGAAACCGGTCCGCTGACAGACAACAGCCGCACCCTCATCGTCAATGGCGTAGTGCAACGCGAAGGCGGCAAACGCACCATCTGGGTGAACGGCAAACAACAACCCGCCGGCACCGCCGACAGTCGCACGCCCGCCTCGGTCCCGGTCGCCATCCCCGGCCGCCCGAACCCGGTGCGCGTGAAGGTCGGCGAACGGCTGGACCTCGATCAGGCGGGATCGGCCGCCGAGTGAGCTCGTAATGGCGCACACCTCCCCCACTCCGCTCCCGGCCGCCCGACAACGCGGCGGCGTGATGATGGTGATGCTGGTGATCCTCATCCTCGGCATCACCACCGCCTTCGTCACCTCGCTCAGCGGCACCGCCTTGCAGAACAAACGCAACCAGACCACTGCCGATGCACTGGCGCGCGCCAAGGAAGCATTGATCGGGTATGCGGTGACCTATGGCGATACCCACCCCACTAAGGCACATGGATTCCTGCCTTGCCCAGACAGCGATGGCTCGGCAGGTGCCAATGCTGAAGGTTCCTCAGAAAGCTGCGGCGCGACGAATGTGGACGTGTTGGGTAGATTTCCTTGGCGTACCCTTGATCTACCTGCATTGATCGATGGTGCCGGAGAATGTCTGTGGTATGCAGTCTCCGGCAATTACAAAAGCACTCAATCATCACCACCTTTAATGAATTGGGATACGCCTGGGCAGTTACACGTATATGACAGCAATGGCAACGAGATCAGTCCGGGCGAGATCGTTGCAGTCGTAATCGCCCCTGGCGCTCCGCTCAACAACAATTCCAGCCGCACAGGAAATTCTGCCCCCACCTGTGGCGGCAACTATACGGCGGCCGCTTATCTGGAGAACGATGCGCCCCACCTTATCGACAATGGCGATATCGCCGCAGGCAAGTTCATCCTGCCGCATGAACACCGCGATGCGAACGGCAACATCACCTCGGCAGTGAACGATCAATTCGTGTTCATCACACGCCGCGACATCTGGGACACCATCCAGAAACGCGTGGCACGACAGGCCAAACGCTGTCTGGATGACTATGCTGCCGATGCTGCGAACCTGTATCACAAATATCCGTGGGCGGCGAAGTTGGACGACACGACTACCGCCCCCAATCGCAGTGGCACACAAGATGTGCGTTTTGGTCGCTTTCCGGACATGCCCAGTGTCGCTACTGCCGGCGGCGGTCTGAGCGGACTCACACCGGTTCAGATCAGTGACCTGCGCAGCAAGATCCAGGCAGTACAGGATGCGCTGAATGCTTATATCGCAGGCACCGGCTATCTCAGCACACTGCGCAACAAGGGCGACAACCTGAAAGATTTTGCACGGGACGCCCCTTACTATCAAAGCACCACAGACCCGGCACGTGCGGCAGGCATCTATGCCGACAACTGCACGGGCCTGTCTTGTACCGCCACTTTACAGAATATGCTCACCTCGGCTTTCAATTCACTGAATGGCGGGGACAGCACCATGCCGGGCAGCTGGGACTCCATTCCGTCATGTCAGCAACTCGTCAACTCGGCATATTGGTCCGCTTGGCGCGACTGGGTGTTTTTGCAGATCGCGGATGGCTTCCAGCCCGGAGGCGCAGGAACCTGTACGGTGGGTAGCACCTGCCTTGCCATCTCCGGTTCGGGCAACCTCAACGGCGGCTCCGGCAGCTATCACGCAGTGATCGCCGTAGCCGCGAACGCGATGGCAGGACAGAACCGCTCCATCACTGGCACCATAAGCAATTTCCTGGAAGGCGCTAACAAGACCGGCAAGACCGACCTTCCGAGTACGACCACTTTTGAAACCTATCGCAATACCGACCCGACGTATGCCACCGTCAATGGTCTGGCACTCTGCCTGGACGACAAGAACGAGTGCCCATGAGTAAAACGCGCACCTCACCACCTGCCGCTTACGGCTTCACCCTAGTCGAGATGGCCATGGTGCTGGCGATTATCTCCCTGCTACTCGCAGGATTGTTGCCGACGATCTCGGGACAGATCGAACAGCAACGCCTGACCGAGACCAGAAAGCAGTTGAACGATATCCAGCAGGCCTTGATCGGCTACGCCATCATCAATGGCCGCTTGCCTTGCCCTGCCACAACCACTAGCAAGGGTTTGGAGAACCCGGTCGGCGGTGGCCCATGCAGCAACTTCTACGACGGTTTCATCCCCGGCGCGACATTAGGCATCTCGACCCTGAACGATCAAGGCTTAGTCATAGACGCCTGGGGCAACCCGATTCGTTATGCGGTGACCGCTTGGGACAGCAGCAGCCCGGCCCAGACAGATGTTTACACGTCGTCCAACGGTCTTGCCACTGTCGGCCTGTCTTCGCTCAATCCCAACCTGCTTGTTTGCAACACCGCAACCGGCATTACAGGTTCAGCATGCGCGACTGATCAAGCATTAACTGCCGACCCCGGAGTTCCTGCCGTAATTTTCTCTACGGGGAAGAACGGAGCTAGTGGCGGCGCGGGCACAGACGAGAATGAAAACTTGGATGCGGACAGATTTTTTGTAAGCCACACCATCACCGCCTCTGCGGCAGGCAATGGTGAGTTCGACGACCTGATGATCTGGCTATCGAATCAGGTATTGATCAACCGTATGGTCGCCGCCGGCAAGTTGCCTTAAGCGCGCCGCCAAGTCGTACCCTGCGCTGAGTCCTCCAGCACGATCCCGGCTTCCAGCAATTCCTTGCGGATATGGTCCGCCTTGGCGAAATCCTTGGCCTTCTTGGCGGCGATGCGCGCTGCGATCTGCGCTTCGATGGCCGCATCGTCCAGCCCGCCCGCCACGGTGCCACCTTGCAGGAAGGTCTGCGGATCGCGTTCCAGCAAACCCAGCGTAGCAGCTAGTGCCTTCAGTTGTGCGGCCAGCGCTGGAGACTGGGTCTTGTTGACCTCGTTCGCCAACTCGAACAACACCGCGATGGCTTCGGAGGTGCCGAAATCATCGTCCATGGCAGCCCTGAAACGCTGCGCATAGGGTTCGTTCCAGTCCACCGCGCCCATGCTGGCGGGCACTGACTTCAACGCAGTATAGAGTCGCGTCAGCGCACCTTTCGCATCATCGAGATGGGCGTCGGAATAGTTCAGCGGGCTGCGGTAGTGCGCGCGCAGGATGAAGAAGCGCACCACTTCGGCGTCGTATTTCTTCAGCACTTCGCGGATGGTGAAGAAGTTGCCCAAGCTCTTGGACATCTTTTCGTTGTCCACGCGCACGAAGCCGTTGTGCATCCAGTAGTTCACGTACTGGCACTGGTGCGCGCCTTCACTTTGCGCGATCTCGTTCTCATGGTGCGGGAACTGCAAGTCCGCGCCGCCACCGTGGATGTCGAAATGTTTGCCGAGCAACTCGGAACCCATGGCCGAGCACTCGATGTGCCAGCCGGGACGGCCCTTGCCCCACTTGGAATCCCACTTCACTTCGTCGGCCTCGCTGTCCTTGGCGTGCTTCCACAGCACGAAGTCGAGCGGGTCGTTCTTGTCGCTGGCGACTTCCACACGTTCACCGGCTCGCAGATCTTCCAGCGATTTGCCGGAGAGCTTGCCGTAGCCTTCGAACTTGCGCACGGCGTAGTTCACATCGCCATCGGCGGCCTTGTAGGCCAGCCCGTTCTGTTCCAGTTGCTCGATCATCGCCAGCATCTGCGGCACGTATTGCGTGGCGCGCGGCTCGTGGTCGGGGCGCTGCACGCCGAGCGCATCGGCATCCTCGTGCATGGCGTCGATAAAACGCTGCGTCAGGGCGTGGATGGATTCCTTGTTCTCCGCCGCGCGCTTGATGATCTTGTCGTCGATGTCGGTGATGTTGCGCACGTAGGTCACCTCAAAACCGGAAGCCTTGAGCCAGCGCTGCACCATGTCGAACACCACCATCACGCGGGCATGGCCGAGGTGGCAGTAGTCGTACACGGTCATGCCGCACACGTACATGCGCACCTTGTTGGCTTCGATGGGTTTGAAGTCCTGCTTGTCGCGGGCGAGGGTGTTGTAGATTTTTAACATTTCTCTTACCTGTGCCGTCATTCCGGCGCCGGCCGGAATCCAGCGGTTTTATTTAAATGCAGTTTGGTTTTGTATCCGCTTCGCGGATGTTTTCTTTTATGGCTGGATACCGGCCTTCGCCGGTATGACGACCTAACATATCGAGTCGTACAAATCCTTCCAGTCGGGATTACTCTTTTCAATCAATTTCAGTTTCCACGCTCGCTGCCATTCCTTGAGCGCTTTCTCACGCAGAATGGCTGAGTCCATGGTTGCATGCACTTCATGCCAAACCAGTTGATCCACGCCGTACTGCTTGGTGAAGCCATCGGCAACGTGGTTCTTGTGTTCCCAAATCCGTTTGACCAGATCAGAAGTCACTCCGACATACAGCGTGCCATTGCGTTTGCTGGCGAGCAGATAAACGCAGGGCAGTTTGTTCACATCTCCTCTCCGATTTCGTCATACCGGCCCTTCGACAGGCTCAGGATAAACTGACCTGCGGTCAGGCCGGTATCCAGTGCTTTTCAAACATGCAGTTGGTTTTGTCCGTGCTTCGCACGGACCATTTAACTAGCTGGATACCGCCCTGCGCCGGTATGACGGTCAAGCTTGCTCTTTCGCCCACGAATCCTTCAACGTCACCGTGCGGTTGAACACCAGCTTCTTGCCCGGCTGATGGTCGCGGCGATCGGTGACAAAGTAGCCCAGACGCTCGAACTGGTAGCGCGTCTCCGGCACGGCATCCTTCACGCAGGCTTCGACCCAGCCTTGAACCACCTCCAGCGAATGCGGATTGAGATGGGTAAGAAAATCCACATCGCGGTCGCCATCCGGCTCCGGCACGTTGAACAGGCGGTCATACAAACGGATCTCGGCCGGAAGCGCATGCTCGCGCGACAGGAAATGGATCACGCCCTTCACCTTGCGGCCTTCCGGGTTCTTGCCCAGCGTGTCGTGGTCGATGCTGCACTTGAGTTCGATGACTTTGCCGCTCGCATCCTTCACTGCTTCGTCGCAGCGCATCACATAGCTGTGGCGCAGGCGGATCTCACCGCCCAGGGTCAGTCGCTTCCAGCCGGCGGGCGGCACTTCGGCGAAGTCGTCGGCCTCGATGAGCAGGTCCTTGCTGAACGGCACCATGCGCTTGCCCAGTTTCGGCATGTTGGGATGGAAGTCGGCTTCGCGCGTCTGCGCGCCGTCGGCATTGGTGATGGTCACCTTGAGCGGGTTGATGATGGCCATCACGCGCGGGGCGCGCGTTTCCAGGTCTTCGCGGATCGCGCCTTCCATGATCGCCATGTCGACGATGTTCTCGCTCTTGGAGACGCCGATGCGCCTGGCGAACTCGCGGATGCCTTCCGGCGTGTAGCCGCGACGGCGCATCCCGCTGATGGTGGGCATGCGCGGGTCGTCCCAGCCGCTCACCTTCTTCTCGTTCACCAGTTGCAGCAGCTTGCGCTTGCTGGTGATGGTGTAGTGCAGTTCCAGCCGCGAGAACTCGTACTGGCGCGGGTGGCAGGGGATGGTGATGTTGTCCAGCACCCAGTCATACAGCGGGCGATGATCTTCGAATTCCAGCGTGCAGATGGAATGGGTGATGCCTTCCAGCGCGTCGGAGATGCAGTGGGTGTAGTCGTACATCGGGTAGATGCACCACTTGTCGCCGGTGCGGATGTGGTGCGCGCGGCGGATGCGGTAGATGACCGGGTCGCGCATGTTGATGTTGGGCGAGGCCATGTCGATCTTGGCGCGCAGCACCATCGCGCCGTCGGCGAATTCGCCGTTCTTCATGCGGGTGAACAGGTCGAGGTTCTCGGCCACGGAACGGCTGCGGTTAGGGCTGTTCTTGCCCGGCTCTTTCAGCGTGCCGCGATATTCGCGCATCTGCTCCGGCGTCAGATCGTCCACATAGGCCAGGCCCTTGTTGATGAGCTCGACCGCGAAGTCGTACAGCGCGTCGAAATAGTCCGAGGCCCAGCGCACTTCGCCGTTCCATTCAAATCCGAGCCAGCGCACGTCGTCCTGGATGGATTGCGCGTACTCCTCGCTTTCCTTCTCTGGGTTGGTGTCGTCGAAACGCAGGTTGCAGGTGCCCTTGTAATCCTGCGCGAGGCCGAAGTTCAGGCAGATGGATTTGGCGTGGCCGACGTGCAGATAGCCGTTGGGCTCGGGCGGGAAGCGCGTGGCGATGCTCTGATGCTTGCCGGAGGCCAGATCGGCGTCGATGATGGTGCGGATGAAGTTGGAGACGGGGGTCGGTGCGGGTGTGTTGCTGCTCATAGCGATACCAGGATGCAATCAAAAGATTGCGCGATTCTACCTGAAACCCGCCTTGGGCCGCCCCCACCGGTGCTTGTGTGGGCATTCTGTGTGTGCCGCCCGCTTCTTTGATAGAATCGCGTGCGTTCTGCGACCTTCCCGCACTGTAACCCACTCAAGAAAAAGACCAAATGCAAAGATTCTATCGTTTAGCGACCGGCTCCCTGTTCTGCTTCCTGCTGGCGTTCTCCTCCGCCACGCAGGCAGACGAGATCCAGGATGCCAACAAATTGTTCAAGCAAGGACATTTGCCGCAAGCCCTGGAAAAGGTCGACGCCGTGCTGGCCAGCAAACCCAAGGATGCCCAGGCGCGCTTCCTGAAAGGCCTGATCGTGAATGAGCAAGGCAAGACGAAGGAAGCCATCGACATCTTCACCGGACTGACCAACGATTATCCCGAGCTACCCGAACCCTACAACAACCTGGCTGTGCTCTATGCGGGACAAGGGCAGTACGAGAAGGCCAAGATCGCGCTGGAGATGGCGATCCGCACCCACCCCAGCTATGCCACCGCGCATGAGAACCTGGGCGACATCTACGCCAAGATGGCGAGCGAAGCCTACGACCGCGCACTGCAACTCGACAAGAACAATACCGGCACCCAGACCAAGCTGGCCTTGATCCGCGACCTGTTCGGCAAGGGCAATCGCAACAACAGCAAACCGGCGACACCGGCCCTGGCCAATGCGGCCCCTGCTGCGCAGCCAGCAACGACTCCCGCACCGTCTGCATCGGCACCGATTGCGGCGGCGTCCGCTCCTGCACCCGCCAAACCGGCGGCACCGGTCGCCGCAGCCACCCCGTCCCCCGCGGTCGCGCCGGCTGCGCCAGTCGCCAACAAGCCTGCACCGGATATCCGCCCCGAATTGCTGCAAGCCACCCATGACTGGGCCGCCGCTTGGTCGACCAAGAACGTGAAGCGCTACCTGTCGTTCTATGCGCCGGACTTCAAGATCCCGGGCGGCGAATCGCGTGCAGCTTGGGAAAAGGTGCGTCGCGAACGTATCAGCAAGCCGAAGTCCATCCAGGTCAAGCTCGAAGAGGTCAAGGTCTCGCTCATCGATGCGACACACGCCAACGTGAGCTTCCGCCAGCACTACACAGCCCCCCATTTCAAGAGTGCCAACGACAAGACGCTGGAATGGGTGAAAACCGGCAAAGGCTGGCAGATCGCCGAAGAACGCAGCAACGATTGATAGCAGATGAAACGGCTACACCCCACCCTGCTCTGCCTGCTGACCTGCCTATCCACAGGCGCTGCGGCCGAGCCTGATTCGCGCGCGATGGAGCAGCAGCTCGTGAAGAGTTTGCAGGCGGTCAGCGAGAACCGGCTGGACATTGCGCTGAACGAGGTCGACTCCATCCTCAAGAGCAACCCCAACTTCAAGCTCGCCCAATTGGTGAAAGGCGATCTGCTGCTGGCCCGCGCCCGCCCCATCAGCGATTTCGGGAATGCGCCGAACGCCCCGCGCGACCAGGTGCAGGATCTGCGCGACGAAGCGCGCGTGCGCCTGCATCGCGCCCAGCAACAACCACCCGTCGCCGTGCCGAGCTATCTGTGGCGACTCAATCCGCAGCAGCGCCACGTGATCGTCGTCGACACCAGTAAATCGACGCTGTATCTGTACGAGAACGTGAACGGTACGCCGCGCTATGTGAGCGACTTCTATGTCAGCGTCGGCAAGAAGGGGGCAGACAAGGTGGTAGAAGGCGACAAGAAGACCCCGCTCGGCGTCTATTTCGTCAGCAGCTACATCCCGCGCGCCAAGCTCACCGACTTCTACGGCGCAGCAGCCTACCCGCTCAGCTACCCGAACGAATGGGACAAACGCGCAGGACGTAGCGGTTATGGCATCTGGCTGCACGGCACCCCTTCGGACACCTACAGCCGTCCGCCGCGCGCCAGCAGCGGCTGCGTGGTGCTCGCCAACAATGACCTGCTGCGTCTTGGCAAGGACATCGATATCGGCCACACGCCGGTCGTCATCAGCAACGGCATCGACTGGATGGACCAGAACACGATGACCGAGCGCGATTCGCTGCTGCATGCCATCGAGCAATGGCGCAGCGATTGGGAGAGCCGCGATACCGACCGCTATCTGGCGCATTACGCCGATAGCTTTTCTACCGGCGACGTAGACCGCGCCGCCTTCGCCGAACAGAAACGCCAGGTCAACGCCGCCAAGCAATGGATCAAAGTGAAGGTCGACAATCTGAGCCTGTTCGCCTATCCGACCCAGCCTGGGCTGGTAGTGGTCGATTTCGAGCAGGATTATCAAAGCAACAACCTCTCCAACCGCATGCACAAGCGCCAATACTGGCAGCGTGACGGCAACGGCTGGAAGATCGTCTATGAAGGAGCCGCCTGATGAGATTCATCCGCCTCGCATTCGCATTCCTGTGTGCACTGAGCTTCGCCGCCGGCGCACATGCTGCATCCACAACCAAAGGAAAGATGAAAATGGTCAAACTCCATACCAACTTCGGCGTCATCACCCTGCAACTCGACGCAGAGAAAGCCCCTGCCACCGTGCAGAACTTCCTCGATTACGTGAACAGCGGTTTCTACGATGGCACCGTCTTCCACCGCGTGATCGACGGCTTCATGATCCAGGGCGGCGGTTTCGAGCCTGGCATGAAGCAAAAGAACACCAAGGCGCCGATCAAGAACGAAGCCGACAACGGTCTGGGTAACGAGGCTTACACCATCGCCATGGCGCGCACCAACGATCCGCACTCCGCCACCGCGCAGTTCTTCATCAACGTCAAGAACAACAGCTTCCTCAACTTCAGCGCGCCCAATGCGCAAGGCTGGGGCTACTGCGTATTCGGCAAGGTGGTGGAAGGCAAGGACGTGGTCGACGCCATCAAGAAAGTGAAGACCGGCAACAGCGGCTTCCATCAAGACGTGCCCAAGGAAGACGTCGTCATCACCAAGGCAGAAGTCGTTCAGTAAGGAGTCAGGATACGTGATACAGGATTCAGGGGTGCCGCCTCAACCTCCCTTATCCTGTATCCCGAATCCCGTATCCTGATGCCACATTCCCTCTTCATCTCTGATCTGCATCTCAGCGAAGCGCATCCGCAGACCAGCGAGCAATTCCTGAAATTCCTCGCCGTTATCGCCCCACAAGCCGAAGCGCTCTACATCCTGGGCGACCTGTTCGAGTATTGGGCCGGGGATGACGATCTCGATAGCGCTTTCCATCGCACCCTCTGCGGCGCAATGGCAGCACTGGATGCGCAGGGTACGCGCCTCTATCTGATGCACGGCAACCGCGACTTCCTCATGGATCGCGCGCTGTCCAACGCCTGCCATGCCAGCTTGCTGGCCGATCCGACGCTGATCGACCTCTACGGCACACCTACCCTGCTCAGCCACGGTGACGCGTTATGCACCGACGATACCGCTTATCAGCAATTCCGCACCTTGGTACGCAGCAACGATTGGCGCACCGAGTTCCTGGCACGACCATTGGCCCAGCGCAAGGCGCAGATCGAACAGTTACGCCAACAAAGCGAAGATTCCAAACGCAGTAAAAGTGCCGAGATCATGGATGTGAATGCTCAAGCAGTGCATCAGCTACTGCGTGACCACAACTACCCGCGCCTGATCCACGGCCACACTCATCGCCCGGCGCACCATCTGCATCATCTGGACGGGCACACCTGCGAACGTTGGGTGCTGGGAGATTGGGATACCCACGCCAACGCCTTGCGCGTCGACGCTGAACAAGTGAGCGTCTTGCACTTCTGACGCCCCACTGGCACCTGCATCACCACTGCGAAACCCCATAAAAAAACAGGGAAGACCGAAGTCTTCCCTGTTTCATTGGTTTCATCGCTTGGTGAAGGACTGGCGAACCAGCCCCTCATGTCAGCTTTGAATTACCAAGCGGCTTCCAGCATCATGGTGACCAAGTTGTCGCCATTGGTACCTTGCACCTTGCTGTACTTGGTGAAGTTCACCACGCCAGCAACGTTCTGTGCCAGGTCGTACACGGCAGTGACGGTCGTTGCATTGTCGTTCACACCAGCAGACTTGGCGCTACGAATTGCCAGACCCAGAGACAGGGTGTGCGGGATCACAGTGAAGTCACCAGCAACAGTCATAGCCTGCTTGTCACCGAACATGCTGGTGGCGTCAGTCTTGGAGTAGGTTGCATACAGGCCTGTTTCCATGCCTGCCAGTTCGCCGTGAGCCTGGGCAGAGAAGCCAGTACCCTTGGTCTGCTGCAGAGCCATGTTGGCGTCGTAGCTGGAGCCGGACAGTGCGTCAACGGTGATCACAGTTGCGAAGTCAGCGATGGTCGGAGTGAAGGCCAGTTCAACAGCAGTGGAAGACATCTCGTAGGCATTCACGAACTGCGGTGCGAAACGGGACACGTTGATGTAGCCCATGTCGGTGTGTGCCACGAAAGCCAGACCGGTGTTGGCGCCGTTACCGATACCAGTGTACTGGTAAGCGGAAATTTCCTTACGGTGCTCAGCCCAACGGATCGCGCGGTTCACGCCAGTGCTGGACTCTGTGTAGCCGTAGAAGGCACCCAGAGCGTCAGTAGTGAACGGGATCACGGACAGCTTGACGGAGTCCATGTCGAACACGACAGGCACGCGCAGACCAGCTGCCAGTGCACCACCGGGGTTCGCCAGGTTGTTTTCCATCATCATACCGACCTTCATAGCGCCATTGTCAGCAACACGGCCGCCGAAGAACAGGGAGAACTCATCCGGGAACTGCCAGTCGCCGGAGTTGGTGTTGTCCAGGGTCGGAGTCGCAGGAGCGGCACCGTTAGACTTCTGATAACGCACCTTCAACAAGGTAGCTGCGTTCATCACTGCCGGCAGAGACAGGTGCTCGCCTTCCACCTTCTCTTGTGCGCCCATCATGGTGAAGCCAGCGGACTTGAATGCGCGGCCGAAACCGTTCAGAACCGGGAAGTGCTGTGCGTGGCAAGCAGAGCAAGCCATGCCGGTCTGACGTGCGAACGCCGGGATAGCGGAAGCTTCCGGAGCGAAGGCTGCTGCAGCCAGAACGCCTGCCAGAGAGAGAGCTACTTTCTTCATTAAATTTCTCCTCGTTGGATTTTGAAATTACCCTTTAAATGGCTAAGGCCTTACAGGCCCGCAACCATTGGGACGCGAAGATAAAGAAAGCGTGAAGAATGTGTCAAAGATTTGTTGTGTTGTGTTGCAGGATTGCAACAATCATTTCATTCCGCCTTACTGAGACCGAATTCCACACAGCCCGGCTCGTTTCTCACCAGCCGCAATTCGAATCCGCTCTGCTGCGCCCAGCGTGCCGCCTGATACAGCCCGACACCCAACCCATCCTCGGAAGGCAGGATGGTATGCAGCATCTTTTGCGCGCGCGCTTCCGGGATGGCGCTACCGCTATCGGAGACGCTCACCCCGCCCGTCGCCCCATCCAGCGTGACGACGATACGCAGCCCGGCCTCACGCAAGCGTTTGTTGGTGGCATTTTCGATAAGGTTGTCCAGCACGCAATCGAACATGCCGCCGGGGATACGGATGTCCGCCAGTTCACCGACGATCCGCCATTCGATACCGCGCAACTGGTAACGCTGCACCAAGGCCTCCCACCACTCAGCCAATTCGACGAGAGGCATCTCGGCTTCTTGCGTAGGCGACTTGAGCTTGCCCAGCAAGGTCTCGATGCGCTGCGTCAATACCGGCAGTTGATGCTGCAACACGGGCTGCGCCTTGGCGATGTCATGTTGTGCGATCGAAGTCAGCGCGAACAAGGATTGCAGCATGTTCTTCAGATCGTGCGTCAGACGAGCACCGGTCTCATAGATCACCTGCTGGCGGGTGATCTCGCGCAGGCGCTGTTCGCGTCGCTTGGCTTGATAGAAATAGCCTACCACCTGCACCAGCAGCCGCATGTGCATCATCACCGTCGGCGCGACCGCTTGGCGCGTGAACAAGGTCACGGCGAGGTCGCGCTCGCTCAACTCCACGCGATAAGGCGTGGAATACCCCAGCGTTCCATGACCTTCATCCGCCACCCACGCCATGCCGGCGATCCAGGAGATCTCCACCATATGATTGCTGGCGCTCTCCAGAAACTCGCGCGGCGAACTCTCGCTCTGCGCATCGGCCGCCAACTGTTTGAGCCAGGCTTCCAGCGGCGTGCCGATGGACAGCACATAGCGGGAAAAACTGCCCTGCAAACCGAAGGGCCCCAGATTGGATTGCCATAGCGCCCCCAGCAGGAACAACGCGACCGCAATGAGAAACAGGGTGCGCAGCAGCGCCTCCAGGTAATCCACCCGATTCAAGGTCATGAATGCCAGACTGCCAAGCACCAACAGGGCCAACAAGGTGAACAACAACAGGACGTAGAAGAAATCGACCGCCTGCACGGCATCCGGCCTCTCCTTCTCGACCGGCAGCACAGCCATGATCAACAACAAGGAAGGCAAGGCATAAGCCATGAGGTTGTGCATCACCTCATCGAATGCCGGCAAACCGAACAGATGCGGCGTCACATGCAACAGCAATACTGCCAGTAGGTAGGCCATCACCAGCAGGTGGAATATCCGCTGCCAACGTGCATAGAAGGAAATGGCACGCGCACCGACCAGCGCGAACAAGCCCCCCAGCCAGAACGCCAGAATCCACCAGTTCAACCATACCAGCGACGCCAGACTCACCCCCAACACCACCAGCGTACTGGACCAGCCCAAACGCGTCTCGCTGCGCCACAACGGCTGCCAAAGCAAGAACACACCGAGATGCGCCAGCAACAAGGGCCGCGCCCACATATGCTCGATACCCAACCAGAGCGCCATGTGCAACAACACCAGCATGGCCACGGTGAGCCAACGACTGGATACCACCCATCGCGCAGGAATCATTGTCGCCATATCGTCAACACCTGTCCTCTTTTCGTCACAATATCCTCAGGCGCGCCAAGTCAGCACTTCAAACCCAAGCAGCGCAAGATTGCATTTGTTTGTTTTATAAAAGATATTCCAACCAACTCAATCCACCCGCATCGCTGGCACGTGATTTGCATTAGTCATGCTGCAACAACGAAGCCGCAGAAGCCTCGGGGCGCGCCTAGCGCAGACCACCAAGGCCACATTATCGACTTACTGGAGAATATGATGAAGCAAAAACAATCCGGTTTTACCCTGATCGAGATCGCCATCGTGCTGGTGATCATCGGCCTGCTGCTGGGCGGCGTGCTGAAAGGGCAAGAACTGATCAACAGCGCCAAGGTGAAGAACTTGGCTACCGATTTTAAAAATGTACCCATCTACATTTATGCATACCAAGACAAATACCGAGCTCTGCCGGGTGACGACAGCAAAGCAGATTCGCATTTGGCTGTTTCCGGAGTATCAGTGACCATCACCAAAGGGGATGGCAATGGCGTTATTGATGGCGCATGGGATGCCACGTCAGGCGAATCCTTTCAATTCTGGCAACAGATTCGCCTAGCGGGTATCGCCCCGGGACCAACAACGACCACAGATTCCGCTTACATTCCGACCAATACAATTGGCGGCAACATCGGCATAACCAACAGCGGCACAAACAACCCGATAACCGGGCTCCGCGGCACCTATATCGTGTGCTCGGCTAACGTTCCAGGGAAATTCGCCAAACAACTGGATATCGCCATGGATGATGGCAATACCGCCGCTGGTTCCATGATGGTCGCAGCGTCAGGCGTTGCAACTGCAACCGCCACCGCCTCTATTGCAGAGGACTCTCCCTACAACGTGTGTATGGGATTCTAAGTAGCATAAAAAGCTGCATATCTAAGCCCGCCGCAAGGCGGGCTTTTTCTTTGCCATTCCGGAATCCCGACAGCAAACGACGTCACCTCGTCGCCAGCTACTTGAAGGCATTCCGAAGACTCAAATCAATATTGATTTTTAAACAACTAACGATGTGGCACGCTTAGTGCATACCTTCCGCGCACAGTAATCCATGTGCAAGGAAGTGGTTATGAGGCACACACAATCAGGTTTCACCATGCAGAATGTGGCCGTAGGTATCGCGGTCGCCAGCTTGCTGGTCACGCTCACCGTGAAAGGTCGCGAGTTGGCGGACAATTCCAAAACTCAGAGCTTGGCCCACGACTTCCGCGATCTGCAATCCGCATTGTTCAGTTATCAGAACGGCTCGTATGGACGCCACATCCCGGTGCAGCAAGCTGACGCGAGTCAGGGAGCGGCGACCCGGCCAATCGAGCAAGAGCTGGCAGACACTTTGAACAAGCCCTTCCTGCTTTGGCAGCAGACGACCGCACCCGACAACACCGAGGCTGCGACGAGCGGCTATGTGCCGTTCAGCCCCGCGACGGATGTGCAGCCGCGCACCGTCGAGCCTGCCCCCATCCGCGGTCTCGACCGGCACTACCTCATCTGCACGGATGACATCCCCGGCCGCCTGGTCAGGCAACTCGACACCATGATGGATGATGGCGATACGGCGAAGGGCGCGATGCGCATCGCACGCGGACATGGGGACAGTGACGCCATCGCCAATCAGGAGATCGACCCGGAAGGGATGTATCTGGCCTGCCTGGGCGTTTAGCTGGTAACCGGGGACGTCACGACTCACCCCTGCCGCAAACGTTTTTCGGCGGCCTCGAGCATCATGGGCTGGCCGAACAGCAACAACACATCGCCGGCACGCAGCGACATGTCGTCCGACGGCTGATTGCCGAGTACGTTGTGACGACGCACGCCATTGACCTCGATGTTCAACTCCGCCAGTTTGAGATCGCCGAGACGCATGCCGACCGCCTTATCCTGCTCACCCAACAGCACGCTCTGGAAGCGCGGTTGCACGCTGTCCGTCTCTTCCGGAGCCTCTTCGGAGCGACCGCGCAGGTAGCCGCTGAACATGCTGTAGCGGCGCGCGCGCGCTTCCTGCACACGACGTACCACACGGCTCAACGGTATGCCCGCCATCAACAGCGCCTGGGAGGCAAGCATCACGCTCCCCTCCAGTACCTCGGCCACCACCTCGGTAGCACCGGCTTTCTTCAGCACCTCGACGTTGCTGTCATCGGCAGTGCGCACGATGACCGGCAGATCCGGCCGGTCCTGCTGCACATGACGCAATATCTTGAGCGCAGAATGCTTGTCGTCATAGGTGATGACCAAAGCCTTGGCGCGCATCAACCCGGCGGCCTGCAACACTTCATGCTTGGCGGCATCGCCATAGACCACGCGCTCACCCGCCGAACTGGCCTCGTGCACCCGGCGCGAATCGAGATCGAGCGCGATGAAGCTGACCTTTTCATTCTTGAGGAACGCGGCCAGCGCCTGGCCGCTGCGCCCGTAACCGCAGATGATCACGTGCTGGTTGCTGCTCATGCTCTGCACGGCGATCTGATGCATCAGCATGGCGCTGTTCATCCACTCGTCCGGCGAGATGCGCCGCACGATACTTTCCGCATGCTGGATCAGAAAAGGCGCGATGAGCATGGAGACCAGCATGGCCGCCAGCACGTTCTGCATCACGTCGTGCGGCAGCAGGTTGGCGCCGCCGGTCAAGGTGAGCAGCACGAAGCCGAACTCGCCTGCCTGCGCCAGACCGAGGCCGGTACGCAATGAGGCGCCCCAATCCCCGGAGAAGGCCTTCACCAGCAACGCCACCACCAAGGCCTTGAACGGGATCAGGATCATCAGCAACAGGAGTACCCAGCCCCAGCCGGCGATCAGCGCATGCATATCGAGCATCATGCCGATGGTCACGAAGAACAGGCCCAGCAGCACATCGCGGAACGGCTTGATATCCTCCTCCACCTGATAGCGATATTCGGTCTCCGAGATCAGCATGCCCGCCACGAACGCCCCCAATGCCATGGACAGCCCGGAAAGCTCGGTCAGCCAGGCCAGCCCGAGGGTGAGCAACAGCACGTTGAGCATGAACAGCTCGGAGGATTTCTGGCGCGCCACCACATGGAACCAGGGCCGCAACAAGCGCTGTCCGAAGAACAACAATGCGGACAGTACCAGAATGGCCTTCAGCGCCGCGTAGGATAGCGTCGCCGAAAGGTTGTCGTCATGCGCGCCCAACGCCGGGATCAGGATGATCAGCGGCACCACCGCCAGATCCTGGAACAGCAATACCCCCATGATCTTCTGTCCGTGCGGAGCATTCAGCTCGGCGCGCTCCACCAGCATCTTGCTCACGATGGCGGTAGAAGACATGGCCAGGATGCCGCCCAGGGCCAGGCCGGCAGCCCAGCCCAAGTCGAAGAACAGCGAAGCCAGCATCACCAGCAGCATGGTGGCTACCACCTGCGCCGTACCCAGGCCGAACACCAGCCGCTGCATGGCGCGCAAACGGGCCAAGCTGAATTCCAGACCGATACTGAACATCAGGAACACCACGCCGAACTCGCCCAGATGGCGCGTCTCCGGCGCATCCGGTATCCAGCCCAGCGCATGCGGCCCGATCAGCACACCAACGATGAGATAGCCCAGCATGGCCGGCAGGTGCAATTGACGGAACAACACCACCACAAAAACCGCGGCGGCAAGCAGGATGATGAGGAATTGCAGAGAGTGGTTCATGCAGCTGATGATGCCTTATCTTGGTTAACTTTCAAAATCGCTCCCGCCGCTGCCGGCAAAGACACGGCAAGGCACTTCCCCTATAATCCGCGCCATGAACAGACCCGCCCCCGCAGCCCCGCGCGCCCTCGATCTGGCGCGCCGCGTACTCACCATCGAGGCCGATGCCGTCAAGGCGCTGGCCGACCGTATCGATACCGAATTCCTGGATGCGCTCAACCTGATCCTCACCTGTAAAGGGCGCGTGATCGTGAGCGGCATGGGCAAATCGGGCCATATCGCGCGCAAGATCGCGGCGACGCTGTCCAGCACCGGCACCCCGGCCTACTTCGTGCATCCGGGCGAAGCCAGCCATGGCGATCTGGGCATGGTCACCAAGGATGACGTATTCATCGGCATCTCCTACTCCGGCGAGAGCGACGAGTTGCTGACCATCGTCCCGGTGCTCAAACGCCAAGGCGCCAAGCTGATCAGCCTCACCGGCAACCCGAAATCCAGTCTCGCCCACGAAGCCGATGTGCACCTGAACGGCGCCGTGGCACAGGAAGCCTGCCCCATGGGCCTTGCCCCCACCGCCAGCACCACCGCGGCACTGGCCTTGGGCGACGCGCTGGCGGTGGCGCTGCTCGACGCCAAGGGCTTCGGCGAAGCCGATTTCGCCCGCTCCCATCCCGGCGGCAGCCTGGGACGACGCCTGCTCACCCATGTGCGCGACATCATGCACAGCCACGCCAGCATCCCCTCGGTGCGCGAGGACGCCACGCTGGCCCAGGCCGTGCTGGAGATCACGCGCAAGGGACTGGGCATGACCGGCATCGTGGACGACCATCATCACCTGCTCGGCATCTACACCGATGGCGACCTGCGCCGCACGCTGGAAAAGAACCTGGACTTCAATACCACGCGCGTCAGCACAGTGATGTCGCGCACCCCGCGCACGGTCGGCCCGGACGCACTGGCGGTGGAGGCCGTGCAATTGATGGAGCAGTACAACATCAACCAGCTACTGGTCATCGATGCCAACCGCAAACTGGTGGGCGCACTCAATATGCATGACCTGCTGAAGGCCAAGGTCATCTGATGACGCTCGCGGCCCGCATCAAGCCCCTGCGCCTGATCGCCTTCGATGTCGATGGCGTGCTCACCGACGGTGGCTTGTACCTTTCCGATTCCGGCGAAGAAAGCAAACGTTTCAACACACTCGACGGCCATGGTCTGAAGATGCTGAAGAACAGCGGCGTCGAGCTGGCCATCATCACCGGCCGTACCTCGCGTTGCGTCGAACTGCGCGCACGCAACCTGGGTATCCAGCACCTGCACCAAGGGGTGGAAGACAAACTCGCCGCCATGCGCGTTTTGTTGACCGAGCTCGGCTTGCAACCGGAACAGGCCGCCTTCATGGGCGATGACGTGGTGGACCTGCCGGCGATGCTCAACGTCGGCGTCGCCTTCAGCGTACCGGCGGCACCGCAATGCGTGCGCGACCGCGCCGATTACGTCAGCCAGCATGCCGGCGGCAGCGGTGCGGTGCGCGAGGTATGCGAACTGATCATGTCCGCGCAAGGTACGCTGGAGGCGCAACTGGCGCCCTATCTGACGAGATGAACCAGGGTCTGCTGATCGAACGCTTGCGTGGCTGGTTGCCGCTGCTGCCGGTGCTGGCCCTGCTGCTCGGCAGCTACTGGCTGAACCTGCAGGTACAACCCTTGCAGCCTGCCACCGGCGCACAGCGCCATGACGTGGATTTCGTGGTACAAGGCCTGCGCTCGACCGCGCTCGACCAGAGCGGCCAGCCGCGCTTCACGCTGCAAACCGACAAGATGTGGCACTTCCCCGACGACGACACCACCTATCTGGAGAACCCGCACCTGACCAGCTTCCTGCGCGAACAGGCGCCAACGAAGATCCAGGCACGCAGCGGCATGCTCAGCAGCCAAGGCGAGGACGTGTTCCTGCGCGAGGATGTCTCTGTCCTGCGCCCCGGTGTGACGCCGGCAAGCGACAAACACTTCCATACCGAATATCTGCACGCCATCCCCGACCGTGACTGGGCGGAGACCGATTTCCCGGTACTGATGTTCGACCGTTACAACACCATCAATGCCATCGGCATGGAGATGGACAACCAGGCACGCACCGTGAAACTGCTGAAACAAGTGAGGGCACAGCATGAGAAGAACGATTGAGCTGTTGCTGTTCGTTTCGCTTGCGCTGGGCGTCGCCCCATGCAGGGCAGAACAAGCCGACCGCGACAAGCCCATCCATCTGGAAGCGGACAAGGTGCTGATCGACGATGCACGCCAGGTCAGTCGCTTCGAAGGCCACGTACAGTTATTGCAAGGCACGCTGCGCATCCAGGCCGACAGCATCGAAGTGCGCGAGGACGCCAACGGTTATCAGCACATGACCGCCTACGGCCACCCCGCCAAGTTCCGCCAGCGCTACCAGGACACCGACCAATATGCCGAAGGCTATGGCGACCGCATCGAATACGACACCCGCACCGAGGTAGTCGATTTCTACGAACACGCCCGCGTGCAGCGCGGCCAGGACGAGGTGCAGGGCGCCTTCATCACTTACAGCACCAAGACCGAAGTATTCGAAGCGCGCGGCGGCGGCACCACACCGGACAACGGCGACGGCCGCGTGCGCGCCGTGCTGCAACCCAAGCGCGACAAACCGCCTGAACCCGCCGGCAGCCCCGCCCCGCTGGACATCACCCCCAGCGAACGACTGTCGACGGACGCCAACAGCAGACAGTGAACACCATGAGCGAACTACGCACTGAATCCCTGAAGAAGACCTACCGCGCCCGCACCGTGGTGCAGGATGTCTCGCTGCGCGTGAACAGCGGCGAGGTGGTCGGCCTGCTCGGCCCCAACGGGGCCGGCAAGACCACCAGTTTCTACATGATCGTCGGCCTGGTCGCGGCCGACGGCGGCGAGATCAGCATCGATGGCGAACAGGTCACCCACCTGCCCATCCATCG